>DATKGA010000051.1:0-55942 GCA_035510935.1 Acidobacteriaceae bacterium
AGGGGATTGCGTTCACCCTTCGCGGCGGCAGAACGAAGATTCGGCCAATCTCGGCGAGACCGATGAGTAGAAAGGAGCGAGCAACTTATGAAAAAGCCTCTCAAGAAAATACCTAAGTTCAAAACGGAGCAGGAGGAGCGGTTGTTCTGGGAGAGAGAGGCAATCGACAGCACAGAGTACGTCGATTGGAGTAAGGGGGCACTCGTGGAATTTCCCAACCTTCAGCCATCGACCAAGACCATCTCGCTTCGTCTGCCGCAGAACCTGCTCGACAGAATTCGGGCGCGGGCGAACCACCTCGATGTTCCGTACCAGTCGCTGATGAAGGTCTGGCTGGCAGAGAAGGCGGAAGAGGTCTCATCCCAAAGTGCAAAATAGAAATAGCGCCGGAGTTGGGTTCTCGCGAATTGAAGAAGACCATGGCCGACCTGCTAAGTGGGGTAGATGATAGTTCAGGAGAGTGAATCCCATGAAGATGATGCGTGTGGTTGCATTGCTTGCGCTAACGGGTACCGTTGCGGGCTGGACGGCGAATGCACAGTCGCTGGGTGATGGCATTACGGTGAGCAAGGAGAACCGGACTATTGCGGTAACCGCGACAGATAGTGTGACCGTAACAGCGGATGTCGCGACTGTCTATGTAGGATTTGTGGTCTATGGCGTTGACCATGACTCGGCGTATGCGGACGGATCAAAGACATCGAATGCGATCATGGATGCCCTGAAGACGGCGGGAGTGCCGTCGGACGCAATCGAGAGCCAGAACCAGAGTCTGGCGGAGGTCCAGCCCTTTCAGCAGAACCAGCTTACTGACGCGGACAAGGCGAAGAGAAAATGGTCGCTAACGCAGAGTTGGGCCGTGCATGCCAACGCATCCGACGCGGCCCGGGTGCTGGATGTAGCTGTGAAGGCGGGCGCGAACCAAAGCGGTCGGATTGCCTGGAACCTAAAAGATGAGAACGCATCCCAGACACAGGCTGCGGAAAAAGCGCTACAGCGGGCACGGGCCGTGGCTGAGTCGATGGCAAAGGGCCTGAATGTGAAGCTGGGAGCGCTACTCTTTGCCAGCAACCAGGCGCCGGCTTTGCCGGTCAGGCTCGGAGTGGGACTGGCGGGATCAGCGGGAGAGAACATGTCCTACACTGAACTGCCGCCGCTGGCGATCTCGCCGACGCGCATTACGAAGACGGCGACCGTGTATGCAGTGTTTGCCATCGAGTAGCCGGAAAGGATGACCCTCGCCGGGTTTCTGTAAACTGGAGGGATGAACCAGCAGGAGTTTGTCCTGATCCTCTTCCAGGTGGTGGTCCTGGTGCTCGCCTTCTCGGTGCACGAGAGCGCACATGCCTACGTGGCCATGCGCCTGGGCGACCCCACAGCCTACATGCTGGGGCGAGTGACGCTGAACCCGATGAAACATCTCGATCCGCTGGGCTCGGTACTGGTGCCGCTGATCTCGCTGGTCTATGGCGGATGGCTGATCGGCTGGGCCAAACCGTGCCCGGTAACCACGCGCAACTTCCGTCACATCCGGCGTGACGACATCCTGACCTCGCTGGCTGGGCCGGTCAGCAACCTCGTGATGGCGACCGTCGCGCTTGTGCTTCTGATCGTCTTCAAACACGCCGCACCTGCTGGGTTATCTACCATCGCTGCCGCAATGGCGACGGCGAACCACCTCGTGGTGGATGCCGGCTCGTTTCCGTTGTTCCCCGTGGCCATGCTGCTCTATTACGGCGTGCTGATCAACCTGCTGCTGCTTGTCTTCAACCTGATTCCGATTCCACCGCTCGATGGCAGCCATGTTTTGCGCCACTTCCTGCCCTATCGCGTGGAGCAGGTATACAACCAGATCGGCATGTACGGCCTGATCCTCCTGCTGCTCTTTGGCGGACATTGGATTGCGAGCTTCTACTATCCGTTGATGGGTATCTATGACCGGCTGCTTCTCTCGCTTTAGTAGGGCTGCATCCTGTACGCTTTCGATTGGGAAGAACATGAGCGAAGAGTCGAAACATCCGGCGCCGCGGCGCGTACTGAGCGGCATGAGGCCCACCGGCAAGCTGCACCTTGGCAACTATATGGGCGCACTGAAGAACTGGGTCGACCTGCAGAACGCCACCCGCGCCGATGGCGCACCGAAGTACGAGTGCTACTTCTTCATCGCGGACTACCACGCACTGACCACGGACTACGCCGACACCAGCGGGCTAAAGGAGAATGTGCGCGAGGTCGCGCTGGATTTTCTGGCCGCAGGGCTCGATCCAAACCGCTGCACCATCTTCGTGCAAAGCAAGGTTCCGGCGCACGCAGAGCTGGCTCTGCTGTTGGGAATGATCACCCCACTCAGTTGGCTGGAGCGCGTGCCCAGCTACAAGGACCAGCAGGAGCAGCTCAAGGAGAAAGACCTGGCCACCTTCGGTTTTCTCGGCTATCCATTGCTGATGAGCGCCGACATCCTGCTCTATCAGCCGGACTTCGTGCCCGTGGGCCAGGACCAGGCCGCGCACGTGGAGATCACCCGCGAGATCGCAAGAAGATTCAACTTGTTCTATGGGCCCAAGTCTGCGTCCGTGACGCGAAGAGTTGCGGATTCGTCATCGGATAAGGAAAAGATGGTGGCATTAGAAGATGAGCCACGGACTTATGCGGCGATTCTGCCCGAGCCGAAGGTTCTACTGACGCCATCGCCCAAGCTGCCGGGCACCGATGGCCGCAAGATGTCGAAGAGCTACGGGAACACGATCCTGCTCAGTGACCCGGAGACCGACATCCGTGCCAAGCTGAAGACCATGGTCACAGATCCGGCGCGCATCCGGCGTACTGACGCGGGCAACCCGGACGTCTGTCCCGTCTTCGATCTGCACAAGGTTTTTTCCTCGCAGCAGACGCAGACCGAGGTCCGCGCGGGCTGCACCTCCGCGGGGATCGGCTGCATCCAGTGCAAGGGCTGGCTCGCTGACGCAGTCGTGAAAGAACTCGCACCCATCCAGCAGCGGAGGCAACACTTCGAGGCAAACCCCGAAGAGGTGAAGGCGGCCCTCGAGCGGGGTGCAGTGTGTGCCAGGGAGCGCGCCGAAGTCACGATGCAACAAGTTCGGTCCGCAGTGAGGCTGAGATAGCGATGGCAGAGAAGACCCTTAGAGACGCAGCAGAAGACGAGCCACGCGGCGCGGTCGAAGCTGGCTCGGCCACACCATCGGCCGCATCAGCTTCGCGCGCCGACGAAGCGATTGCTCCGATCCCTGAGCCGTTTAAGCTGCTTCCCGGGCCTGTTTCGCCGGAGGACGATCCGAAGAACGTGAGCGATGCTGCAGCCAAGACGGCGGCGCAAGAGGCCTCTCAATCGCCTTTCTCAGTCACGGTAGGCCAGGTATACGATGGCCCGCTGGACCTTCTGCTGGACCTGATTCGCAAGCAGAACATCGACATTTACGACATTCCCATCGCCCTGATTACAGCGCAGTTTCTCGACTATTGCCACCAGTTGCAGCAGACCGACGTAGACGCGGCGGGCGAGTTCATCTATACCGCCTCGCTTCTGATTCACATCAAGTCGAAGATGCTGCTGCCGCGCGATCCCTCGGATGTGGCGGGCACAGACGCGGAGGATCCGCGCCGAGAACTTGTGGAGCGGCTGCTGGAGCACGAGCGCTTCAAGGCTGCCGCTCAGATGTTGGCGCAGAAGCATCAGATCGAAGAAGCAACATGGTCGAACCCTGGCATGCGCGAGTTTATGCGTGAGCAGGAAGGCAGCCAGAACGCAGGCGACGAGCAGGAGATTGCCGCAGATACCGTGGACCTGGTGCGTGTCTTTCAAGAGGTCCTGGAGCGGCTGCGCAAGCGTCCCGTGCTCGATGTGGATGAAGAGGCGGTCACCGTGACCCAGATGATCGACTATGTAAAGCGGCGGCTGATGATGGAGGACAGGCCTGTGAGCCTGCGCCGCCTTTTGCACAGCACGCATTCGCCACGGGCGTTGATCTGTATGTTTCTCGCAATGCTCGAGTTGGTGCGGTTACAGGCCGTGCTGCTGTATCAGCCGCAACAGCTGGGCGACATCCTGATCAAGAAGACAGATGGCTTCGATCAGGTCTTTGCAGAGCACTCGCCGGCGCGGGACGACTGGAGGTAGAGAAGAATCTGCGTTGGCGGTTATACACTCGTAGATGCAAACACCATGAGCCTGAAAGCAAAGATCGAAGCTGTAATCTACGCCTCCGAAGAGCCGGTGACCCTGGCGCAACTGGTGGGTCTGCTGGGCGACGAGGCGCAGACGGAACTGGACCGCGCGGTCTCGGCCCAGCAGACTCTCTCGCTGAACGAGACAGAGGCTGATTCGACAACCCAGCCGGAGTCCGATGCGTCGACTGGCCAAGCGACTGGCGAACCCACCGCTGCTGAAAATGAGGACGCGTTGCATGCAGCAGGGCAGGCGGCTTCCGAGGCGATCCCATCCACTCCTGACGCGACTGCCGATCAAGCGGCACCCGAAGCCGAGTCTGCCGGCGATGCAGTGGCTACGCGTGCGGAGCGGGCACGCATGGCTCGGCTGCGCGCGCACTTTCGCGTGCTGCTGGACCAGTTGATGGCCGAGTATACGACCCCTGACCGCGGGCTGGAGATTCGCGAGATCGCCGGTGGCTTCCGATTTGCCACCAAGCCGGAGTACCACGACGCGGTGCGCGGCTTTGTGAAGACTCTGAAACCGCCGTTGAAGCTGACCCTGCAATCGCTGGAGACCCTCGCCGTGGTGGCCTACAAGCAGCCGGTCACGTCTCCGGAGATCTCAGAGATTCGCGGCGTGGACTCCAGCGGCGTGCTGGGTTCGCTGATGGCACGCAAGCTGATCACCACGGCGGGGCGCAAGCATGTGATCGGGCGGCCCATCCTATACAGGACAACTCGCGAGTTCCTGCTGAAGTTCGGGCTGAAGGACGTCTCCGAGCTGCCCTCGATCGAGGAGTTCGAGAAGATGGCGGGCCAACTGGCCGAGCAGGAGGAGATGTCTATGGGCGAGCCACCGGAGAGTGCCGAAGACCGGCTCGAGTCCGAGGGCGAGGCGAGTGCGCCGAAGCCGGTGGTTGACGAGGTCATCGTGGACGGGCGCCTGTCTGCCCTGCCGCCGAAATACGACGATACGACCGAAGATCCCTCGGCTGCGGAGGCAGAGGTTCAGAGCGACGAGGCATCTTGAGAAACTGCTTGCGGGTCTGATCCTCCTTTGAAGGGGGTATACCCCCCCTGCCCGTTAATTCCTAAAGTATTCGAAAGATGTAACTTAAGCCTGGGCTTGGTCTGCACTTTCCCCTCAAAGTATTGATTGTAGATGCTTTATTTTCCAAAATATCTGGAATCAATGAGTTGCTGTGCTTTGCCCCAGCGATCAGAGGTGGCATTCACCCGAAGCGGACTCATGACAAATCTCCTCCTACTTAAATTGTATGCGTTGGAGCATAACTGCTATGCCAACTATTTTTCGGCGGGAAGTTGTTTGTTAAGAGCGAGATATTGGGATTTTGGAGGATCGAGGGGCTTGACAACAATAATGTTATTGGTTGCAGGTGGCTAGTGAAGGACAGACACCGATAAGTGCGATCAACCGCGTATTACAATCAAAATTTATTGAATAACAATAAAAATATGTTGACAAAGATTTGTTTGAGTGTAGGATCGGGTGCATGATGAATGTGGTGCGGAGAGGAGTTCCAGGAATGCGAGCTGAGAATGAGGCGAGGCAGAGGAAGGTTGAACGGATCAGCGGCGGTTTGCGGATGGTCTGCAAGGTGGTTCTGGCGTTCTGGGGGGTGGTGGCGGCTTTGATGCTTTGGACTTTCCTGGTTGGGCGGGGGCCGGAGTTTACGGGGTACAACCATGTGTCCTTTTACACTGGCGAGTTGACGGTGGGTGGGCGATTGATCGTGGGTGGGCTCTGCCTGGCTACGGTCGGGGTGGCGATCAAGGCGGTGTGGCATCTGCATCAGCTGCTGGGCGATTGCAGTCGCGGAGAGATTTTCACCCAGGACGCCGCGCGGCAGATACGCCAGTGGGGGATTGCATGCATGTTGTGGGGCGGGGTGAAGTTCGCATGGGTGATGCTGCCGCGCGTGGCTTCCGGCGTTCACCTACAGCGGGGGCAAGGGGAGTTTGGTGTGGGGCTGATGGTGAACGGCCTGATTATCGTGGCGATTTCGTGGTTTATGGAGATGGCGGCGGAGATGCGCGAAGAACAGGAATTGATCGTTTGAAACGGAGGGAGATTTATGCGACCTGAAAATGAAGCGAGGCTAAGGAAGATTCGGCGGATCAGTGGGATCCTGCGGGCGGGGTGCAAGGGGCTACTGGTACTGATTGTGATTGGCTACCTGATGGCGCTGGTGGCCGTGCTGGCGGATCGGGGAGGGAGCGTTGGTTATTTTGATTTGTGGTTCCGGATCAGCGATCTGACGCCCAGCGGCCGGCTGCTGGTGGTAGCGATGAGCACTCTGACGTCGGCGGTATGGATGTGGTGTATCTATCAACTGCATCAGCTATTCGGCAACTACTCGCGCGGAGAGATCTTTACGCGGGAGGCTGTTGGCCACCTGCGGCAGCTGGGAGTTGCGTGTGTGTTGTGGGGGGTGATGAAGATTGGGTGGGTCGGTGTGTTGTGCGCTCTTTCGACGCGGCCAATGGGGCCGATGCAGGTAGGCGCTGAGATTATCCCGATTGGGCTGCTGGTGATCGTGGCGGCGTGGTTTATGGACATGGCGGTTGATCTACAGGAAGAGAACGAGTTGACGGTTTGAGCGAGGGCAGGCGATGCCGATTGTGGTGAATGTAGACGTGATGCTGGCGCGGCGGAAGATGCGGCTGAATACGCTGGCGGAGCTGGTGGGGATTACGGCGCAGAACCTGTCTGTACTGAAGACGGGGCGGGCAAAGGCGATCCGCTTCAGCACACTGGAGCGGCTGTGTGAGGTGCTGGAGTGCGAGCCGGGGGACCTATTGGCGTACGACAAGGGCGCGGCGAGGACTACGGAAGATACGGAGATTGTGGCTGCGCCAGAATGACAAGATGTGGAGCACCCGGCAATCCAGATGTAAACTCCATGAAAGCCCCTTATGACAGAGAATGAACCCATTTCGACCGGCACCGAAAGTGTTGAGGCCGAGGGGATTCACGAGGAGACACCCATGATCGATGTTCATGCGCCGGTTGGTGGCCTGCATACATGGAAGGACTTCTGGATTCATCTGGGGACAATCACGCTGGGGCTGCTGATTGCGATCGGCCTGGAGCAGAGCGTGGAGTGGGTGCATCATCTGCACGAGCGGCATCAACTGGAAGCGGACCTGCACGCGGAGGGGGTCGAGAACCAGACGCTCGCGGAAAGGGACTGGCGGGCTATGGACGATCGCATGGCAGCAACTGCCGCGCAACTGCGTGAGGTGGAATCCACTTTGGCGGGACGGAAGAAGATGGCCGCACCATTTCCCGCGTCCTCGTTCACCCCTCCCCCGCTAACCGGTTTTGCACTACCCTTGTCGGCGGTATGGACGACTGCGAAGGAGAGCGCGGCGATCGACCTGCTTCCACGAGAGGTGGCGCGGAGCTATGCACGCCTGTACTTACAGACCGATCGACTGCAGCAGATGACGTGGGATTCGGATCGAGGGGGAGACGAAGTCGCCGCGTACAAGTGCAGGTTCAGCGATGGGACACTGCCCTGCAAGCCGGATCTCTCGCAGATGACGGACGAGCAACTCGGGGAATACTCGGGGTTGCTGACCCAGTATTTCACCCTTCTCCAGGAGGAAAAGGCGAGGGTGCTGATCTTTGAGGCGATGAACGATCAGATGCTCCGTGGCGGGGCTGCAACTCTCGCGCCTGGAGCCGTGACGAAGTTTAGAGCGGAGCACCCGGACACGTTCCTTCGGCCGCAGCCGGCGGCAAAGTAGCCGCGCTGAGAAGCAGTAATGGGAAAACGCGAGGCGGGTTGGGTCGGTACAATCAATGAGGGGCTTAAGGGTGCGGAGGGCGGCGGCACGCGGGTTCTTCGACTGCGGGCTGCGCCCTTCGCTCAGGATGACGGAATTGTGTAAGTAGTTCTAGATTAGAGGGAACATTGACCGCGATGAGCATGTCCGCGGACGGAAGAATGAGGTTGGGATGACGAAGGCGATTGAGAGTGCGGGCGGGGCGGCGGGACCCGAGCCGAAGCTGGAGCGGCTGCAGAAGATTCTGGCGGCGGCGGGGATTGCCAGCCGGAGGAAGGCCGAGGAGATCATCCTGGCCGGACGGGTGCAGGTGAATGGCACCACGATCACGGAGCTGGGGACGAAGCACGATGCCAGCCGCGACCACATCCGGGTGGACGGCAAGCTGCTGAAGGGCCCGGAGAAGCAGCGCTACTACCTGCTGAACAAGCCGCGCGGTTATGTGACGACGCTGGACGATCCGCAGAAGCGGACGACGGTGATGGATTTGATGGCCAAGCCCAAGTCTGGGCCGCATGGCGACCGGGTGAGGCTATATCCGGTGGGGCGTCTGGATTATCTGTCGGAGGGCCTGCTGCTGATGACCAACGACGGCGAGCTGGCAAATATGCTGTCGAAAGCAGCTGCGGGTGTGGAGAAGACCTACCTGGTGAAGGTGAGTGGGGTGCCCGATGCCGCCGGTCTGGACCAGATTCGGCGGGGGATTGTGATTGACCGGGGACGGCTGGACGAGGTGAGGGCCGGACGGAGGGACCGCATTGTGACCGCTCCGGCGCGGGTGGAGCTGGTGCGCGGCGGCGACAATCCGTGGTATGAGGTAACTCTGACCGAGGGGCGCAATCGCCAGTTGCGCAAGATGTTTGAAGAGATTGGCCACCATGTGGAGAAGATCCGGCGGATTGGTTATGGAGCGCTCCGTCTGGACGTGCCACCGGGCGAGTTCCGCGAACTGACCGTAGGCGAGGTGATGGCTCTGGAGCGTGCGGCGGCGGGTAAGAAAGTGGTTGCCAAGAAGCGCGTTCCGGAATTTGCCCAGTTGAAGACTCCAGGAGTGAAGAGACGAAAATAGTTGGGAGCCTGGGATGCGGCGCAGCGGGGTGGATCGGGCCGAGAGCAACTACGCCAGCGGAAGCGGGTTTCACCCTGTGGATGTCAGACCATGCCTTTGCGCACGGTTTGGGCGAAATTGTGTCCGTACTGCGTCAGGCACGGTTGGCGATGTGGGTAGTAACCCAAAGGAGGGTTTGACGAGAGTGTGTCAATGGGCCTAGAACTACTCGCGGCACTGGTTGTACTCACGGTTTTTAATACAGCAGTGGACGACATAATCGACTGGAACGCATCTAATAAAAAAGTCGGAGGGATTCATACCAAACCGGGCGCGAATCCAACCATATTCTACCGATATAGAAACGGGCATTGAGCAGGCGGATTATCGAGAGCCCCCTGTGCGGAAGTTGGGGCAGCAAAGGAGCAGCACAACGTGGCAACTGAACGAGCGACTTTTGGAGCTGGATGTTTTTGGGGCGTTGAAGCCCGTTTCGCAGAGATACCGGGAGTGATCGACACAGCGGCAGGATATGCGGGGGGAGATATGGAACATCCCACCTACAAAGATGTGTGCAGCGACCACACCGGACACGCCGAGGTGGTGGATGTGACCTTCGATCCGACACGAGTCACGTTCGATACGTTGCTGGATGCCTTCTTTGCAATGCACGACCCAACCCAGGTGAACCGGCAGGGGCCGGACTGGGGTTCGCAGTACCGCAGCGTAATCTTTGCCCACTCCGACGACCAGATGTGGCAGGCGAGAGCGAAGATCGCTGAGCTGAATGCAACCGGCGCCTATCGCAGGCCGATCGTGACCCAGGTGATGCCGGCGTGCGTCTTCTGGAAGGCCGAAGAGTTCCACCAGCGCTACCTGGAGAAGCGCGGCATGGTGAGCTGCCAGATATAGATGCGGCCTGTTGCACGGTGAAAATGCGCAGTCCTCGGGTGGAGGATGCACGCGCGTGTTGTGAGTGCACTATGCATCCCTCGATGAAATGCTCTAGCCTGTATGCATGAGCTCAACTTCCCTCTCCGCGCCTTCGTTTGCTTCGCTCTCCTTCGATGAAAAACTGGACCGCCTGGCCGAGGTTGCGGTGCGCGTGGGCCTGAATCTGCGCGCGGGGCAGGAGATGCTGCTTACCGCTCCGATAGAGGCGCTGCCGCTGGTGCGGCGGATCACGGAACACGCATATCGCGCGGGCGCTCTGCTGGTGACAACCTTCTACAGCGACGATCCGTGTGTGCTGGCTCGCTACGAAAATGCACCGGATGCGAGTTTTGACTATGCACCGGGGTGGATGCACGATGCGATCGCGACGGCGTTCAGGAACGGCGCCGCGCGCATGGCGATTGCCGGTTCTAATCCTGCGCTGCTGGCGAAGCAGGACCCGGCCAAGGTGGCACGCGCCAACATTGCCGCGTCGAAGGCGGCCAAGCCCGCGATGGAGTTAATAACACGTCACGAGATTAACTGGACGATTGTGGCCGCAGCCACGCCGGAGTGGGCGAAGCTGGTATTCCCCAACGAGCCGGTGGAACAGGCAGTGGCCAGGCTGTGGGATGCGATCTTTACCGCGTCGCGCATCACGGGCGACAATCCCGTGGCCGACTGGCTGGCCCATGGCGCACGCCTGAAGCAGCGTGTAGACATGCTGAATGCGAAGCGATACGCGGCGCTGCATTTCAAGTCGCGCGATGGATCGACGGACTTGCGCGTCGGTTTGGCGGACCAGCACTTGTGGGCAGGCGGAGGAACTACGGCGGGCAACGGAGTATATTGCCAGCCGAACATTCCCACCGAGGAGTGCTTTACCACGCCGCACAAGGACCGCGTGGATGGCGTGGTGCGTGCCTCCAAGCCACTCTCGCACCAGGGGACGTTGATTGAAAATATCCGCTGCCGCTTTGAGGGAGGAAGGATCGTGGAGGCCACGGCGACGGCGGGCGAGGACGCGCTGAACCGGCTGATCTCCACCGACGACGGAGCGCGCAGACTGGGTGAAGTGGCGCTGGTTCCGGCGTCGTCGCCGATTGCCGCGGCAGGGATTCTGTTTTGGAGCACGCTGTTCGACGAGAACGCGGCCAGCCATATTGCGCTGGGACAGGCCTACTCGACGTGCCTGATCGGTGGCGAAAAGATGAAGGAAGAGGAGTTGGCAAAGCTGGGCGCTAACTCCAGCCTGATCCACGTTGACTGGATGATCGGTTCGGCAGAGATGGACGTGGAGGGCATCGCACCCAATGGAGTAGCCGAACCATTGATACGCAACGGAGAATGGGTGTAGAGCATTTCACGAACTCAAGAGAGCTTTGATCTGTGTTCAAGATGGCTTTTCCTGATAGGAAATGCCACTCGATTATTGTGGCCTGCCTATACGCCAATTCAAGAATTGCATCGCTAGACGCCGATAACAGGACAGATATAAGGAATAGATAAAGATCGGCGCTATATCCATTCCGGCTCAATCTAGCCCAAAATCAGTTACATAATCGGTCGAGCCGCCTATGCGCACGCAGGATCGATGTATTAATTTAGTAATCCGTGTTCACAATCGAAACATCTGGTGTAAATTGATACTTATTCGATTGCAATTTCGAATTCCGCCCTTGAACTCAAACAAATAGATTCTGCAAGCGCTTTGCAGTCAGTGAACGTGTATTCACCCCAGTTGGTAATCCTTCTGCCGCATCGGCGTCTCGAATTCCCGAACCGATCTACTGAGGAGTTTCCGCATGAATACCCAATTCCGGACCAGTCTTTCGCGCAGGTCATTTCTTCACAGTCTGGGTGCGGCTTCCTTCGCGGCCACGTCACTTCCTGGAATTGCAGCCGTTGCGGGCCCGACCGCGCCGCAACTGTCTCGCGGAGCCGCAGGCGGAGACAAGCCACTACTGAGCATCCTCGCGGACGACGACATGGTCTCCATCAGCATGAATGAGAACCCGCTGGGACCGCCCCAGTCGGCGCTGAATGCAATCGCAGAGACGGCGCAGATGGGAAACCGGTACCACGGAGAAGTGATTCAGAGCACCGTGAGCACTGCGATCGATCTGTTTGGAATGAAGCGCGGCTACGTCGGTCTTTTTCCAGGATCGGGCGGGGCCTTGAACCTTGCGCTGATGTCGAATATCGGCCCGGACAGGGCGCTGGTCTATGCCGATCCAAGTTATGAGCAGGGACCGAGCATAGCGGATACGATAGGCGCTGCGAAGTTCCCTGTGAAGCTGACCAAGACCTATGCGCATGACGTGCGGGCGATGGTGGCGGCAACGCCGAAGGCCGGTGCGTACTACATTGTTAATCCCAACAACCCGACCGGCACCATGACGCCGAAGGAAGACATCGTGTGGCTGCTGAAGAATAAGCCCGCCGGTTCGGTGGTGATTGTGGACGAGGCGTACCACCATTTCTCAGATGCGGAATCGTGCATCGACCTGGTGGCGGCAGACCAGGACATTATCGTTACGCGGACCTTCTCGAAGATCTATGGCATGGCGGGCCTGCGCGCTGGACTTGTGTTCGCGCGTCCGGACTACTTCCAGAAGTTTCGCGCGATTGCGCCCTATGCTCCGAGCCTGGCAAGTGTTTCGATTACCAGCGCGGCCGCGGCCCAGGCGGCTCTGCTCGACAAGGACCTGGTTCCACTGCGCAGCAAAATCAATGCGGACAACCGCTCGGAGACGCTAGAGTTCCTGACCAAGCACGGCTATACTTTCGTTCCAGGCTCGCAAGCGAACTTTTTCATGGTGGATACAAGACGGCCCGGCGGAGAGTTCCAAAGCGTTATGCTGGACGAAAATGTAATGATCGGCCGCTCCTGGGACGCGATGCCAACGTATGTGCGGGTGAGTGTTGGCACCAGGAACGAGATGGCGAAGTTTCGCGCCGCATTCGTCAAGTGCATGGATCAGCGACCGAGTTCGGCGAACGGTGCCGCTTCGCTGCACAGTCCGGCGCTGAACCCCAGCGAACTGAACCGCGGCATGGGGATGCTGCTGTAGGCAAACGGGCGCAGAGGCACCGCTCCGTGCTAGGGTATCGGAGTGAGCAGTGAGAACCTCAGCCCGGACCGCCTGGAGGCCTTCTCCGACGGTGTGATCGCGGTGATCATCACCATCATGGTGCTGGAGCTGAAGGTGCCCACGCAGGATGGCGTGGCTGGCCTGCGTATTGTTCTGCCCACCATATTTCTCTACCTGCTTACCTTCACGCAAGTAGGAATTTACTGGGTCAACCACCATTACCTGATCGATGAAGTGAAGACCGTTAGCCACGGAATGCTGTGGGCCAATCTGATCTTTCTCTTCTGCCTATCGCTGTTTCCGTTTGCTACGGCGTGGATCGGCAGCAAGGGGCTGTCGCACTTTTCTACCGCGATGTACGCGGCAGTCAGCCTTCTTCCGGCGATTACGTATTCCGTACTATGGATCGAAGTGCGGTCGCAGAGCGCGGTCCCTCCTCATGCAAGTTGGGGCAAGATGATCGTCTCGCTGTGCCTGTATCTGGCGGCAATTCCGCTTGCATACCTGTGGCCGCTGCTGTCGATGGCGCTGATTGGCGTGGTGGCTGTGATCTGGCTGCTGCCTCCGAAGGTTGAAACAACCCCATAGTGCGACTGCCGGCAGTCAGAAGCGCAAAGCGAAAGCTCGCTGCATGATTTTGCGACTTTCCCGAAACAGAAAAGGTAAACTGGCAGACTATGGAACTCCTGGGTTGTGGCACAGCACTGGTAACATTCTTCCGCGCGGATGGCAGTCTGGACGAAGCTGCACTGGCCCGCCTGGTGAACTGGCAGATTGAATCGGGCGTCAATTTTCTGGTTGCCTGCGGAACGACAGGCGAGGCCTCGACCATGACGGAGGCGGAGAACCTGCGGGTCATCGAAATTACGGTGAATACGGCTGCGGGCCGTGTACCGGTATTCGGCGGATGCACTCATAACGCAACCAGCGAGGCCGTGGCGCGGGCCAGGAAACTGGCGAAGATTCCAGGGCTGTACGGTATCCTGACGGCGAACCCCTACTACAACCGTCCCGGCCAGGAGGGCCAGTACCGGCACTTCCGCGCAATTGCCGAAGCTGTGGCTCCGCTGCCCCTCCTGCTGTACAACATTCCGTCGCGCACGGGCACCAACATGGAGCCGGCCACAGTGCTGCGGCTGGCCGAGCTATCCAACGTCATCGGGGTTAAGGAGTCCAGCGGCAACATTGCACAGATCACCGAAATCCTGAACAACGCGCCCGCAGGCTTCAAGGTCTTCAGCGGAGACGACGCTTTGACACTGCCCGTGATTGCGCTGGGTGGCGCGGGGCTGGTGTCGGTGGCGTCGAACGCGATTCCCGCGCAGATGGCACAGATGGTGCAGGCCGCGCTAACCGGCGACTGGACGACGGCGCGCGCGCTCAACAGCAAATACTTCCGCCTGATGCAGGCCCACTTCTCGGAGCCAAGCCCCGCGCCGGTGAAGGCCGTGCTGGCGCTGCTGGGCCACGGCGAAGACCACCTGCGCCTGCCCATGGTTCCGGTGACGGCGCCCATGCGCCAGAAGCTGGAGAAGATTCTGGGCGAGCTGGGATTGCTGGCTAACAAGTAATGCCTACACGGGACATAACCGGTTACGACTGCTTACAACGTCCACTGTATTGCGATGCGCCGCGATGCCGTGTTCTGGCTACAATCGGAGTTGATCATGACAACCGCTGATCTCGACGTGGAAGACCTGAAGGCACGGATTGAGCGGCACTTTGCCGCTGGCGCTGCGGCCGTTGGCGATGCGGATGCGCTGGCTGCTTTTGTTGCGCTGCGCAATGCGCTGGAGGCAGGCACGCTGCGCGCTGCGGAGCCAGACGCGGCGGCGCATACGGGATGGCGGGTAAATGCGTGGGTCAAGCGCGGCATCCTGCTGGGCTTTCGCATTGGCGCACTGACGGACATGGGCGGCGGCGAGCTTTCGTTCGTCGACAAATCAACCTATCCGGCGCGTAATTTCACCACCGAGGACGGCGTACGCATTGTTCCGGGGGGCAGTTCGGTGCGGTCAGGCGCGCATGTGGCGCGGGGCGTGGTGATGATGCCGCCGGCGTACATCAATGCGGGTGCGTACGTGGACGAGGGCACTATGGTGGACTCGCACGCTCTGGTGGGCTCCTGCGCGCAGATCGGCAAGCGGGTGCATCTGTCGGCAGCGGCGCAGATTGGCGGCGTGCTGGAACCGGTGAACGCATCGCCGGTCATTATCGAGGACGATGTGCTGGTGGGCGGCAACACGGGTGTGTATGAGGGGACTATCGTGCGGCGCGGCGCGGTGCTGGCTGCGGGAACCATACTGACGCGGGGCACGCCGGTCTACGATGTGGTGAATCGCGCGATCCTGAAGGCGACCGCAGAGACGCCGCTGATTATTCCAGAGGGAGCGGTGGTGGTCCCCGGCTCACGCGCCGTGCCCGCAGGCTACGGCAGGCAGATGAACCTGAGCGTCTACACGCCGATGATTGTGAAGTATCGCGACGAGAAGACGGATTTGTCGACGACACTGGAGGAATTGCTGCGATAGATGACCGTGCGCTGCTTACGCTTCTCTGCATTTATCCTCTACGTCATGGGCAGCCTTGGTGCGCTGCATGCCTCAGCACAAGTTGCGTGGATCAAAGGCTATGAGGCACGTCTGAAGGCCACACAGGCGCAGCAACCCGACTGGGCCACGCCGCTTGTGACGGTGGCCCCGCGCCTGGAACAGGACCTTCGCGTGGACTTCGTCCGCCAATCCATCTCCGCCGGGCAGCAGACCTGGAACTACGGCAACACGAAAGGCCTCCAGGTCGTTCCCTTTCGCCGCATCGAGTTACGCTTCAGCCCTCCGCCATTTATTACCCATACCAGCCCCGGTGTGGAGGATGGCTTTGGCGACGTTGCCTTTCGCGCGAAGGTGCGAATCTACGGCAGCAACGCAGCACATCGCAACGCCATCGTCACTTCGTATCTGGGAGCGAGCGTGCCTACGGGCAAGAGCGGGAATGGAAGCTGTTGCGCCATCCTGACCCCGACCCTGGAGGCGGGCAAAGGCTGGGGCAAGCTGGATGCAATCACGTCGCTGGGCGGTTCGCTGCCGGTGAGCAATCCAAGCGGCCTGGGACGCCAGATTGTGTGGAACAACGCGCTGCAGTACCACGCCACGCATTACATCTGGATGGAGACAGAGATCAATTCAACCGCGTATTACGACGGCAAGAATGACGGCAAAACGCAGACCTTCACCACTCCCGGTGTGATTGTAAGCCGCATCCCCATGACGCGAAGCGGCAGCCTCTTGCTGAGCCTGAGCGTGGGTGAGCAGATTGCGCTCACCCACTTCAACACCTACAACCATTCGCCTATCTTCTCTGTCCGGCTACGCTTTTAGATGGACGAACGGTGATGGAGTTCCCCAAAGCGTGAATGCGCATCAAAGCTTGTAGGTCGCATGCAAAATTGGCTGGCGCAACACCTGATAAACTTGAATATCAATGGCTCAAGATAAATTACGCATCATCCCCCTGGGTGGCCTGGGCGAGTTCGGCATGAACTGCACCGCCCTGCGCTGGCAGGACGACATCATCGTGATCGACGCCGGCCTTATGTTTCCCGAAGAAGAGTTGCTTGGCGTGGACATCGTCGTTCCCGACATCAGCTACCTGACCGAGAACCGCGACAAGGTGCGCGCCATCGTGCTGACCCACGGGCACGAGGACCACATCGGCGGACTGCCCTGGATCCTCTCCGAGCTGAACGTGCCAGTGTATGGCACCGAGTTCACCCTGGCTCTGGTGGAAGGCAAGCTGGAGGAGCACCGGCTGCTAGAGGACGCGGAGCTGATCGAGATCCTGCCCGAGCGACGCTTCACGCTGGGACCATTCTCCATCATGCCGATCCGCGTGACCCACAGCCTGGTGGACTGCGTGGCGCTGGCCATCCACACCCCGGTGGGTGTGGTGGTACATACGGGCGACTTCAAAATCGACCTGTCGTCGCCGGACGGCAATCCATTCGACCTGCACTCCTTTGCCGAGCTGGGCAAGCAGGGCGTACTATGCCTGCTGCAGGACTCCACCAATGTGGACCGCCCCGGCTATACGCCGAGCGAGCGCGCAGTGCGTCCCCGGCTGGACGAGATATTTGCGCAGACCAAGAAGAAGCTCTTCTTCAGCTGCTTCTCCTCGTCGATCCACCGCATACGGATTGCGATGGAACTGGCCGACGCGCATGGGCGCAAGGTCGCGGTGATCGGCCGCTCGCTGGACAACTCCACCGAGATCGCGCAGGACCTGGGCTATCTGGACCTGCCGGCGGGACTGGTGATCAACCCGGGGCAGTTGCGCGATATGCCGTCCAACAAAGTTCTGGTGATGATCTCGGGCACACAGGGCGAGCCCATGTCGGCGCTGTCGAGGGCGGCGGTAAACAACCACAAGTACGCGCACATCGATGCAGGCGATACGGTGCTGCTCAGCTCGCGCATCATCCCCGGCAACGAGAAGTCGATCTACCGCATGATCGACCACCTGGAACGGCGTGACGCCAAGGTGATCCACGACGACGGCACACAGGGCCTGATCCATGTCAGCGGACATGGATCGCAGGAGGAGATGCGCCTGATGATCAACCTGATGCGGCCGAAGTTCTTCGTCCCCATCCATGGCGACTATCGCCACCTCAAGCGTCACGCGGAGCTGGCCGGCACCATGGACGTGGTGGAGAAGGTGATTCTGCTGGAGGACGGCGAAGTCCTGGAGTTGGACAAGCACTCCGCCCAGAAGAACGGCAAGATCACGGTGGGACGAGTCTGCATCGATTCCGGCGGCTCCATCGACGTGGTGGAAGACATTATCCTGCGCGACCGCCAGCACATTGGCGAGGGCGGCATCGTGCTGCCCATTCTGACCATCAACAAACGCACCGGCAAAGTCGAGGTGGCGCCGGAGATCGTGATGCGTGGATTCACCGTGGAGGACCCCGTCATGATCGCCGAGGCGCGCATGGTGGTGCAACGTACCCTGGAAGCCTCCAGCGACGAGGAAAAGGCCGACTACGGCGTCATCAAGGAGAAGGTCCGCGCCGACCTGAAGCGATACATCCAGAAGAACATGAGCCGCCGACCGCTGATCATGCCGGTGATCATGGAAGTTTGACAGCGAAGAATTTTTTCCGCAATTTTCTGTCCGCGCCCGTGAACTGACCGCATTCCCTGCATCCAAGCAAGCAGGAGAACCGGAATGCTCACGCCTGGAATCATCGGCATTATCGTTACACTGGTTGTCATCGGTCTGGCGCTTTACCTGATCGACCTCATTCCCATGGATGGCACAATCAAGGGAATCATTCGCGGGATCGTAGTCGTCCTGGTCGTCATCTGGCTGCTACAGGCCTTCGGGTTCATGGGGTCGGTGCAAAACCTCTTCCACCCCGCCCATCCAGTTTGAGGTCGAGGCCGTAAGTCTTAGCTTGACCTTCGCGCCTTGACCTTCGTGCCTTGGCCTTCGCGCCTTGTCGCCCGCTACTGGGGGTTGCGACACTCGTAACGCCGTTCCTCCAGGCAGTACACTCCGCTGAGCACGCGCGCGATTGCCTCCGGGTAAGCGATGTGCTCCTCGACGAGGATGCGCGCCGCGAGGCTCTCCGCGGTGTCCTGATCCAGCACCGGCACCACGCGCTGCAGAATGATGGCACCGTGGTCGACGGCCTCATCCACAAAATGGACGGTACATCCGGCAACCTTGGCACCATACTCCAGCGCCTGGGCCTGCGCGTCGAGTCCGGGAAACGCGGGCAGAAGCGATGGATGGACGTTGAGGATGCGGTGGGGAAATTCGCGCACAAACTCCGGCGAGAGGATGCGCATGTATCCGGCCAGGCAGACCAGGTCCACACGATGCTGGTGCAATACGGCAATCATCTCGGCGTCGTGCTCGGCGCGCTTTCGCCCGGTGGATGGGATGGCGAGGGCGGGAAGGCCCATCTTGCGCGCTGCTTCAAGGCCCGCGGCATCGGGCAGGTTGGAGAGTACGACGGCGATCTCCGCTCCCTGTAGGCGGCGCTCCCGGATCGCTTCGGCGATGGCGATAAAGTTCGAACCACGCCCAGAGAGCAGAATTCCAAGTCGCCGCAAGCCGTGCCTCCTCCTTCAATCTGTGCTTCGCGTGCCGTGAGGGCACCTATAAATCGTACTGCATGCGAAGCGCACTGGAGTTGCAACAATAGCGAAGCATCAATCTTCTTCTGACTTGGAATATTTGGAGCACCGAGCGGGAATTGAACCCGCGAATACTGGTTTTGCAGACCAGCGCGTTAGCCACTTCGCCATCGGTGCTACTTGACCGCCGCGCACACTGATCACTCAACATACGCGGCGGTGCAATGGGTGCAGACAATTACTGCGGTTGTGCTGTTGTACGCAGATACGGCTTCACCGTCTTGTAGCCGGGGAAGATCTTGTCTGCGTCTTCATTGCTTACGGCGCCGGTGATGATGACGTCGCCGCCCTGCTGCCAGTTGGCCGGCGTGGCCACCTTGTGCTTGGCGGTGAGTTGCATCGAGTCGAGCACGCGGACGATCTCGTCGAAGTTACGGCCAGTGGTCATGGGATAGGCCAGCGTCAGCTTGATGCGCTTGTCTGGTCCGATGACAAATACCGTTCGCACTGGTGCGTTGTTGGCTGGGGTGCGGCCTTCGGAGGTGTTGCCATCATCGGCAGCCAGCATGTCGTAGAGCTTGGCAACCTTCAGTTCCGGGTCGCCGATCAGCGGGAAGTTGACCTTCGCTCCACCAACGTCTTCGATGTCCGCGGCCCATTTTTCATGGTTGCCAACCGGATCCACGCTGAGACCGATTACCTTGGCGCCGCGTTGGGCAAACTGATCTTCAAGCTTGGCGACAGCGCCCAGCTCAGTGGTGCAAACCGGGGTAAAGTCCTTGGGGTGCGAGAAGAGGACTGCCCAGTTGTCGCCAATCCACTCATGGAAGTGGATGGTTCCCTGGGTAGTTTCGGCGGTGAAATCTGGAGCTATATCGTTGATGCGCAGTGACATATTATTTTCCTCGTAGGTGTGATGTTGCCGTGGATTGGATGCGCTTCGGGCCGAATTGGATGAACTTGCCGCCGGTTTGGATGAAATTCCAGCACGAACTGAAAAACCCACCCGGCTCGTTGGCTGTGGGTGGGTTCCGCGCTGGTTGAATCGAATGGTTGCCTGTTACGATTCGCTTATACGCACACCCACGCCTTGCATCTGCAACAGCAACAGCAACGCGGCATGGAGATCGAAGAGTGCATCATCGTCCTGGCAAATCGTTGGTCCGCGGCCAGACTGGCTGGCTTGGAGCAGTTCACTCCATTGCGGTCTAATTGAACAATACGTTTCGAGGAACTTTTATGTCAAATCTCATTGAGACCACCTCCAGTCCAACTATTCCAGCCGAAGAGCGAGCGTACGACTACGCCGTGGTGGATGTATTCGCCGAGCAGCCTTTGGAAGGCAATGCTCTTGCCATCTTTAGCGACGCGCGCGGCCTATCCGGCGCGGAGATGCAGGCGCTGGCACGTGAGACCAACCTGTGCGAGACAACTT
Source organism: Acidobacteriaceae bacterium (assembly GCA_035510935.1). Taxonomy (GTDB): domain Bacteria; phylum Acidobacteriota; class Terriglobia; order Terriglobales; family Acidobacteriaceae; genus Edaphobacter. Next base: position 20,635 of record DATKGA010000051.1, read on the forward strand.
TCATGCTGCCACGCGCGCCCGAGGTGGAGCACGAGCGGGGCGTTCAGGTCCGCATCTTCACCACTCGCGAAGAGCTGCCGTTTGCCGGGCATCCCACGCTTGGCACCGCGAGCTGGCTGTATGGCAATCATCCCATTCTGCACGGCGCAAGCGAAATCACTCTCGACCTGCGCGTTGGCCCTATCCCGGTGAGCTTCTCCGCGCAACAGGGCGGTCCCGGCGTCTTCGGCACCATGAGTCAGAATGATCCCACGTTCGGCGAGATGCATGATCGTTCCGCAGTCGCGCAAGCACTCGGCCTCGCGATCGGCGACCTCGACCCTGACATGCCCATCCAGACCGTCTCCACCGGCATGGCCTTCTGCATCGTCCCTCTGCGGTCGCTGGATGTATCCGCGCGTCTTGCCATTCCGCAGCAGCTAGCACAGGCGTATCTTGCGCGCACGAGCGCGAAATTTTTCTACTGCACCACCCGCGCTGCTGCCGGCACGGGCGCGGACTGGCACGCGCGCATGCAGTTCTACAACGGTGAGGACCCCGCCACCGGTTCGGCCTCCGGCTGCGCCATCTCCTATCTTGTTCGCCATGGACTTGCCGCCAGCAATCAGCCGATCGTCTTCGAGCAGGGTATCGAGATGCTTCGCCCCAGCCGCATCTACGTCCAGGCAGCAAGCGACGGAGACCACATTAGGGATGTACGCGTGGGCGGCCGCACCATTCCCATTGCAACCGGGCGCGTTTTCCTGCCGCGATGCACTTAATATCAACAGGCCCGATCTCGCACATAGCCAGCAATCAAGCACTCTTTGAAAATTCGGTGAATGCGCAAGCGAAATTTAAGCTCGCTTTCGTCTTCTGTTCGCAGTTGCCAAGATGGATAACCCTCCGTACTGTGGGGAAGCGCTGAGGAACGAAACAATCCCCGGCAATAGCAAACCGATCACAGTACCAAAAACAGTAAAGTAACCGCATCTCAACCATATTTAGTTGAGGGAAGCCGACGGCCTCGCGGTCGCGGTTCTCCGGCACACCGTACCTGGCTTTTCGGCCCCCGACGTAACCGGTTTCAGGTCATCCGACACAGCGTCCGACGACACTTCGGTACATCGGTCCGCGGCAGCCCCCTACTCTGTGTTCGCGGGGATCCGCGTGGCAATCCGCCACCCGTCGGCTCTCTCTCGCACCCGCGGTCTGTCGCCCGGGCATAAGCCCGATCGGCGGCCAGGAAGCTGTCTCCAGACGGAGCAGACAGGAGAGCTTTGCCCTGAAGGGCGCGGCTGCTGGGATTATCCCTCCTCTCTACTACGCCGAACCAGCCTCCAACCATCCGAGCCGAGTACACGGGCGCGGACCGCGGGCCACCTTAACCCAGCCAGCCGGCGCGCCCTCCAACCAGAAGACGCGCATGGCGGTTCAATTCGCCAGACAGTACTGCTCGATCGGTTCTGAAGCCGGTTAGCAGTACCCGTAGGCAGAAGCGAGTACTCATGCGCCCCAAGAAGACCATTATCTGCGTCGACGACAACGAACAAGTGCTATCCGTCCGAACCTTTCTGCTGGAAACCCGGGGCTATCGCGTGATCGCACTGACCAATCCGCATGAGGCGCTGGAAACGATCTTCCGTTCCCTGCCCGGCTCGCTGGACCTGTTGTTGACCGACCTCATCATGCCTCAGATGGATGGCAACGAACTGGTGCGCCGCGCCAAGGACATACACCCGCAACTTCCCGCACTCATCCTGTCCGGCAGTGTGACGGCCTACGACCGCGCCGGACAAGCTGACGTATTTCTGCCCAAGGGCGCATGCACTCCCGCAGAACTGCTGGAGCGGGTACGCATCCTGGTGGCCCGCAAGCGCGGCCCCAAGAAGTATTCGCTTCCGTCAGCCCCCATGGTCTCCAGCCATGGTATTGCCGCCGCCTCCTGAAACTAGAACCTCTCTCAGGAACTCTGTGGCATGGGTCGCTCGTGGATGATCATCCAATTGGCGCCGAACTTGTCGCGGATCTGACCGAAGCGGAAGGCAAAAAACGTCTCCGCCATGGGCATGAACACCTCGCCGCCCTCCGCAAGCGCCGCGTAGATCCTTTCAGCCTCATCGGAACTGGCGACCGACAACGACAAGTAAGCACTGCGCATAGGCTGCGCCCCAGGAACGTCGGCCGCCATCAGCACAGTCTCCCCTATGGTTATGCGCCCGTGCAACACACTGTTCTCAAAGCCCGGCGGCGTATGCTTCGCCGCATCCGGCATCTGACTCCAGCGAAAGACGCCCATAATCTTCGCGCCCAGGTGCTTCTCATAAAACCTGAACGCCTCTTCACAGCTCCCGCCATAGTTCACATATGTGTTCAACTTCATGATATTAAGCTCCATTCATTAATTTGCATGCCGTCTGTCCTAAATACCCGGCACAAATCTGCTTGACATCATACCGACTGGTTGGTACCGTACCATTTAGTATGGTTTGAGGCAAGAGAATAATAATGAGCCAACAACAAAGCCTATCCCCAACCAAACGCAATTCTGCTGCGCGGCAACCTGTCCCTGCGCAAAACAAGTCCAAGACCAGGCTGTTGGATGCGGCGCTGCATCTGATTCGTTCCAAGGGCTATGCATCCACTGCGGTTGACGACATCTGCCACGAAGCCGGTGTGACTAAGGGTAGCTTCTTCCATCACTTCAAGAGCAAGGATGATCTGGCGCTGGCCGCGGTTGCCCATTGGCGTGCGATGACGGAGGGCTTCTTCGCCGGAGCGCCCTACCACGATGCGTCAAATCCACTGGACCGCCTGCTGGGCTATGTGGACTTTCGCGCCGCAATTCTCTCCGGCGAGTTGGCCGACTACACCTGTCTGCTGGGCACCCTGGTTCAGGAGACCTACGCGACCCATCCAGAGATCCGTGCCGCCTGCGAGCTGGCCTTGTCCGCCCACATCGCCGAGTTGACGCGCGACGTAGAGGCTGCCCGGCAACTCTACGCACCCAATGCATCGTGGAGCGCGCAGAGTGTGGGCAACTTCATGCAGGCCGTGCTACAGGGATCGTTCATCTTTGCCAAGGCAGATCAGAGTCCCGAGGTGATACGCCAGAACCTGGAACATCTGCGCCTATTCCTGCATGTTCTGTTTGAGTCGAGCTCACATTCAGATTTAACCAAGAAAGACCGCCATCCGACAACCACTCATGCCAAGCCAGTGGAGGAACCAGAGGAGGAACATGACTACAAGCACAGCCACTACACGGACTGAGGGCTGCGACCTCATCCTGACACGCATTATCAATGCACCGCCGGAGAAAATCTTCCGCGCATGGACCGAGCCCGCTCTGCTGACGCAGTGGTTCACGCCTCCACCCTGGACCACGCCATACGCCGAACTGGATCTTCGTACCGGCGGCTCCAGTCTGATTGTCATGCGCGGCCCCGATGGCCAGGAAGTGCCGAATCGCGGCGTCTACCTCGAAGTTGTCCCTAACCGGAGCGTGGTCTTCACCAATGCCTACACATCCGCATGGGAGCCCTCTGAGAAACCATTCATGACGGTGATCCTTACCTTCGAGGACCTCGGTGACGGGCGCACGAACTACACCGCACTGGTTCGCCACTGGACAATCGCCGATCGCGAGCAGCACGAAAAGATGGGCTTTCATCAGGGCTGGCCCATCGCAACCGAGCAACTCGCTGCTCTCGTCGAGAAAGCGTAGCCACGCGCGCAGATGGCGGCTAACCTGCCGACCGCTAATACACTCGTACCCCAGGTAAGGAGGAAGACAATGAGCGATCTACAGAGCCAACCCCGCATCACACCGTTTCTATGGTTTGACCAAAACGCCGAAGAGGCGGTTGACTTCTATTTTTCCGTCTTCAAGAACTCGCGCCGCGTCAGCGAGCTGCGCAACACAGGCGATGCTCCAGGGCCCAAGGGCAGCGTTCTGGTCGTTTCCTTCGAGCTTGACGGACAGCGGTTCACCGCGCTGAATGGCGGCCCAATGTTCAAGTTCAACGAATCGATCTCGTTTGTGGTGCGCTGCGGTTCGCAGGACGAGGTTGATTATTACTGGGCGAAGCTCTCGTCCGGCGGCAGCGAAGGCCAGTGCGGGTGGCTCAAGGACAGATTCGGACTCTCCTGGCAAATAGTGCCGTCGCGCCTTCCCGAACTGCTGAAGAATTCGAAGGCAATGCAGGCCATGATGAAGATGAAGAAGCTCGATATCGTCGAACTGGAGCGCGCCGCGCAATCATGACGTTTGGGCGGGTGCTGGCCGGGAAATCCACTGGGCGAAAGGTTTAGTTAGCAAGCGCGTCGCGCGCGGCTTCCAGCACCAAGGCAACCTCTGCAGCGCCGTGTGTTGTGCTGATGAATGCGGCCTCGAACTGGCTTGGCGGCAACCAGACTCCGGCCTCCAGCATGCGCCGGTGGAAGCGCGCAAAGGCTGCTATATCGGATGCGCTAGCCGAGGCAAAATCCGTCACTGGCCCACCGGTAAAGAACCAGGTAAACATCGAGCCGACGCGGTTGGTGGTCAACGGAACACCTGCCTCACGGGCCAGCTCGGCCACACCTTCCGCAATGCCTCGGGTGGTGTGTTCGAGCTGCGGATAGATCTCGGCCTCATGCTCGATAAGGAACGAGAGAGTCGCAATTCCGGCAGCCATTGCCAACGGGTTACCGCTCAGCGTTCCGGCCTGGTAGACCGGCCCCAGCGGCGCGAGCAGGTCCATCAAATCGGCGCGGCCGCCGAAGGCTCCGCAGGGCAGGCCGCCGCCCAGGATCTTGCCCAGCGTAGTCAGGTCGGGAGTGATGCCGTAGAGTTGCTGCGCCCCGCCCAGCGAGAGCCGAAAACCCGTCATCACCTCGTCAAGGATCAGCAGCGCACCATTCTTTGTCGCGATTCTCCGCAGCCCTTCCAGGTAGCCTGGTGCGGGCGGAATCGTCCCCGCATTGCCCACCACCGGCTCCACCAGGATGCATGCAATCTGCTGGGGATGGGCTGCGAAGGCTGCCTCCACAGCTGCGAGATCGTTATATGGCAGAGCCAATGTAAGCTGTGCCGTCTCCGATGGAACGCCCGCCGAGCCGGGAATGCCAAAGGTTGCCACGCCCGAACCTGCCTTGACCAGCAGCGCGTCGGCGTGGCCGTGATAGCAACCCTCGAATTTCATGATGAAGTTGCGCCCGGTAAATCCGCGCGCCAGGCGGATCGCCGACATGCAGGCCTCAGTGCCGGAGCTGACGAAGCGCATCTTCTCCACCGAGGGGAAGCAGCGCCGGACCAACTCTGCTAACGCCGCCTCGCTGGCGTGCGATGCGCCAAAGCTGGCACCGCGACCGGCTGCCTCGCGAATGGCCTCGACCACCGGCGGAAACGCGTGGCCTAGAATCATCGGCCCCCAGGAGCCGAAGAGATCGAGATACCGGTTGCCGTCGGCGTCAAAGAGATACGCTCCCTCGGCACGCTCCACAAACGGCGGAGCTCCTCCCACGGCGCGAAAGGCACGCACCGGCGAGTTGACGCCGCCCGGAAAATACTTCTGGGCGCGCCGTTCGAGGTCGAACGAATGCAGAAGCGGTTTGAACTTTCTGGTTTCAGACTGCATCGAATCAGTATAGGAGGGCAGCGTGCCCATCAGCCAATCCAGCAGCGGGGAAACGATGTCGCAGCCTGCCGGCGGCTCCAGCATTTTGTTCTACGATGGCGCGTGCGGTCTATGCCAGCGCACCGTCCGCTGGATGCTGCGTCACGATCCTCAGGGGCGGCTGCACTACGCGCCGCAGCAACATCCGCTGGCCGCCGCGGTCTTCGCGCGCCACGCGCTCAAACCGCAGCAGACTAATTCCGCTGTGCTGGTGCTGCACTTCGGTCAGCCCGGAGAGAGCGTGGCTTTGCGTTCGGAAGCCATTCTGGAGTGCCTCCGCGTACTTGGTGGCGCATGGGCATTGCTGGCTGGCATTGCCCGGTTGGTCCCACGCACGCTACGCGATGGTGCCTACAACCGGCTCGCGTACAACCGTCACAGGCTCTTCGCGCAGGGCGATCTCTGCGCCCTCCCCACTGCCGCCGAGCGCACACGCTTCCTCGACATCTGACCGGAGTTTGCATGGCGCAGGAACTGGTCTGTCGCATTTATCCTCATGCGTGGCTGATAGACTGGAGCTTCGCCGCTGGGCCTGCCAACTTAGCGGTCCGTACAGGTAATCGGCTCGATCTGTTTGGTAGAGATGCTGCCGCGTTGGTATCGCGCAAAAGATTACAAGAGAAGCCAAGTGCCTGAAGAGCCTTCCAACTCGCCCGCTCCGTCCCACAAAGAACACTCCCACGCCGACGCGCCCCTCGCAGACTCGCCAGTCCCAGCCGCGCACGATGCCGCGGTCCACGCCACACGCGCGGATGCGAAACCCCCATCCAAGGGCCACGCCACCTACTACGATGCCGGGGTCGACATCACCTCGGGCGACCGCTCCAAGCAGCGCATCAAGATGCTGGCGCGCAAAACCTTCAACAAGCATGTGCTCTCGGAGATTGGCGGATTCGGCGGACTGTTTGCTTTGGACCTGGAACGGTTCCCGCAGCCGGTTCTGGTTTCCAGCACCGACGGCGTGGGCACCAAGCTGAAGGTCGCGTTTGAGTTGGGCATCCACCACACCATCGGCGCGGATCTGGTGAACCACTGCGTTAACGACATCGCTGTGCAGGGGGCCACACCGCTCTTCTTCCTCGACTACCTGGCCACTGGTCGCATGCGCGAGCAGGACAGCGCCACAGTGGAGACGGTGGTCCGAGGCCTCTCCGAAGCCTGCCGCGCCAACGGATGCGCGCTGATTGGCGGCGAGACGGCGCAGATGCCGGGCTTCTATGCAGACGGCGAGTACGATCTGGCAGGCACCATCGTGGGCTGCGTCAACCGTCCGGACGTTATTACCGGGGAGACGATCGAATCGGGCGATGTGCTGATTGGTCTGCCCTCCAATGGGCTGCACACCAACGGCTACTCGCTGGCGCGCAAGCTGCTCTTCGAGGTGGCGGGATACGGCGCGGACTACTATGTCAACGAGCTGAAGGACAAGACCGGCGCGTCGTTGATGCGCACTCACCGCAGCTATCTGGCAATCCTGAAGAAGCTGATCGGCGCGGGCATTGTGCACGGCATGGCACACATCACCGGAGGCGGCATTACGGAGAATCTGCCCCGCATTCTGCCTCGTGGAACGGCCGCGGTGGTCGATCTGGCAAGCTGGACTGTGCCGCCGCTCTTCGAGCATCTACGCCAGTTGGGCGACGTGGAGCAGGACGAGATGATGCGCACCTTCAATATGGGCATCGGCATGATCGTGGTCATCTCCGCTGAGGACGTGAAGAAGGCCAAGGCCGTCCTCAACCGTGCCAACGAACGCTTCCATATCATCGGCCGCATCACCCGCGGCGACCGGCGCGTTACCTACAACTAACTTTCGTGCGTTCTGTGCGGCCTTCACCCGCGCCTCATGCCTCGGTCCATGGCCTGGTTGGCGAGGCGGTCGGCGTCCTTGTTCTTGTGGCGTAGAGCATGGGTGATCTCAAAGGATTCGAGTTGGGCGATCTTTTTCCTGGCCTGGTCGAAGAGCGGGCGCAGGATAGGGCTCTTCACCTGATACTTCCCCTGAATCTGCTTGACCATCAGCTCCGAGTCGGAGACGACGCGTAGCCGGCGGTGGCCGTTCTGTAGCGCGAAGTCCAGCGCAGCAAGCAGGCCGGAGTACTCGGCAAAGTTGTTGGTCTGGATGCCGAGGAACTCCGAAAGCTCGGCCAGTACCGCGCCGTCCGCGTCCTGAATCAGCACACCGTAGCCCGCCGGGCCGGGGTTGCCGCGCGCTCCGCCATCGCAGTGGGCCGAGATCCATCTACCCATGGCTGGCTTCGTGGCTATGGAAGGAAACAGGCTGGGCTGGGTCTGACTTGTGGGCATGGGTTGAGTTTATAGGTTGCTGGTTCCGGGTTGCTGGTTGGAGGCGGACAGAAGACTTGGTTGGCTCGACAGTCGGCAACCAACAAACATCACTTAACAACCGCTTTCCCGCTCACCTTTTCCCGTCGCGGCGGTCTATTGAAGCAGATATATTAGCTGACTCCGGAGTCAGAGACGATGAATGCAGATGCTTTAGGTCTGGAGCCCGAGGGAGAGCTTTCTACAGCGCTTTCCGCGATGGTTGGCATAAGCCGCGCGCGAAGCGCGACTACCTGCACTCCTGCGCTACATCTCTCCGCACTGTTGGACGCGGCGGCCCGTGTGGGCGCAAGTCGCTGTGGGGCGATAGAATCGTCCCCAGCGATGGCCAAGCCCGCGGCACAATTCGGAACCAGGACGGACAGGAACGGCGGCAAGCTGACGCAGGCCCAACTGGACGCGCGTGCCCTACAGCGCACCGAGGACGATGACCTCATCCGCGAGGCGCAGCGCGGCGACCGTAGCGCCTTCGACTCGCTGGTGCGCCGCTACGACCAGCCTGTGCTGCGCCTTGCGCTGCACATGCTGAGCAATGAGCAGGACGCGCAGGACGTGCATCAGGAGGCATTCCTGAAGGCCTATCGGCATCTGGGGAACTTCCGCTTCGAGTGCTCGTTCTACACATGGCTCTACCGCATCGTGACCAATCTTTGTCTGGATCACCTGCGCCGCCGCAAGAGCCGCCGCGAAGACCCGGCCACGGTGCTGGACGCGCGCGGCGACGAGATGGATCTGCTGTCGAACATCTCGGATACACGCGCCATGGCCAACCCAGCGCGCGAGCTCGACCGCAAGCGCATGGGGGAGAGTATCCGCCTGGCGCTGGACAAATTGACCCCGCGCGAACGGGCGGTCTTCGAGCTGAAGCACTACCAGGGATTGAAGCTGCGCACCATCGGCGAGATGCTGAGCACCACCGAGGAGACGGCAAAAAATACTTTGTTTCGCGCAACCCGCAAGTTGCGGGCCGAGCTGGCGGAGTTGAGAAGCTAGTGGTTAGTTGTTAGCGAGTAATGGATAGCAAAGACGGAAGAGCAGACGGGCGCATGGCATAGACCCGAAGAGGCATTTTGAAGAGGCAGTTCCTTGAGGCCGGTTGAGGTAGAGCAATGAAGTGCGAAAAAGCGCAACAAAATATAGTTCTTGTCACCTACGGCGAGCTGCCGGATGAACAGATGGCCCCGCTGGAGGAGCATCTGGCAGGTTGCGAGGCGTGCAGCAGCGAACTACGGGCGCAGCTTGCAATGCACGAGGCGCTGGCGTGCCATCCCATGGTCGAGCCGTCGCCCAACCTTCTGGCGAGCGCGCGCATGCGGCTGGACGAGGCGCTGGACACAATCCCTCCCCATGGCTTGCTCACTCGTCTGCGCAGCAATCTCTTCGGCTGGCTGGGCCACATGCAGGGCGCTCCTGCGCTGATGACGCTTCTGCTAGGCGTGGGTTTTCTGGCGGGCAACTTCACCTACCGCTACCAGGTGGCGCATCAGCCCAGGCTGCCCTCGGCGGTGGTGCTTAGCAACACAACCAACGGCACGATTGCCAATATCAGCGGAATTGTGCCGACACCTAACTCGCAGATTGTGCAGGTTACCTACAATCGCGTGGTTCCGGAGACGGTGCAGGGCTCGCTGGACGACCCGCAGATCCGCCAGCTTCTGATGATCGCAACCAAGGCAGCGGCGACCAACGCAGTGCGTACAGACTCGGTGGCGCTGCTGGCCAACGAGTGCCGCGCCGGACACCAGTGTGTCGGCGATTCGGACGGCGGAGGCATTCGCAGCGCGCTGCTGGTGAGCCTGCGCTACGACAAGAGCGCCGCCGTGCGGCTGAACGCGCTGGAGGGATTGCAGCCCTACGTCGCCCAGGACCAGCGGGTGCGTGACGCGGTGCTGGAAGCGCTGATGCACGACTCCAGCCCGGATGTACGGACACGCGCCATCAGCCTGCTGCAGCCAGTGGAGTCGGATTCAAGCGTTCGCAAGGTGATGCGCACGGTCTCCACTACGGATGTGAATCCATATATCCGCACCGTCAGCACGCACGCGCTGGCTGGCACGGCGGACATTCAGTAAGACAGTGCTTAGTGGGTAGTAAAGTGCGATGAGGTTCGAGGGGATGAAGAAGGCACTGCAATGCACACTGGTTCTGCTGGCGGCTTCGGCTGTCGCGACCCAGTGCGCCCGTGCCAGCAGCCAGCCGGATGCAGTCAGGGTTACGCTCTTCTACCTGAGCAGTGCGGGCGCGCCTGCCGCGCGTGTTGGACAGGGTTATCTGGGCGTGGATGTGCGCGATGTGACCGAGGACCAGATGGCGGTGCTGAAGCTGAAGGAGGCGCGCGGCGCGGAGATCGTCCTGGTGGACCACGATGCTCCGGCCGGCAAGGTGGGGCTGCGCGAACACGATGTCATCCTGCGCGTAAACGGCCAGGCCATCGAGGGAGAAGACCAGCTGCGCCGGATGCTGCGCGAATCTTCTCCCGGCATGCAGCTTACGCTCCTCATCAGTCGCGACGGACAGCAGATGAGCGTGAACACACAGACCGCCAATCGCGATGAAGTTGAACGCCAGGCCTGGGAACAGCACCTTACCGTCCCGGAGCCGCTGCCCGCAGATACCATCGGAGGCGACTTATTCCCCGCCCTGCCTTCGCCCACCCCATCCGTACGCGGCGGCAACAGCTTCCTGGGCCCTACGCTGATGAACCCCTCCTACACAGGCGCAATGCTGGAGACGTTGAGCTCGCAGCTTGCCGACTTCTTCGGCGTGCCCAGCGGCGGTGGTCTGCTGGTGCGCAGCGTCGAGGCCAACTCTCCCGCGGCAATGGCTGGAATGCGTGCAGGCGACGTGGTGGTGCGGGCCAACGAGAAGACCGTGGCCAGCTCCACCGACTGGACCAAGGCGATCAAGGACAGTCACGGACGCCCACTGACCGTTGTGGTCCTGCGCGACAAGAAGGAGCAGACCCTCACCCTGGCCCCCGACAGCAAGAAGCGTTCCAGCCTGCGGCGACCCAGCGATGACTCTCAGCGTGTGGCACTCGCTCCCATAGGGTTCTTCTGGCTGCCGCTCCCTTAGACAGCCGGGAACCGTGAAATAGCCCTCGGCCCCGGGTACACTTGTTTTGAGGGACTGAATCATGAAGCGGCATGCACTCGCGCTTACCTGCATTCTTTGGGCAACTCCGGCGACCTCTACCCTGGCGCAGACACAGGCCACCGTTGCCGCGACAACGCAGGATACGTCTCCCGTGCAAGCGTCCACCCTCACGGCTCGCTCTACCCTGGTTCTGGTTCCCGCACTGGTCCGCAACAAAGCTGGGGAGTTGGTCTATACCCTTAAGGCCAACGACTTTGTGCTGACGGACGACGGCGTCCTGCAGAAGCTCACACTGGAGCAGGACACCGGTGGTGAACCCCTGGCGCTGGTGGTCGACCTGGAAGGCGGAGGCGCGGGCGCAAACCAGATGGATAAGTTCGTCACCCTGGCTCCCATGCTCAGCGCTATCGTAGGTGACGTCCCGCACAAAATCGCCGTCGTCGGCTTCGACAGCTCGCCCGTCCTGGTGCAGGACTTCACTCCCGACCTCGACGTCGCCGGGCATGCCATTCACGCGCTGATCGACGACGACAATGGAGACAATGGTGCCGCTATCCTCGACTCACTTGGCTTCTCCGTCGACCTGCTGCGTAAGCAACCCCCGGAGTATCGCCGCGCCATTTTGCTGGTCAGCGAGAGCAACGACCACGGAAGCAAGCTGCGGCTGGACGAAGCGCTGCGCGAGATCAGCGATACCAACACCGTGATCTACAGCATCGGGTTCTCCACCGGCAGAGACGAGTTGAAGACTGGGGTCGCCAAGGCCCTCAGTGACCCTACCCCCGGTCCTGCGCATGGCTGCATGAGTCGCGACCCCAACGATCCGAACGTCAACCTGAAGGAAAACGTCGCCGAACAGGCGTACGGCTGCCTCAGCCTGCTCGCCCCTCCCCTGGGCATTGCCAAGGCAGTTGTGATCGCCCTCTTCGATGGAATGCAGAAGAACATTCCTGAGACCGTCGCCCACCTTACCGGCGGCGAGTACTTCAAGCTGGGCAACCAGAAAAGCATGGAACGCAGCCTGATGACCATCTCCAATCACATCCCCAACCGCTATGTCTTGAGCTTTCAGGCACAGTCGCCGCACGCGGGCTTCCATGCAATTGAGCTGCGCGTACCTGGCTATGCGGGCCTCACAGTCTCCGCGCGCAACGGCTATTGGGCCGACATCGCAACTCTACCCGCAAACTAGGATTCTGCTGGACGAAGCATCCCATCGGCATACGCTCCCAGGCAGATTGCAATCCAGTAGGCGAGGATGTCCCACAGCGAAAAGTGGCGGCCGAGCACAAGTATGCCAGGCAGAGTAAGCCGGAAGGCGTCCAGCCAGGGCACATGGTACAGCTTGAGGAATTCCACGGCGGCGGCAATCCCCCCTGAGATCAATGCGACACTCATCGAACGCCAGCGGCCAACCACGGCCGAGACAATCCAGTAAATCATCAAGGCCCACAGCATCGATCCGCCGTATTTGACAATAAACGGCGGCAGCCCCAGCGGCGTCATCCGAACCAGCAGACCAGTAGTCAGCGTGATCAACAGAAGTGCTAGCGAACGAGTTAGCGGGCGGGGTGTCATCGCCTCCCAAGAGTAGTGAATGGCGATGACTGGTTCAACTGGCAGAAAAGTTCCAACTCACCGCAGCCGAATCGCATTGTGCGTACAGCGTTCGGCTATGCCTTGCGCTCGGCCATGGCAGTGCGCATGGCGCTGGCATCGTTCCAGGCCAGGCGCAGGCCGCTGGAGACCGGCGCGGCGCCCAGCAGGCGAACGCACGCCAGTACCGCGTTCAAGTAGACCGGAGCGTGGCCTGCGCGCCAAAGTTCGGAGAGCACTCGCATGTTGCCCTCGGCATCGGGATGGTAGACCCGCTCGTCCCAGCGCTGCGACCCCTCGGGAAAGTCGGGGTAATTGCGGATGGCTGCCAGCGTCGAGTTCAGAATCCGCTGCTTCCAGGGCTCAGCATATTGCGGCATGAAGAGTACATGGCTCTGACGCTCGCTGCGCACCTCCTGGACAAACTCGGTGAAGCTGGCGGCGTGCGTCAGATTGAGGTTGGCATTGGGCTCTATGCCGTGCCGGTCTCCTCCGCTGATCAGCAGTTGGTTCCACTGCGCGGCCAGCTTGGTGACCTCCCGGTTTTCGTCCCAGTGGCGCAGACCGTTGAGCTCAATTGCGTGGCAATACTGCCCATGGACAGCCAGAAAATCATTCACCAGAACGCGGTGCTTCTCTTCGCCGATGCGATAGAGGTCCCACAGCGGATGGTTGAAGACGATCAGCACGCCGGGAAGCTCATCCAGTTCCGTAAGCATTTCAGTCAGCAGCTTTGCCGGACGCTGGGCCACTGGGACTGCCGTGAACGCCTCCATGCGCCGCATCCACTCCGCACCACTGGCGCTTGGCAGGTTATGAATGCCAAGGTGGAAGGAAGTCGCGGCATACGGCACGGTCCACTCCAGGGAGACGGGGATCTGCCTCGCCGAGGCCAGCGAGCGCAGCAGCATGGGCGCCTGAATGTCGTCGTGATCCGTGAGCGAGACCATCGCGGGCAGCTGCAGTTTCTCTTCAATCTGCTGGCGCTCCAGGTCGTAGGCAAGCCGCGCCGTCAGCGGCGGGGTCCAGTAGCTGCGCGCATAGTCCGGTCGTATGCCCGTGGTTCGCAGGCAGCGGCGCTCGGCCCAGTGCATCAGAGGTTGCAGTAGGCCCCAGTCGGTGGAGAGCTCAGCGATAAAGTCCAGCGTCTCCTTGGACTGGTTGGTGTGGCTATGCAGCGACACCCCGGCGGTGAATCCTTCAGCGGCCCTCGGCTCACGCCATAGATAGGAAACGCTCTGGGTCATGGTCGTCTCTCCGGCACTGGATCAACTCCCTGCACCTCCAGTCTTTCGAAGTCATGTGACGGGAATGTGACTGCACCAATAATTGTGCGATAAGACGAACCAAATCCGTCACCTGGCGTAATTTACCTCATCAGCCCGTCCACCAGGGCGATCCACTCGGCCTCCAGCGCAGGCCGCCGAAAGCTGTCCCCTGAGCGCTTGTACCAGTACTCCGCGTTACCCAGCTCGCCTTCCTTGCGATGCAGATAGCCATGCACTGCCATTGCGTCCGGGGACTCCAGCTCGTTCACCAGGTAATGCGCCTGTGTCCAGTCGCCCTTCGCATCCCACCATAGCGCCTCCACCGCAGCTGAAAGCCCAGCCGGCGGCGTGGCGTTTGCGATCGAGTTCTTGAATTGAGCGGCATCCATAGGGCTGGCTCCGATCTATGACCGAGATATTACAAGTGCCAGGTGCCGCATCCTTCGCGTTTTTTTTGCGAAGCGTGGGATCAAACCCCTAGCGCGTCTTGGCAATGTCCGGCCCCAGCAACTCCTGCGCGTTGGGAGCGGGGGTCTCGGGCACGCCAACGCCCGGAAGCGCGTGCTCCCGCTCGAAGGCGGCCTCGTGCTCCAGGTCGACGGTCAGGCCAGCCTTCAGGATCTCAAATGCCTGTTGCGGCGTATCGGCAAACTGGAAGAGGTCGAGGTCTTTCCATGCTATGGCTCCCTTTTCCGCGAAGACCTCCAGGTTGATCACGCTCTTCCAGTAGCTCGACCCATAGATGACGACGGTGATCTCCTTGTCCAGCTTCTGCGTCTGTGCCAGGGTAAGCAGCTCGAACATCTCGTCCATGGTGCCGAACCCTCCGGGAAAGACAACCAGCGCTTTGGCCAGGTAGGCGAACCAGAACTTGCGCATGAAGAAGTAGTGGAACTCGAAGTTCAGGTCCGGTGTGATGTAGGGGTTGGGCACCTGCTCGAAGGGCAGTTTGATGTTAAGGCCGATGGTCCTGGCGCCCACCTCGTAGGCCCCGCGATTGGCTGCCTCCATGATCCCAGGGCCGCCGCCCGAGGTAATCACATAGCGCCGCCTGCGGCCGGGCAGCATCATGGCCCATTGCGAAACCAGCCCTGCCAGGGTGCGCGCGTCCTCGTAGTAGCGCGACATCTCCACTGCGGCCTCGGCCAGGCGCTGCCTCTGCTCCGAGGCTTCGCCGCGTTTCACCTCGTCCGGTCGCGCGGGCTGCTGGTCGGCGGGTGCGGGTGTTGTGGAACCGGTGTTCGCCAGCAGCTCCAACTCATGGCTTGCCACATCCAGCGCACGGAAGCGAGCCGAGCCGAAGAAGACCACCGTGTCCTGAATGCGTTCGCGGCGGAAGCGCGTCATCGGCTCGTAGTACTCGGCCATAATGCGCAGCATGCGTGCGTCTGGAGAGTTCAGAAACTCAGCGTTCTCATACGCCAGCGGCGCGGCGGCAAGTGGTTCAGGATCTTTTAGGGCCATCGTGTCTTCATCTTT
This sequence comes from Acidobacteriaceae bacterium, assembly GCA_035510935.1. Taxonomy (GTDB): domain Bacteria; phylum Acidobacteriota; class Terriglobia; order Terriglobales; family Acidobacteriaceae; genus Edaphobacter. The sequence goes on from DATKGA010000051.1 coordinate 36,059, forward strand.
CTTTATCAGTGGGAATCATCCATAAATTTATCAGCGGTGATCGCGGTAGTGGATCGCCTCCGAGACGCCAATCCATATATCCAGCAATCCCACCCCGGAGATCAGCCCACGCACCGCCCCGTTGCGCAGAACCGCGGCCAAAGCGGGATGCGACTGGATGAAGAGGTTGTGGTCCCAAACCTTGGTCCACCAGGGCAGAATCGTCACCAGCACACCCAGGTAGACACAGAACAGCACAAGCACAAACAGCGAGGTCCGCTGCAGCCAGATGGGGGCGACGGCGCCTTTCTCCGGCTGTGGCGCGGCCTGTGGGGGCGCGGCTTCCCCAGGGGTAGGAGGAGCCGTCGCACTGGGCGGCGCAGCCAATCCATCGGAAGAAATGTGTGTTTCGAATGCCATCAGACTCTCCAGTTGACCTTAGCAGAGCCAGATGCCGGTTTCTAGGGCGCGCTGCGCATCGTCATCGCCGACCTGCGCGCGTTTGCCATCTAAAAATTAAACTATTTCAATAATGAGAAAATAGAAGAGATGCTTCAACTCTCCGCCGCAGGCAAACGATTCGGCCAAAAACTCCTCTTTGAAGACGCCAACTGGCTCATCACGCCGGACGAGCGCACCGGTCTGGTTGGCGGCAATGGCACCGGTAAATCCACGCTGCTCAAGGTCCTCGCCGGCATGGAGACGCTGGACTACGGCGCACTGACCAGCGTGCGTGGCATGACCCTCGGCTACCTGCCGCAGGATGGCCTGGCCATCAGCGGCAAGACGGTTTTTGCCGAGTGCCTCTCCGTCTTCGAACCTCTGCACGCACTGGAGCGCGAGGCAGAAGAGATCACCCACATCCTCTCCACCGCCGATCCGGATTCCCGCGAGTACCGCGCCGCCGCCGACCGCTACTCCGACATCGCGGACCACCTGCATGTGCACGACATCTACACTCTGGACTCGCAGGTTGGGGCCGTGCTCGGAGGTCTCGGCTTCAGCAAGGAAGATTGGGAACGTCGCACCGAAGAGTTCTCCGGTGGCTGGCAGATGCGCATTGCACTGGCCAAGCTGCTGCTGCAAAAACCCAGCCTGCTACTGCTGGACGAGCCCACCAACCACCTCGATCTGGAGTCGCGCAACTGGCTGGAGAACTATCTCCACGACTATCCCAACGCATACATCCTTATCTCCCACGACCGCTACTTCCTAGATGTCACCGTCAACAAGACCATTGAGATATGGAACAAACGGCTGCATACCTACCACGGCAACTACGAAAAATACCTGGTGCAGAAAGAGGAGCGCCGCACCCAGTTGATGAGTGCGTACAAGAACCAGCGCGACCGCATCGACGCACTGGAGTCCTTCATCAACCGCTTCCGCTACCAGGCCACCAAAGCCAAGCAGGTGCAATCGCGCATCAAGGAGCTGGACAAGATCGAGCGCATCGAGGTGCCGGATGAAGAAGCGACCATCCACTTCACCATTCCGCAACCGCCCGCGTCAGGCCGCACGGTCATCGAGGTCTCACACCTGTCAAAGGACTATCCAATGCCGCCCGTCGACGGGGGACCGGCCGGTGTGAATCACGTTCTGAGGGATGTGAGCTTCCAGATCGATCGCGGAGATCGCATTGCGCTGGTCGGAGCCAACGGCGCGGGCAAATCAACACTGATCCGCCTGCTCAGTGGCCTGGAACCGCCCACTGGAGGTGACATCCGCCTCGGTCATAACGTACTCGCCGATTATTTCGCGCAGGATCAATACAAAGTGCTCGATCCCGCCGCAATCATGCTGGACGACATCAGCGGCATCGCACCCAAGGTCCCGGTGGTCGAGCTGCGATCGCTGCTGGGCTGCTTCATGTTCTCCGGCGATGACGTCTTCAAGCCGCTCGGCGTTCTCTCCGGCGGCGAGCGCAACCGCTACGCCATGGCTAAGATGCTGGTATCGCCCGCCAACATGCTGCTGCTGGATGAGCCTACCAACCATCTGGATCTGCGCGCGAAAGATGTATTGCTGGAGGCCATCGCCAACTTTACCGGCACCGTGCTCTTCGTCTCCCACGATCGCTACTTCATCGATGGCCTGGCCACGCGCGTCTTCGAGGTGGAAGACCACCGCGTCCACATCTTCCCCGGCAACTACGAGGACTACCTGTGGCGCAAATCCGGCGGCCCGGAGAAAGTAGCCGTCTCCCTGTCAGATTCCCTCAAGGCATCACCTCCCGAGCCCAGTCCACAGGAAGCCACGCCGGCACCCGAAGCGGTCCAGGCCGCCGCACACGCCAAGCGTCTCAACCCCATCAAGCTGAAGAAACTGGAAGACCGCGTTGCAGCCATCGAGCAGGAGCTGGCCGCCATCGACTCCCGCATCGGCGCCGCCGAAGAAAGTCTCAGCCACTACGTCTCGGCAGATGAGTCGCAGCGAACCGCCGCCACGCTCGACACCCTCCGCGACCAACGCAGCGCGCTGACCACCGAATGGGAATCGCTCGCCTCGACCCTCGAAGAACAGAGCAGCCCATCCACTGCCTGAACGCGACTCATCCCCTAACCGTTCTCTACCACTGCTCAGCGTCCCTCGCGCAGCCGTACCGCCAGCCGCTTAGGCAGTCCCACCTGCTGCACTCGCTCCTGCGCTGCCGTAATGTCGTAGGGAACGCGATGGAACACCACCTCGCATGCCAGGCTATCGTAGATCGCAAACGCCGCACGCCAGTCAGCATCGCGCGGTTGTCCCACCGCCCCGGGATTGATCAGATAGCGCACGCCCGCGGCAATTGGCAGAGTCCACATCACACTCCCCGCGCGGCTTAGGTAGCGTGGCCGCAATTCATGCCAGTCGTGCTCCTTTTGTGCAAACCCGCACTGGACGTGGGTATGCCCCACAAACGTAATCGCCGTCGCCATCTGCTGCAGCGGGGCCCACGCGTCGCGCATGTTCTGGATGTAGTGGTCCTCATGCAGCGGCGAACCGTGTGCCAGGGTCACGCGTGCCTCATCCTCTGACCTGCGCTCCGGTTCGAGCGGCCCTTGCGGCAGCCCCCGCAGCCACTCCAGGTTCTCCGCGCTCAGCTCCTGCATCGTCCACTTCGCCGAAGCTCTCGCCATCGGATTGAAGTTCCGCGTCGATGTCAGCCCACAGCAGATTCGGTCGTGATTGCCTCGCACGGTCAGCGTCGCCAGCGGACGGATCACATCCACAACCTGGTTCGGACTCGCTCCATAGCCCACCATATCGCCCAGGTTCCACAACGCGTCCCACTCACCCGCTGCGTGCAGCACCGCAGTCAGGGCCTCCAGGTTTCCGTGTATGTCAGAGAGAACAAGAACGCGCATAGAGGAGATCAATTCGCACAATTCAGCACGAATCCTCAGTGTATCGTAACGGGTCCACAGCCTTCAGAAGGCTCGGTCAGCCCTGCTTTGCCAGCCACGCCAGCGGCCGCGTCCGGTCGGTAGTCATCGTGGGTGCCGAGGCCAGCAACCGCCGTGTATAGGAGTGTTGCGGATTGGCGAAGAGCTCGTGCGTGCTTGCCTGCTCTACGATGCATCCCTGCTGCATCACTGCAACGCGATCGCCCGGCTGGTCGCATGCCTGCGCCACCACCGCGAGGTCATGCGAGATAAACAGCATGGAGAGCCCATGCGCCCGGCGCAGTTCCTTCAGCAGCGTCAGAATCTGCGCCTGCACGGTCACGTCGAGGGCCGTGGTCGGCTCGTCGGCAATCAGCAGCCGCGGCCGGTTCACAATCGCCATCGCAATCAGGATTCGCTGCCTCTGACCGCCCGAGAACTGGTGCGGATAATCGCGCGCGCGGCGCTCCGGCTCCGGCAGCGCTACCTCGCGCATCGCATCGAGCACGAGCCGGTCAACGGCCTTTGACGACAGCTTCGGCTGGTGCGCCCTCACAGCCTCGGCGATCTGTGCACCCACCCGCATCACTGGGTTCAGCGCGGTCATCGGCTCCTGAAAGATGATGGCCACATCGCTGCCTCGCCGCCGTCGCATCTTATCCTCAGGCAGCGCCAGCAGGTCCACCGCGCATCCATCTACCGAAGTAAACAGAATTCTGCCCGAGACGCTAGCCTGTGCTGGAAGCAACCGCATCGCCGCCAGTGCGGTCGCCGACTTGCCAGATCCCGACTCACCCACCACGCCCAGCGTCTGGCCCGCGGCAATCTCAAACGAGATTCCATGCACTATCTCGCGCCCGCTGAATCCAATCGTCAGGTCCTCGACCCGCAGTATGGGTGCAGGGCCGGTGGCAGAAACCGTGTCGAACTCGTGGTTCGTCAGATTGCTCACTCCGTAGATGGTAGAGCATCTATCGCATTCCCATGGTGTTGGAACACATGGACCAGCGGACGGGGGAATCCGCTCAAGTTACTCTGGGATGAAACGACGCGCACCTGGGCCGCGTCTAAGGAGTAGTATGTTCCCACACCGCACCCAGCGCGGCTTGAGTTTTCTCGCACGAACCATGGGGGGGTTGCTGCTCTGCGTTGGCGCTGGAACTCCAATCCGCGCCCAGACCCACAAGGTGGCTGCGCCGGAGAAGGTCGTCCGCTCCGTCGCCGTCTACGAGTGGACAGGGGACATGGCCAAACCCACCGCAAGCCGGCTTATCCCCGTCTCGCTCTTCATCGACGGAAAATTCGTGGACGCAGGCGTATATCTCGCGCGTCCCGTTCCCTTTGCTCTTGATACCGGCAATGTCTATGAGATAGACCGGGCAGGCATTGCACTTGGCACCCTCGACCTGGCCTTTGCCCGCCACTTGGTGGCCCCTGCGACAGCCACCACCACCTACGACGACGGATGGTTTGGCTACGGCAAGTTCTTTCCTCCGGTACCGCCTAAGGTCTCGACACTGAAAGCCTCCAAGACGCTTGGTGTTATCAACGGCCTCGACGAGGACGACGATCGTCCTCACTTCTCCACGCGCTCAGCAACCCCGGGCTCCGGCGACGCGGCAACCACAACAGCGGGAACATCCGCGCCCTCAGACACTCCGGCCGACGATCCCAGTCGCCCCACGCTGCACCGCAGCACGTCCGGCCAGTCCGCCTCGTCGAACTCCAGCGATACACCCGCCAACGACCCCGACCGCCCAACTCTGCGCCGCCACAGTCCGCAGGATGCCGATAAGAACTCCGGCGGCCAGCCCGGCAGCAGCGACGACGTCGCCTCGTTGAACGACGATCCTAACCGTCCACTGCTGCATCGCGGCAAGCCCACTGCGGAGCTCACCGAGGCGGACATTCCCAAGCTCTCCGGCCTTCCCGGCGACCAGGACCTGCATCAGTTGGTCGCCGTATCCGATGCGGCAAACCGCTTGCCGCACGACTTCTCCCGCACCTGGCAGGATGATGCCGAGCACCAGGCCATTCTCGCCAAAATGCAGGCCGCGGCGCGCACTCAGCTCACAGCATATGAGGCCGCCAATGCGCCGCCCACTCCTGTTCCCGCGCCCGCAGCACCAACGCCGCCGGCAACGCGCAAGACCACCGGCAAACCGGTGCGCACAGTAACTCCACAGGCGCCCTCCCCCCCCGCTCCCCCCGAGCCGCTGCTGGACGAACAGTTGACGGGCTACACGCTCAGCTACGGCGGAGCGCCAACCTATGTTTACTCCGCGCACACCGATGGCCTGGGACCTGCCCTGCGCTTTGTCACCGTGGTGGCGCAGGTCGATAGCAACGGCGAGCCCCAGATTGCCATCAAGAGTGTCACCGACGCCACCCACTTGGACCGCACACCACGCATGAAGCTGGTGGATGTAGTCGACGCTGAAGCCTCCAACCGTGCCAGCCTTCTCTTCGAGCTGCGAGCCCGGAGCTCCCGCCAGTTCGCACTCTACCGTGTCATCGGAGCCCGCGCCGACCAAACCTTCCTCACCGGCACCACCCAGTAACTCAGCCTACTTCGCCGCAGGAGGTGTAGAGGGAGCAGTTGCCGCAGGGGTCGCATTGCCAGGCGCTGGGCCAGGTCTGTTGCCCTGCTGCCTTGGCGGCGCAACAAAAATGGACGGATGCTTCTCGCCGCGATGGCACGTGCCGCACGTGATCGGGTCGGCGTAGCGGCGGTCGGGCATCTGCTCCAGGTAACGGGTGTTCAGATCGTCGGTCATCTGGATCATGTACCGCGCCGTCTCTTTCACCGGATTGCCGTCGGAGGCCCTATCCTCTCGTCTGGTGACCGGGTCCGCGGCGGTGTGACAGAATTCACACTCGACGCCGAGGTCGCCCGTATATTGGCGCATCAGCTTGCGCAGATCGTCGCGAGAGATGTTGTCCGGGAGCACCTTCAGGTTCTTGAATGCCTCTGCACTGTTCTGCGCGCGGGGCGCTCCCGGTGTGGCCGCGGGCGCAGTTGCCGGTGTGGCCGGGGGTGCGGTCTGCGCGGACGAAGAGTGTAGTAGGACTAGACCCGCGCAGAGCACGGGCACACAGCAACGATGAGTTCGATTCATATATTCAGCGCCTCAAGGAAGGATAGAAAGGACTATCTCCTCAAGGTCTACGGAGAACTCGCGCGCCTGTCAAGTGAGCGCGACAGGAAAGACGCGCTCCCGGATAGGGGTATGCACGTCGCTTAGTCCTCGACGCACACATCCCGCCCGTTCGCTTTCACCCGCGCCATTTGGACGCCTACGCCGGCATGGCCTTATTCGCCGATTTCATCCATCAGCCATATCGGTTAGTCCGCAATGCCTACATTCGGCACATCAATGCCCAAGGCCGTCGCCAGCGCAATCTGATGGTCCTGCTCCTGCATCAGAATCTCGCGGATGTGTTCCGCGGTGGCGAACTCGCCCAGTTCGTCACACTGTTTCACCCGGCGTCGATAGTTGCGAATCGTGGTGTTCTCGTTGTCCAGGTCGAAGCGCAACATGTCCTCAGCCTTCTGCGAAGTCTTCACCGGCTTGGGCACCGTGGTCGGCATGCCCCCCAGATAATCAATCTGGTTGGAGAGAATGATGGCGTGGGCCAACTCCTCGCCCGCATGGACAGCAAGTTCGGCGGCGATGTTCATATATGCCGCACCCTTCAGGACCTGCGAATAGTTGACATACCCGATGATCGCCTGAAATTCGCGTGCCAGGTCTTCGTTCAGTAGATCGATAAGCTGTTTGCGGGTAAGCTTTTCCTTGCTTGCGCTTGTCTTCTTCTTTGCCATCTCATCTCCAGAAGTGCTGAGTATCGCGCCAGGAATTGGCGCTGAAGTTGAGATGCAGAAACGACGGCACAGGTTCCAGCCTGCACTGCTATCGCGGAACGCCTTTCAGCCACTGACGGAAGGCCGGCCCCAGGTCCTCGCGCTTCAGCGCCAGCTCTACGGTCGCCTTCAGGAAGCCCAGTTTGTCTCCGGCGTCGTGGCGCGTGCCCTCGAAACGGTAGCCGTAGATCTTTTCGTGCTGGAGCAGCGCCTGGATCGCGTCGGTGAGTTGCAGCTCTCCGCCCGCGCCCGGCTTCAAGGCTTCAATCATCTCGAAGATGCGCGGAGTTAAAATATACCGCCCCGTGATGGCGTTGGTAGAGGGGGCCTTCTCGAACTTCGGCTTCTCCACCATCCCCTTTACCGTCATCAACCGCGGGTTCCCCGCCACGGGCGTGCAGTCCAGACAACCGTAGTTGGAGATCGCAGGCCCCTCGATGACCTCCGATGCCAGAATGCTCGCCTGGGCCTGCTCGAACGCCACCACCATCTGCTTCATGCACGGCACTCGCGCGTCGATAATGTCGTCCGGCAGCAGAACGCAGAAGGGCTCGTCGCCCACCAGTTCCCTGGCCATCAGGATGGCGTGGCCCAGGCCCAGCGGTTCGGCTTGTCGCGTGTATACGATCTTGGCCAGCTTCGACAGCGACCTCACCGTATCCAGCAGCGCCTGTTTGCCCTTGGCGGCCAGCGCAGCCTCCAACTCCGGGCTGGAGTCGAAGTGGTCCTCCATGGCGGCCTTGTCGCGCCCGGTGACGATGATGATCTCGGTGCATCCCGCCGCCACCGCCTCCTCCACCCCATACTGGATCAGAGGCTTGTCCACCAGGCACAGCATCTCTTTGGGAATAGACTTGGTCGCAGGCAGGAATCGCGTGCCCATGCCTGCTGCGGGAAAGACGGCCTTACGGATTTTCTTGTGAGTCATCGAATGGCCAAACCTCTCTGCCGTGCTCCGCTGTCCATCCTAGCAAAGCACGCGGGCAGCCCACGATGCAATTCCGGTCGGACATAGACATTGAGAGGCGGGTGCCCCTGGTCGCGATCTTGAGACCAGGCACCGTGCCTAACCCTAGCTGAGGGTCTCCATCAGCTTGTTGACCGTGCGGTTGAGGTCCTTGTCGCCACGGCGGTGTTCGTCGATCTTGCTGATGGAGTGCATCACGGTGGTGTGGTGCTTGCCGCCGAACTGGCGGCCGATCTCGGGCAGCGACGCCTCGGTGAGCTGCTTGGCCAGGTACATGGCGATCTGCCGCGGCACCACGATCTGGCGCGAGTTGTTCTTCTGCTTCAGCTCGGCCACGCGCATTCCGAACTGTTCGGCCACGGCACGCTGTATTGCTTCAATAGTGATCTTTCGTACCTGGGTGTCGATGAACTGCTTCAGGCACTGCTGGGTGACGGCCAGGGTGATCTCCACGCCATGCATACTGCACCATGCGATCAGCCGCACCAGCGCGCCCTCCAGCTCGCGTACGTTGGTGCGAACGTTGGACGCGATGAACAGTGCCACCTCGGTAGGAAGATGGGTCTGTTCGCTCTCCGCCTTCTTCTGCAGAATGGCGACCTTGGTCTCCAGGTCGGGCGGCTGAATGTCAGCGATCAGGCCCCACTCGAAGCGCGAGCGCAGGCGGTCCTCGAAGTCCGCCAGCTCCTTGGGCGGGCGGTCGCTGGCAATCACGATCTGCTTCATGCTCTCGTGCAGCGCGTTGAAGGTGTGGAAGAACTCCTCCTGGGTGCGCTCCTTGCCAGCCAGGAACTGGATATCGTCGATCAGCAGCACGTCCACGTTGCGGAACTTGTCGCGGAAGCTGGTCATCTTGTCGTAGCGCACCGAGTTGATCATCTCGTTGGTGAACTTCTCGCCAGAGACGTAGCAGATCGCGGCGTCCGGCTGGCGGCGCTTTACGTCGTGGCCAATGGCATGCAGCAGATGGGTCTTTCCCATGCCGACGCCTCCGTATAGGAAGAGCGGATTGTATGCCTTGGACGGGCGCTCGGCGACAGCCTGCGACGCAGCCATGGCAAACTGGTTGCCGCTGCCGATCACAAAGGCATCGAACTGGTAGCGCGGGTTAAGCTGCGACGCCGTGTTCCAGTCGAAGCGCGACTGCTCGGGTGCGGGTGCGGCGGCTCCGTTCATCCGGCGCGTGCGAGGCGCGTTCGAGTTGTGGCTGGAGACAGGAGCGAATCCACCGTCTTCACGCACCCGCGGAGCGCTGGGGTCCTGGGCGGGAGTCGTGAAGATCACAGAGTCGATGTCCAGTGCCAGGTTATCGATGGCTTCCTGAATCAGGTCAGCGTACTTCTCGCCCAGGTGCTGGAACTCAGCCGACGGGATCCGCACATACAGCGTCTTGCCCGCGATGTGGGAGAACCGCGTGGGCTTCAGCCACGTCTCGTACGACTGGCGGTTGATCTTCTTCTCCAGCGCGGCGAGGATGCGCACCCATTGATTCAATACGGCTGTTGCTGTGGGGACGAATGACATGCTTTCAATTCCTTCTCGGAGTTTGCTCCAAGTATTTTTTGTTCTGGACGTACATACCGACCCAAAATCTAACAGGAAGAGCGACTGCAACGGCAACACTACACCCGCACCGCCGAATGGCGAGTGGAGAGAAACGCTGTTTGCTGGAGGTCTCCGCTCTGGTTCAGTATCCCAGAGCGAAGAGAAACGACCATGCCAACCAAAGTTGCAACCCAGAATAATTTGAAATTCAACTTTGGTAAGCGGGTTTGATAGTAGCACGGAAAACCAAGCTTGATCCAAGTGTTCGAGAGATAAAATTTTTGTTGCACCATTCCTTGTGAAGAATGCTTCCCTCGTCCCAAACTGTGTCACGGGTCACAGCAAAACATGGCCTTTCCATGCGCCACTCAGTCACCTTTTTTTGCAGCCGCCGCCAATCCCCGGTATACTGAAAGACTGTTGCCGTTGCAGTATTCAATAAGTTTGAGCAGGAGCCGAATCGAATGCCGAAGCGTACCTTCCAACCCAACCGCCGCCACCGCGCCAAAACTCACGGGTTCCTCACCCGCATGAAGACCAAGGCGGGCGCTGCCGTGTTGAGCCGTCGGCGTGCCAAGGGACGACACAAGATCGCCGTCAGTGCCGGCTTCCGCGACTAGAGCATCCGCGCACTCCTCGGGGTCGTCCAGCAATGCGTGCCAACGCAGGGGCAATCCGCAGCATGACCGTGATGACCATTTGCAAGCCAACCCAGGCAAAAATTGAATGGCCAGTCAGCCGTCTGCGCAAACACGCCGACTACCAGCGCGTGTACCAGGCCAGCCGCAAGCAGTTCACCAAGCAGATGAGCTACTTTTATGCGTTGCGCCCGGCGCTTGGTGCGGACGGAACTTTAGAGCGCGGCGTAACCACGGATGCTGCGCGCGTCGGCCTCACCGTCGGTAAGGCGATGGGTAACGCGGTGCAACGCAACCGCATCAAGCGGCGAATGCGCGAAACAGTGCGCCGGCAGCTTTCGCTGCTCCAGACCCCGGTAGACCTGGTGCTTCATCCCAAACGCAGCGTCCTTGATCTCGACTTCGCCCTCCTGGAGCGCGAGGTGGCCGCTGTCTTCCGCGCAGTGCAGAAGGCCGCACAAAAATGACCTGCCACGCAAACCGCGAAACCTGAATGCGCGCTCGATGTGAGGATGAAGAAGCCATGAGCGACCGCACCGTACGCTTTGCATTCCGCATTTACAAATCCGTTCTCTCTCCCGTACTGCACTCCATCAGTCCGTCGCGCTGCCTGTACCTGCCATCCTGCTCGGAGTATGCCTATACCGCCGTCAGCCGCTTCGGGTGGTTGCGCGGATCGTGGCTGGCGCTACACAGGCTGGCGCGCTGCCATCCCTGGGGCAAAGGGGGCCTCGATCCAGTACCCGAGAGCGGTTCGTCTCACCCAGTGCAATCGAATTCCTCAGCCGGCGACCAAAAGGACGCTGACCATTTACCATAGAGAATGGCTGGCAGTCCCACGTCCGCAACTTATAGCACCCCACTCAGATAGGAAGCCTCACTTGGCAGAGTTCAGCAATCCCAATCAACAAGGCGGACAAGACGGCCAGACGCTGATGACGACGATGATTGTCGTCGTGGCGATCATCATCGGTTATCAGTTTTACCGGGAGAAGACCGCTCCGCCGCCAGCCACGCCGGCGTCCATCGCCGCACCGCAGACGCCCACCCAACCCGAGCCCACGGCAGCCCCTGCCGCCGTAGCCACTCCACAACCGACTGCTGCCGCAAAGTCCACTGCCCCCGCAGTGCCCACTGTCCAGGCCGCAGCCGAGCAGACCACGGTCGTCGAGAACGATCTCTATCGCATTACGTTTTCCAACCGCGGTGCCCAGGTCACCAGTTGGGTGCTGAAGCAGTTTAAGGGTCTGGACGGGCAGCCGCTCGACCTGGTGCCAGCGCAGGCGTCAAAGCTCTTCGGCTATCCGCTCTCGCTCTACACCAACGATGGTTCCAGGGTGCCCATCGCAGCCGTCTCGCGCAGTGGCGGCGTGGTCACTCTAATGTCCTCGGGAAACCTGCCCTCCGACATTAACGGACGCGCGGTCGCAATCAGCGGAGTCTCCGACAGCAGCTACAACGGAAGCTTTGTGGTGAAGCTAACGGCGCCCAATACGTTGACCTACAAGCAGGACTATGGCGACAACGGAAATAGCTCCGGGGGAACACTCTCCACCGTGAACGGATCCACGGGAGAGGCGTTGAATCAGGCGCTGTTCGTGCCCTCGGCTACAGGATCGCTCCCAGCACCGGCCACCCTGACCTTCAAGTACTCCAACGGCGACCTGCAGGCCACCAAGACCTTCGCCTTCGACGCCAAGACATACACTTTGCACGCAGAGGTTACGGTGACGCGGACCGGCGTTCCCGTCCCCGTTCTTCTGAGTTGGCCGGGAGGCTTCGGCGACCAGAACGAAACGCCCAATCAGACCGCTTACACCAACGCGCAGTTTGACGACTACCGCAACGGCAGCTTTGACCATGCCGACGCAAAGAAGGTCAACCCAGGCGAGGTGCAGATCGGCCCGTTCGACTTCGCCGGAGTGGCCGATCCATTCTTTGCCGCCGTCTTCCTGCCCGACACTCCGTCTACCGCGACCGTCACCACGCTGCGCAACGATCTCGATGTATCCAAGTCGATCAAGCGGGTGGGCCTCGGCTCCGATTCTCCGCCTACCAAGGCCCTCGCCCTGCCTATCGTCGGTGCAGCACTTGGCGACAGCAGCGGACCGATCCAAACCCGAATCTACGTCGGACCCAAGGACATAAGCGTCCTCAAGGGCATCCACGCGGCAGACCCCAAAGTGAGCCTGGAACCGGTTTTGGAGTTCGGCTTCTGGGGTCCAGTCGGCAAATATCTCTTCCTGGGCCTACAGTTGATCCACACCTACATTGTTCTCAACTGGGCTGGCGGATCCTGGGGATGGGCAATCATAATCCTCACGGTCTTCATCAACCTGCTCATTCTGCCCTTTCGGGTCAAAACCATGCACAGCGCGCTCAAAATGCAGCGCATCCAGCCGCAGATGGACGCCATTAAGGAGAAGTACAAGAAGTATAAGGTCACCGACCCCAAACGCAGCGAGATGAACTCCGAGATCATGCAGTTGCAGAAGGACAACGGCGTCAACATGTTCGGCGGATGCATCCCCCAGCTGATCACCATGCCGCTACTCTTCGCCTTCTTCACCATGCTGCCCCGCGTGGTGGAGCTGCGCCAGGCTCACTGGCTCTGGCTACCCAACCTGCAGGCCCCCGACCCCTGGCACTTGCTGCCCATCTTCATGGTGCTCTCGCAGTTTCTTGTGCAGTTCTATACGCCCTCGCCAGGCGTTGATCCGCAGCAGCAGAAGATGATGGCCTTCATGATGCCCGCCTTCTCTGGTTACATCACATGGAACTACGCCTCCGGGCTTGCCCTCTACTGGTCGGTCGGCAACCTGATCGGCATCGCCCAGCAGGCGGTGATGAACCGCACCTCGCTGGGCCGCGAAATGCGCGAGATGGCCGCCAAACGAGCCCGCCGCAAAGCCACCACCATCCAGGGGCGTAAGTAGAAAGAGCACGAAAGGAACCGATTAGAGGTTATCCTTAGCTGTATCAGTAAAGCGTGCCGAATATCCGGAGCGACGAACGGTAATGCATAATGATATAAGTTCTATTCGGACGGAAAATAATTCTCATGGATGATACGGCCCAGGCAGCGCAGATGATCGCGAAGTTTTTGCAGGCCTTCACATCGAGTGGCGGGCTGAGCCTGCGTTTTCGCGTGAAGGCGCGCAACATAAAACAGAGGAATACGGAAAGCTTGGACTCCTCCGAGGGATCCACCCCGCCGACGGAGGATGGTGCGGCTAAGGATGGGCCACGCGCGCTATACGTCGAGTTCACCGGTCCGGACACTGCCATATTGACTGCGCGCAATGGTGAGGTATTGAACGCACTGGAGCACATCGCCACCAAGATATTGGATCTCGAACCAGAGGAGCAGGACCTCATCTCGTTCGACGCCAACCAGTTCAAAGCCAACCGCGACCGTCAGATGCGCACATCCGCTTCTGCGGCTGTCGAGCGGGTACGCGCCACCGGCCAGCCGCATGCCTTCCAGCCCATGTCCTCGCGAGAACGGCGAATGCTGCATATGTTACTGGCTGAGTCCGGTATGCCCACAGCCTCCAGCGGCGAAGGCCCGGGGCGCTTTGTCGTGCTCTATCCCAAAGGCGCAGATACCACCGAGGCCTACAACTATAACGCCGCGGACGCCACCCATTCTCCACCGCGCCGCCATGACGCCAACCAGGTCCGCAACGCCTTCCGTCCCCGCTTCTGATCCAGCGCGTACCGATCACGCCGCTCTAAAGCTCCGTGTACACATCCCGGAAGTCGTAGCAGCCGGTGCGCGTCGCCAGCCACTCCGCCGCCCTCACCGCACCCTCGGCAAACCCGCGCCGCGAGAACGCCTCGTGGGTCAGCACCACGCGGTCGGCCTCGCTCACCGCCTCCAGCACATGCGTTCCCTTGGCGTCACCCTCGCGCACAGACTCAATGGGCACCTCGGTCTTGCTGCCCGCGCCGCGTTCTACCATCTCAGCAATCGAGATCGCCGTTCCTGAAGGCTTGTCCAGCTTGCTGGTGTGGTGGGTCTCGACGATGGAAAATTTGTAGCCCACGCTGGCCAGTGAAGCGCTCATCTGCTGGGCCAGCTTCAACATCACCTGCACCCCAATGGAGTAGTTTGTCCCGTAGAGCAGCCCCGCCTGCGTGCTCTCCGCCAACGCGCGCATCTGCTCGAGCGAGTCGTACCATCCCGTCGTCCCCACCACGATCTTCGCACCGGCCCCCAGGCACGCTCGCATGTTCTCCACCACCGCCTGCGGCGTGGTAAAGTCGATCGCCACATCGTACCCCACTAGAAAGTCTGGCGTTAGCGAAGCAGCGCCAGCGTTCTCCATAATATCCAACCCACTGACGTCGTGGCCGCGCTCGGTGGCTACTTGCGTAACCATCTTGCCCGTCTTGCCCTGTCCCAATACCAGTATTCGCATGACGTTAGTCTATCGCGACGCGCCTAGGCCTTGGCAGCAACCGCTCTTGCTGAGGTATCGAAGACGGTCGGATCGGGATCAACAAAGAACGCCGCATGTAGCGAGCGCACCGCCTCGTCCACATCCGATTCTTCAATCATGAAGCTCATATTGATCTCGCTGGCCCCCTGAGAGATCATGCGTACGTTGATGTGCCGGATGGCGGAGAACACGCGTCCCGAGATACCGCTCTGCCCGCGAATATCCTCGCCCACCATGCAGATCAGGGCCTTGTTGCCTTCGAATTTGACGTCGGCAATCTTGCTCAGCTCCGCGCAGATCGCGGGCAGCCGGTCGTTCGACTCCACGCTCAGCGAGATGCTGACCTCGCTGGTCGACACCATGTCGATGGCACACTCAAAGTCGTTGAATACGTCGAAGACAGCCTTCAGATAGCCATGCGTCATTAGCATCCTACCGGCCACAATATCGATGATCGTCAGCTTCTTCTTGGCCGCGATGCTCTTGAACGGGCTGGCACAGGGCGGCGCCATCGCCGTAATCATGGTGCCCTCATTCTCCGCGTTGTGCGAGTTCAGCACCCACACCGGAATGCTCTTCTGCACGGCAGGGAGGATGGTGGCCGGATGCAGCACCTTGGCGCCGAAGTAGGCCAGTTCCGCAGCCTCCTCGAAGCTGATCGTCTTCACCCGCAGCGCATCGGGGCAGATGCGCGGGTCGGTCGTCATAATGCCGTTGACGTCGGTCCATATCTCGATCGCACCCGCGCGCAAACCGGCGCCCACCAGCGCGGCCGTAAAGTCGCTGCCACCACGCCCCAGTGTGGTCCGGATGCCCTCCACCGTCGCACCGATGAAGCCGCCGATCACCGGTGTCTGCCCTGCATTCACCAGCGGCAGCACCAACTCGTTCAGTTTTGCCTCAATCGCGGCCTCCAGCGGAGTGGCCTTGCCGTAGTGGCCGTCCGTAACGATGCATTTCCGTGCTTCCATATAGGCGCCGTTCAGACCATGCTGCGCAAACACCGCCGCTACCATCTGCGACGAGGTCCGCTCCCCGTAGCTCACTACCTTATCGCTGGTCCGCGGAGTCAACTCGCCCACCGACGCAATCCCCCGCAGCAGATCGTCCAGCGAATCGAACCGCTTCCGTATCGCCGCCTCGATCTGTGTAAACAGATCGCCGCGCAGCAAGTCCGCCGCCGTTTCAATATGACGGTTGCGCAGCCGCGCCGCTATCGACAGCGCTTCAGCCTTGTGGCCGTGCCCCGCCGCGGCAGCCGCGGCCAGCAACTGGTCCGTCACCTTGGCCATGGCCGATACCACCACCACCGGCGACAGCCCACGCTCCCGCCGTCCGCGCACAATCTCCGTCGTGCGTAGGATCGCCTTCGCGTCCTCTACCGAGGTGCCGCCGAACTTCATCACCACCAGTTTGCTTCGCACATCGCCCGCCTGCTCCTCCGCCTTGCGCGCCGCGCTCATACCAGCACCGCATCCCGCTGGGCCGACTTTATATCCAGCTTGCCCAGCCGCGCCAGTACCTCCGCGTTCAGCACTGCCGCGCCCGCTGCCCCGCGAATCGTATTGTGCGACAGCACCACAAACTTCCAGTCCAGCAGGTTGCACTCTCGCAGCCTGCCAACGGTGGCAGCCATGCCATGCCCGCGCATCCGGTCCAGCCGCGGCTGCGGCCGGTCTGGACTCCCGTCAAATTCCACCGGCTGCTCCGGCGCGCTGGGCAACTTCTGTCCGGCTAGCGGAGCAAACTCCGCCCACGCTGCAAGTATCTCGTCGCGCGTGGCCTTGGTCTTCAGCTTGATGCTGACGCACTCCGTGTGGCCGTCTTCCACCGCCACGCGGTTGCAGTGCGCACTCACCTTCGCATCCAACAACTCCACGCGGCCGCCGGCGAGCCGTCCCAGCAGCTTACCCACCTCTTCCTGTAGCTTCTCTTCCTCGTTCTTGATAAACGGAACGACGTTGCCGAGGATGTCCAACGACGCCACGCCGGGATAGCCCGCGCCACTCACTGCCTGCATGGTCGACACAAACAGGCTCTCAATGCCGAAACGGACCTCCAGCGGCTTTAGCGCCAGCACAAGGCCAATCGCGCTGCAGTTTGGATTGGTGACGATGTACCCACCAGATTTCTTGCGCCAGCTCTGCCGCTCGATCATCGCCAGGTGGTCCGCATTCACCTCCGGCACCACCAGCGGAACGTCCTCCACCATGCGGAAGGCGCTGGAGTTCGACACGACGGCGCATCCCGCCGCGGCAAACTTCGGCTCCAGCTCGCGCGCAACATCGGCGTCCAGTGCGGCAAAGATGATCTTTGGAATGGGTGGTTCGCCCGCCGGCAGAGCCTCAGGAGTATTCGGCATCACCGTCATCGCCGCAATGCGCGGCGGCAGCGGCGTGTCCAGCTTCCACCGGCAGGCCACGCCGTACGTCTTGCCCTCGCTGCGTTCGCTGGCCGCAAGCCACGCAATCTCAAACCACGGGTGGTTGTTGAGCATCTGAATAAAGCGCTGGCCGACCATTCCAGTCGCCCCAAGGATTCCAACTCTTCGCCGTTCCATCCCTCTAGAATACCGCAGACCCGGCGTAATTTGCCGCGAATCGGGCACGACACTAATACCGCTTCTACCGTTGCGGCACCTGTTCTCCTATCGGACAATTCTGCCGTTGAATCGGTGCTCCCGGTACCGTAATCGTCAAACTGTATTCGCAGTTGATGTATGTGTTCCCCACACCCACCCTGGGATACACAAAGATCGTACGGCTTGCCGGGTCATACACCGACAGCGATTGCTGCGGTGCGCCCGAATCAAATTGAAACGCAAGGCTAGAGTCGCCAGTCGACATCCCACGCGACGTGGATGACGAGTTGGAACGCTGCGCCAGCACAGGATTTCCCGCGTCCCGGCCCCACCAGCCAACCGCAACGGCCACGCATACTACTGCCAGGTCACGAACAACAGAGCGCAGATTCACCATGGAATTTCCCTCATGGAACAAATAGCTACTTCTCCGAGAGACGTGCGCCAAGCTATTCCGTTATCCAACTCTAGTAATCTTGCCTGCGTCTTCGCCGCGCGCTGTAGCCGCCCGATCCGCCCCACACCATCAGTGCAGCCACCAGGTGGATGATGAACCACAGGCTGATCCCCTGGTCCAGATAGATCAGGTACAGCACCAGCACGCGCGGCAGCAGAATGGCGAAGACCAGCGGCACAATTCCATGCAGCGGCATCGGCGTCAGAGGGGTCTGTAGCCACAGCAGAAACAGCGCAACCCGCGGCAGAAACAGCGCGAAGACCAGAAACCACAGCGGCAGTAAATGGATCACCATCAGCACCTGAAAGTTCATTCCGCCTCACCGCCTTTCTGAACTGAACATCGAAGAACCTGGGGCCCAGATTCCGACCAACGGGAGGACCACGCGAAGCACATTACACGTCACGAAGTGACTCCATCGCTTCAACGACTGCATCGGCGAAGGCGGTTGTCCCGCTCGTCCCGCCCACATCTTTGGTCAGCACCTTGCCCTCGGCGTAGACTTTTTCCAGCCCCGTCTGAATCCGCTCGGCCGTGGCCGGCTCATGGATGTGGTGCAGCATCAGCACCGCGCTCTGCAGCATCGCCGTGGGGTTGGCCAGGTCCTTACCCGCAATGTCGGGAGCCGATCCATGCACCGCCTCGAAGATGGCGCACTCCGTCCCCAGGTTGGCTCCGGGAACCAGTCCCAGGCCGCCCACAAACGCGCTGCACAGATCGCTTAGAATGTCACCGTACAAATTCTCCGTAAGCAGAATGTCGTACTGATACGGGTTCATTACCAGTTGCATACAGGTGTTGTCCACGATGTGCTCAGCGTAGATTACATCGGGATACGTCGCCGCAATCCCGCGGCAGCAGCGCAGAAACAGCCCATCCGACAGCTTCATGATGTTGGCTTTATGGATCGCATGGATCTTTTTGCGCCCATGCTTGCGCGCGTAGTCGAACGCAAACTGCGCGATCCGAGTAGACGCTTTCTCCGTGATGATCTTCAGCGACTGCACCACGCCGGGGACGATCACATGCTCCAGCCCCGCGTACAGGTCTTCCGTGTTCTCGCGCACAATGATCAGGTCGATGTTTGGATAGCGTGTCTTCAACCCCGGCAGATTCTTCACCGGGCGGAAGTTGGCAAACAGTTCGAACCGCTGCCGCAGTGCTACGTTGATCGACGAAAATCCTTCGCCCACGGGGGTTGTCACGGGCCCCTTCAGCGCGACCTTGTTCTCCTCGATCGAACGGTAGAGTGCCTGCGGAATGTACTCGCCAAAGTGCTCGAAGGCATCGGCCCCGGCGGCGAAGCTGTGCCAATCGAACTTGACTCCTGTCGCAGCACCCGCAGCCTCGGCGATACGCACCACCGCAGCGGAGACCTCCGGCCCAATTCCATCGCCTGGAATCAGCGTAATCGCATGTGTCGTTGCCATCGCTTCCCTGTGCTCCTCCGACCTATTCCTTCGAACCTTTTGCCTTCTTTGCGTCCCGTCCGCTCAGCAACTCTTCCAGCTCGGCCTTGAACTCGCGCACATCTTTAAAGTCGCGATAGACGCTGGCGAAGCGAATGTACGCCACCGTATCGATCTCCTTCAACCGCTCCATAATCAGCTCGCCCACCGCGCTGGTGGAGCGCTCGCGCTCCGGCGAATCCACCACATAGGCCTCGGTCTCGTCCACAATCCGCTCCAGCGCCGCGCCCGACACAGGCCGCTTCTCACACGCATGCAGCAAACCGCTCAGCACCTTCTGGCGTTCGAACTTCTCCCGCCGCCCGTCCTTCTTCACCACCATGTATGGAATCTCGTCGATACGCTCGTAGGTGGTGAAGCGCTTGTTGCAGCCCTCGCACTCGCGCCGGCGGCGGATCGCGTCCGCCTCTTTGCTCTCGCGCGAATCCACCACACGATCCTGCGCGAATCCGCAGTAGGGGCACTTCATCGGTCACACTTCGTTGAAAAGAGAATAACTATCATCATTCCAACACGATTCTACCAGCGCGGAACGCGACCGGCACAGACTGCTCAGACGATCCATCCCCCGCC
>DATKGA010000052.1:0-23736 GCA_035510935.1 Acidobacteriaceae bacterium
CGCCCTTGATTAAAGTTCCCATAAGATCACTCCTCGATCCCGGTCCGATTCCTACTGCACAAATCCAACGAAGGCCGAGCTTCTCGATCAAGCATGCCCTTGCGGCGGTGCACATTCTGCGCCTGCGCTCCGCTGGGCCCACGTCTGCGGGGCAAGGCCGGTGGGACGCTCGACCATTGTGATGCACTGGTCAACGGGGCAGACCAGCGAGCAGAGGTTGCAACCGACGCACTCCGTTTCGTCGACGCGCGGAATCCGTTCCAGCGACGTTGCGTAGGGCCCGATGTGTGCCTTCGGCGGATCCAGTTTGGGGATCGGCGTCACCACAATCCGCTCACGGCCAGCCTCGCGCGGTTTGGCGTGGATCTCTACATGTCCGTCGACAGGGCCCGAGACGCGATCGAGATGAATGCACTGGTGCGCGCCATCCCAGCATGCGATGTGGCAGAGCTGGCAACCGATACATAGAGACTCATCGATCTGCGCGACGATTTTGTAGTTCAGGTTCAGATTTTTCCACTCCGTCACCTTCGGCAGGCTCTTGCCGCGGAAATCGCCGATGGTGGCAAATCCCTTCTCATCCATCCAGTTGGAGAGGCCATCGATCATCTCCTGAACGATGCGGTAGCCGTAGTGCATGACCGCAGTGCAGACCTGCACCGAAGTGCATCCCAGCAGAAGAAACTCCGCCGCATCCTGCCAGGTGCCGATGCCGCCGATGCCGGAGACGGGAATCGCCGGGCCATCGATATCGTCCGCCGCGACCTGCTGCACCATATTCAACGCGATGGGTTTTACCGCGGGGCCGCAGTATCCGCCGTGGGAGCTTTTGCTGTCTACATTGGGGCGCGGGGCAAAGGTCGAGAGATCGATTCCGGTGATGGAGTTGATGGTGTTGATGGCGCTGAGGCCGTCAGCCCCCCCGCGCCTGGCCGCGCGCGCGATGACGCGGATGTCTGTGACGTTGGGCGTGAGCTTGACGAGTACGGGTGTGCGCGCCGCTTCTTTTACCCACTCCGTGATTCTCTGGGTGTACTCGGGAACCTGGCCGACGGCTGAGCCCATGCCGCGCTCGCTCATGCCGTGGGGACAGCCGAAGTTGAGTTCCAGCCCGTCCGCGCCCGCGCCCTCGGTGCGTTTCACGATCTCGTGCCAGACCTCGCGTTTCGACTCCACCATCAGCGACGCGATGACTGCGTGCCTGGGATAGCGCCGCTTGACGTCGGCAATCTCGCGCAGGTTCACCTCAATGGGCCGGTCGCTGATGAGTTCGATGTTGTTTAGGCCCATCATTCGCTGCGCGTTCCAATCGATGGAGGAGTAGCGCGAGCTGACGTTGGTGATGGGTTCGCCGATTGTCTTCCACACCGCGCCGCCCCAGCCTGCGTCGAAGGCGCGCATCACCTGTTCGCCGCAGTTGGTGGGCGGTGCGCTGGCCAGCCAGAACGGATTGGGAGAGTGGATGCCGGCGAAGTTCGTGGTCAGATCAGCCAAGGAGAACCTCCGCGCTATTTCTCTTCTGATTACTTAACCAGGCTGCGATTCCAAGCGCCGCGCGCTTACCGTCGGCGACCGCATCGACCACCTCACGCCCTCCGTTCACGCAATCGCCGCCAGCGAAGACCTTTGGATTCGCAGTCTGCCCGGTTGCGCGGTCGATCACTACGCGTCCGTGCTGCATGGCTACGCCACGCACCTGCGACAACAGATCGAGCAGCGGCGACTGACCAATCGCCGGGATGACCGCATCGCACTCAATCGTAAACTCCGACCCAGGTTGCGGGATCAGCCTTCCGTTCGAGTCCTGGGTTACGACCCTGCATGTTAGCGCAAGCCCGTGATTCTTCGCTGCGATCGCCGTAGGCAGGGTTGCCCATAGAAACTCCACCCCCTCGCGCAGAGCGTGGTCGTACTCAAAGTTGAATGCCGGAATGTTTTCACGCTGGCGGCGATAGACAATGGTCACGCTCTCGGCGCCAAGACGTTTGGCCGCGCAGGCCGCATCGATTGCGGTATTGCCCGCGCCGATGACCACCACGCGGTGGCCCACGGGGAGAGGAGTGCCGGCCTTGTAGGCGGCGATAAACTTCAGCGCGTCGATGATCCGTGCCGCGGCGCCAATTCCTGCGCATGCGGAGTCCGCGCTTGCGATATCGAGGCGATGCATCGAGCCGAGTCCCACCCCAAGAAAAATTGCATCGAACTCGCGCTCGAGATCCATTAACGATGCAGCGTCTAACTCGCGAGTCTCGAACTCCACACCCAGACCGCGCACCATCTCCACCTCGCGCAGGCTATCGGCGGCGCGCAGCTTGTACTCTGCCACGCCGTAGGTATTGAGGCCACCAGGAAGCGGGCGGCGATCGATGACACGCACCTGCAAGCCCTGCTGACGCAACTCCGCCGCACAGGCCACGCTGGCCGGCCCCGCGCCGATGCACAACACTCGCTGGGTGCGCTCTTTACGCTGGCGCAGGGCAAGCCTGCCGCCAGCATCGTAAAACGTCTCCATGGCATAGCGCTGCAGGCGGCCAATCTCAATCGGCTTCTGGCGCTTTCCATGGAGCACGCAGGCCCCTTCGCAGAGCACATCCACGGGACAGACGCGCGCGCAACTTGCTCCCAGAACATTGGCGTCGAGGATCGTCCTGGCCGACCCCGGCACGTTGCCCACAGCGATCCGGCGGATGAAGCCAGGCACGTCGATATGCGTGGGACAGGCACCCATGCATGGCGCGTCGAAGCAGTTGAGGCAGCGGTTAGCCTCCACCACCGCGGCACGCGCATCGAGCGCCGGGTGCAGGTCGGGAAATCGTTGCGCGATTTCAGAATTCTTCACAAATTCCATAGTTGCTCTCAACTCACAACGGGCCCGATGGTTTCACGAGGTCGCCGTACAATTCCGGTCTGCGGTCGCGATAGAAGGGCCACGAGCGGCGGACTTCGGCGATCAGATCGAGATCGAGATCGGAGGTGACGATCTCATCCTTGTCGCGCGATCCTTCTGCAACAATCTTGCCGCGCGGATTGCAGAAGTAGCTTTGGCCGAAGAACTGGCCGAGGTTCCAGGGAGCTTCGGTCCCCACGCGATTGATGGCAGCGACAAAGTATCCATTGGCCACGGCTAGCGCGGGCGGCTCGATCGTCCACAGAAAGTCGTTGGGGCCGGCGATCACGGCCGAGGGATTAAAGAGGATCTCAGCTCCGTTCAATCCCATCACTCGCGCGCCCTCGGGGAAGTGACGATCGTAGCAGAGATAGACGCCAATCCTACAGAAGCCGAGGTCGAAGACGGGAAAGCCGAGGTTGCCGGGACGGAAATAAAACTTCTCCCAGAAGCCCGGAGCGGCGTGTGGAATATGGGCCTTGCGGTATTTGCCGAGGAATGCGCCGTCGCGTCCGATGACCGCGGCCGAGTTATAGAAGACGTTATCGGCCTCATTTTCGCTTGCTTCAATTTCATAGAGGGGAACCACCAAAGCAACGCCAAGCTCAAGGGCCAGCGCGCTCATCCGTCGCACGGTGGGCCCGTCGGGGACAGGTTCGGCGAAGTCGTGCCAGCGCGCGGTTTGCTCGGCGCAGAAGTACGGCCCACTGAAGATCTCCTGCAGGCAGACGATCTGCGCGCCATCAGCTGCCGCCGCGCGGACCATGGCAATGTGCTTCTGGACCATTGCGTGCTTGATTTCAGCCAGGGACGCTGCTGACCCATCGAGGTCCGCGGGGACGACATTGCTTGCCTGAATCAACGAACATCGAATGACTCGCGCCATATTTCTCCGTCGCCGGTCAAAGCCTGAATTGCAAGATATTCTTCAAGTCAATCTGCCTGGTCGATCCGTGTCAAGGTTGCGGAGGGGTGCAAGGGCCAATCCTTGAGAGTGATCAAAATTGAACAGTCCGGCGATTGCATCCATGATAATTTGGTGACAAATATAAAATGTGAGTTCTCCCATTTCCCGCACCGGGGGAGTAAAATCAAGGATGTCATATTTCGCCGCATCATTTTTTAACTCATCGAGCAACTGCAACAGTCTTCACCGCCGGGCACTGCTGGACCAGGTCTCTTCAAACATCTGCATCCATGTTCGAGGTTTATGAGTACCTCCGTGCGGCGGGACTCACACTCGACCAAAGGTATTCGAGGAACTTGTTGAGAGCGGATCGAGTGTGCTTTCCCCGGTGCCCATGAAGCAGGAATACGACCCCCGAAAGACTAGTACTTATGGCAACAGCGACACCCCGGCCGATTCCCGAACCATCCGTAGACTGTTCTGACTGTCGACTCTCTCGACAGTACAGTATGCGTCTTCTGCTGATAGTAGCCGTGGCCTTGGCGCTACGCATGGTGGTGGTGGCTGCCATCTTCCACGATCTACCCGACCCGGCGCGCCACCACGATAGCTTCGGCAACGAGGTGGGCTGGGTCGCCCGCTCGATCGCGCAGCACCAGGGTTTTTCCTCGCCGTTTTACACGGTTACAGGGTCCACTGCTCTGCTGCCGCCGCTCTATCCTTATCTTCTCTCCCTCATCTTCAGGATATTCGGCATATACAGCGCAAAGTCCGCGTTCACCATCCTGACGCTCAACAGCCTCTTCTCCTCACTTACCTGCGTGCCCATTGTTCTGGCCGCGCGTCTATCGCTCAACGAGCGCGTTGCGCTGTTTGCCGGATGGGGCTGGGCCATTTATCCCTTTGCCATCTACTTTTCCGCAGGGCGGGTGTGGGAGTTCTCGCTGACGTCGCTGCTGGTGACTACATGCTTCTGGCTGGCGCTCAGCCTGCATCGGCAACGGCCCATGCGCTGGCTTGGTTTTGGGGCACTTTACGGACTCGCAGGACTCTCCAACCCGGCTGTCTTCGCGCTGTTCCCGGTATTGCTGCTTCTCCCGTTGTGGAAGATGTGGAAGCTGCGCCGCACTGCTGGTACAGGGGCCTTCGGTGGTCTGCGTCTGAGCAACATACTGCGCAGCGGTCTGCTGGCAGCCGTTGGATTTTTAGTTGTCCTGACGCCGTGGACCATCCGCAACTACCGTACGATGCACATTGTGTGTCCGGTGCGCGACGGCTTCTGGTACGAGTTCTGGTCGGCCAACAACGGCGACAGCTCCAACCCCAACCTGGCCTGGACGCACCCCGCAAGCAACCCCGACGAGATGCAACTCTACCAGGCGCTGGGGGAGACCGCCTACATCGCCAGTAAGCGCGCCATGGCGATGGAATACGCGAGCCATCACCCCGGCTTCGTGGCTCGAGTCACGCTACGCCGCGTGGTGAACTACTGGACTGGTTACTGGAGCCTTGACCCCGTTTACATACAGGAAGAGCCCTACCAGGTGTCTAATATTTTTTTCTGCAGTAGCCTCACCCTGCTGATGCTGTTCGGCATACGCGACTGGTGGCGCAGGGACCGCAACGCCGCGCTACCCTACCTGCTTAGCATCGCCATCTTTCCCTTGCCCTACTACCTTTCGCACCCCTTGATGGACTATCGCCAGCCGATTGAGCCGGAGATTGTAGTTCTGGTGGTTGTGGGCCTGCGTGCCGTCGTCGCGCGTATTTGGTCGAGGGATGAGGCAAGCAGCACAATGCGCGAGAGCGAAGCCGCTCGACTGTTCGCCCAGATGACCGGCCTGATGGAAGATAGTTATACCCACTCTGAACCCTCCTTCACTGAATGCATTGCCAGCTCGGAAGGCGAGCCCTCCACCAGTGCAGGCTGATGTTTCCGCCTTAGCGTTCTGACATTCCCGCACCACAAAATGGCGGGAACGATGCGTTCAGAATGACGGTGTGCGAACCACCCATAGTTCCGCGCAGTACGCTTTGTACGATGCGCGTGAAAGAATTACGGAGAGGGTGTGCCTTGAACCGAACGCTGGGGGTCTACATCTCGGTGCCGTTCTGCAAGGCGAAGTGCTCCTACTGCAACTTTGCCTCGGGGGTCTTTGGGGCGGGGACTGCTGGTGCGGAGCGGATCGACACGTATGTAGCGCGGGTGTGCGCGGAGATCCGGTCGGCACGCGAACGGGCAGCGGCGATGCGCGCTGAGCTGCCGGGGCGTGTGGATACGGTCTTCTTCGGTGGAGGGACGCCGAGCCTTCTCTCCGCGGAGCAGATGCGGCGGCTGTTTGCCGCGTTGCGCGGCGAATTCGAGATAGCGGCCGATGCAGAGATTACCCTGGAGTGCGCACCGGGGCAGTTGGGCGACGAGACGCTGGACGAGTTGCTGCGGCTGGGGATGAACCGGGTGAGCTTTGGGGTGCAGTCGTTTGTAGATGCGGAGGCGCGCGCGGTGGGCCGGTTGCATACGCGCGCGATCTGCCTGGCGGAGATTGCGCGGATGCGCACGGCAGGACTGGAAGAGATCAACGTAGACCTGATTGCGGGGCTGCCGCGGCAGACGGCGGCGAGTTGGTGCGAGTCGGTCGAAGTGGCGCTGGGAAGCATGGTCCCGCATGTGAGCGTGTACATGCTGGAGGTGGATGAGGATTCGCGACTAGGGCGCGAGCTGCTTGCCCACGGCACGCGCTATGGCGCGGAGATGGTGGCCTCGGAGGACGAGACGGCGGAGTGGTATGCGGAGGCGTGCGAGTGGCTGGAGGCGGGCGGAGCTATGCAGTACGAGATCTCCAACTTCGCGCATAAGGGACATGTTTCAAAGCACAACGTGAAGTACTGGCGGAGGCAGTCGTATGTGGGATTTGGGTTGGACGCGCACTCGATGCTAAGAAGCGGGTCGGGCGCAGTGCGCTGGGCGAATGCCGATGAACTGGACAGGTACGAAGTACAAGGTTCGAGCTTCGAGGGGCCGGAGGTGGAATGGATTGGCATGGAGCATGGGTTTGAGGAGGCTATGTTTCTGGGACTGCGGATGAATGAGGGCGTCGATATGGAGGAACTGCGGGCGGAGTTCGGCGCGGAGCTAGTGCGGGGAGCGGTGGCTGCGCTGAATGATGTGGAGGATGCTGGGCTGGTGGAGCGCGAGGAGAGCAAGGTGCGGCTGACGGCGCGGGGACGGATGGCATCGAATGAGGTGTTCAGCCGGTTGCTGGTGGGGGCGGTGGTGTAATGGCAGGGGTAGTTTGTGGTGGGAATCCCACTCATCGCGATAAATGGGATTCCCGATTTCGTGCTACGAACGAGAGAGTGAGGGCAAGCAGATGACGATGATTGATCTGCGAAGCGATACGGTGACGCGGCCTACGGCAAAAATGCGGGCGGCGATGGCGGCGGCAGAAGTGGGCGACGATGTGTACGGCGAAGACCCGACGGTGAACCGGCTAGAGGAGCGGGCGGCGGAGATATTTGGCCGCGAGGCGGGGCTGTATGTGCCTACCGGGACGATGGGCAACCAGGTGGCGATCCGGCTGCACACCGAGCATGGGCAGGAGGTGGTGTGCGAGGCGCGTTCACATGTGCTGAATTGGGAGATGGGGACGGCGGCGGCCTTCTCCGGCTGCACGCTAAGACCGGTGGCGGCGGAGCGCGGGATTCTGACCTGGGAGCTGGTGCGTGGGGCGATCTTTCGCGGGGTGTCGTTCCATGCGTCGACGGGGCTGATCTGCGTGGAGAACACGCACAATATGGCGGGCGGGACGGTGACGCCGCTGGCCACGGGGCGGGAGATCTGCGATGGGGCGCATGCGATGGGTCTGCCGGTGCATCTGGATGGGGCGCGCATCTTCCATGCGGCGACGGCGCTGGGGATTGGGGTGTGGGAGCTGACGGCGGGCTTCGATACGGTGATGTTCTGCCTCTCGAAGGGGCTGGGCGCGCCGGTGGGATCGATGCTGGTGGGCTCGAAGGAGGCAATAGCGCGGGCGCGGCTCTTCCGCAAGGCGATGGGCGGCGGGATGCGCCAGGTGGGCGTACTGGCGGCGGCGGGGTTGATTGCGCTGGAGGAGATGCCGGCGAGGCTGGGGAAAGACCACGCGAATGCGCGCCTGCTGGCCGAGGCGGTGGCGGCGCACGATGCCGCGGAGATCGACCTGGAGTCGGTGCAGACGAATATTGTGATCTTCAAGCTGCCCGGGGAAGAGGATGTTGCGAAGTTTTGCGCGGCGTTGCAGGCGAAGGGCGTGCTGGCGCGCGGGGCGGGGCCGCGGACGGTGCGCTTTGTGACCCACTTCGATGTAAGCCGGGAGGCGTGCGAGCAGGCAGCGGAGGTGGTTGGAGAGGTGCTGGCGGGGTGGGGATAAAGTGGTCTAGTTGCCGCCGGGGTTGATGACTGGCTTGTACGCGAGAAATACGCGGGCGGTGGTGCCGCGGCCGGGGCCTTCAGTGCGGCTGTCGAGGACGATGGTGCCTGCGTGCTTGTGGATGATTCCCTGCGAGACCCATAGGCCGAGGCCGGTGCCGCGTTCCCCCTTGGTGGTAAAGAAGGGCTCGAAGATGCGTTTGCGGTTCTCTGGGAGGATTCCCGGACCGTTGTCGATGATTTCGACGATGGCACCGGCTTCAGCCGTGTGATCGGATGCAGGGTCAGCGGGTGGGGGGAGGACACGGACGGTGACGCTGCCTCCCTGGCCGGCGGCCTCGGCGGCGTTCGTGAGGAGGTTGGTAAAGACCTGGCGGAGCTCCGCGGGGAATCCCTCGACTGCGATCCCGGCGGGGAGATCGGCGGAGACGGTGACACCAAGGATCTGGAAGCGGCGCTGCATGAGCAGAAGCAGGTCTTCGAGCATTTCTTTGAGGGGGACGCTTACCGGGGCAGTGGATTCGCGATAGAGGCTGAGCATGGCGCGGCTGATCTGGGTGACACGGGCCAGTTCGGTATGGGCCATCTCAAGGAACTGTTTGGACTCTTCCTCTTTGGGTTCATGCTGCAGGAGGTAGAGGAGGTTGGCAACGGAGTCGAGGGGGTTGTGGATCTCGTGGGCGATGGTGGCGGCGAGGCGTCCGGCGACGGCGAGCTTCTCGTTGGCCAGCAGGGCGGCGCGGGTTTTGAGTTCGAGTGTGATATCGCGGAAGACCATGATGATGCCCGTGATCTCGCCGGCCGCGTTGCGGATGGGCGCTCCACTGTCGTCGACGGAGATTTCGGCGCCGTCCTTGCGCAGCAGGATGGTGTGTTGGGAGACGCCGACGACGCGCTGGAGGCGCTGAACCTTGAGGAAGGGATTTTCGACGGGCTGGCGAGTGATCTCGTTGACGATGTGGAATATCTCATCGAGGGGGCGGTTTTGAGCCTCGGACTCGGTCCATCCGGTGAGGTCCTGTGCGACCATGTTCATCATCTGGACCAGGCCTGCGGCGTCGCATACGATGACGCCATCGCCGATGGAGGCGAGGGTGGTGCGCAGGTGCTGTTCAGACTCGAAGAGTTCCTGGGTGCGGCGGCGCTGGAGGTCGAGTTGGGTTTGGAAGGCCTCATACACGGAGGTAAGGCGGACGCGGGTGAAGAGACCGATGAGCAGGCCGATGGCCAGCGCAAGGCCGATGAGGACGAAGAGCAGATGGCGGTTCTGCCGATGCCATAGGGCGATACGGACGTTGCGGTTCTGCTCGGCGGCGGACGCGATGACTTTGAGGCTGTCTCTCATGGCGTCCACGCGGGCCATGCCCTGCATATTGAGGTCGACGTCCGTGGCGTGTCCGCCAGCGTCGATGGTGGCGATCAGGGGCTCGGCGAATCCCTGACGCCAGATCTGGTGCTCTTCAATGAACTGGTTGAGGTTCAACAACATGGATGCGTATTGTGGCTGGTTTGGTCTGATCGTGGACTGAAGTTCGACGATCGCCTGCTGCAAGGGAGCTTCGGCGTCGTGGTAGGGCTGAAGAAAGCGCGGGTCTGAGGTGGTCTGATAGCCGCGCAGGCCAGTCTCTTCATCGACAGCAAGCTTTTCGATCAGGGTTGCGAGGGCGATCCGGTGGTCGGACTCTTCGATGAGTCCGACGGTGGCGTTGGCACCGGTGATCTGCCATACGAGGACGCAGGCCAGCAGGAGGCAGGCAACAATTGGGAGAAGTAAAACCTGCCGCAGGGTTCGCTTGAATCTTATAAACTCCAAGACCTTTTCGTCCTTTAAGTCCAACGTACCTAATTATTGTTTGTTCAGGCTAGCGGCTTAGATGCGGCGAGGCCTGAACCAGGTTGCCCAGCTTGTCGAGAAGGGCGGGCGCTCCCTCTCCCTTGGTCATATAGACGTCGGCCAGCGAGGTGACTTCGGCGGGAAGATCGACATAGGCGGAGAGCAGGAGGATGGGGACTTTGGGCTTGGTCTGGCGCATCTTCTGGGCGACCTGTCCGCCATGCATTCCGGGCATCGCGTAGTCGAGGACGACGGCATCGACAGGATGGGCGGCAAAGAGCTCCAGGCCGGAGTGGCCGTCGGCGGCGGTGATCACCTGGTAGCCGGCGCGCTCCAGAAGAACCTGCCGGATGCGCAGACCGACCAGTTCGTCGTCCACGCAGAGGACCAGAGGCGATGAATTCTCCATTGTGCTCCCCTTGGATACAGTCCGAACCCTGGAGCGGCTTCTGAGTGATTGCCGCCTGGACAAGATCGTGCAAAGAGGGAAAAACCGCAGTTGCGTCTTACTCTACGGGGATACCTACGGGAACCGCCATGGTCAGTATGCCTTCCGGGGCCGGGAGAGGTCAACGGATGGGTGGCGGAATGAGGGAATGCGGGGGCCGGCGGGGATGGAGTGAAGCGAAGGGCGAGGGTGGAGTGAGGCAAACGTTTTATCGTATGTTTGCAAAAGGAAGCAACCCTGTGGTCTATGCTGAGTTGGGCTGTGCCGCAGAAATTGGGCGGCGGCAGACAAGGCAGGCACTTTGAAGCAGAACGAGCGAGGGATAGCACATTGAGTCAGACGGTGTTTGTGCTGGAAGACGATACGGACATCCTGCGGCTGGTCCAGTTTCACCTGGAGGCGGCAGGCTACACGGTGCGGCCGTATACGGCGCTGGGGCAGATTATGGCAGACGCGGAACGGGAGCCTCCTGCGTTGTTTCTGCTGGACATCATGGTTCCCGGCGGGGATGGGCTGGACCTGTGCCGCAGGCTGAGGAAGAATACCGCGCTGAGTACGGTCCCGATCATCTTTCTGACTGCGCGCGCGGCGGAGAATGACCGCGTGATGGGGCTGGAGCTGGGTGCGGACGACTACATCACGAAGCCCTTCGGGACACGCGAGATGGTGGCGCGGGTGAAGGCGGTGCTGCGGCGCTTCGAGCGGCCCACAGCGCCTTCCATGGTGAAGTTCGAGGCGGTGGAGATTGATGCACACGCCATGCAGTTGCGCATCAACGGCGAGCTGGTGACGACCACGGCGACGGAGTTTCGCTTGCTGGATTACCTGGCACGGCATCCGGGGCGGGTTTTCAGCCGCGACCAACTGCTGGACGCGGTGTGGGGCGATGCGCGCTTCGTGACTCCGCGCTCGGTGGACGTGTATGTACGCCGGATTCGCGAGAAGATCGAGGAGGACGCCGAGGCGCCGCGTTATCTTAAGACGATGCGCGGGGCGGGCTACCGGTTCGAGATTCCGAAGGTCGTGCAGGCCGGGAATTAGCCGGCCGGCACGGCGTCCCGCAACGCAATTGGGAAGGATAGGTGGGCGTGGGTCGAGCTTCGTTGGCGAGCCTGGTGTTTCTGATGATGTTGACGATTGCATCGTCCGTGGAGCTGTCGGCGCTGGCCGCTCCGGGGAACTGGTGGCTGGGATGGGGCATCGGCGTCTCCCTGGCGGCGATCTTTGGGTTGGTCTATCGCTGGCGGATGCGGCGTGAGATGGAGCGGGCGGGTCGCGCGGTACTGTCGCTGCCGGAGTTTCGTGCCCAGGAAGCAGAGGTCCCGTTTGCGGAGTGGAGCGGTGTATTCCAGGCCATTGAGAGTACGTCGCAGAGGTTGCAAGGGACGATGAGTGGAGTGCAGGAGGAACGGCGTGAACTGGAGGCCCTGCTGGACTCGATGCAGGACGCGGTGGTGGCGGTGGATGCGGCGGGGCGGATCCAGTGGTCGAACCAGGCGATGCAGCGGTTGATGCCGAGGGCAACGGCGACAAGCTCTGTGCGCGTAGGTCATGCGCTGGTGCATACGGTGCGCGACCCTGAGGTGCTGGCATGCGTTCGAACAGCGCTGGAGGAGCGCGTGGTCTGCGAGCGCAGGACGACTTCGATGGTGCCGGGGCGCATCTTCGAGGTGAACGCGTCGCCCATGCCGGCCGGCGGAGCGGTAGCGGTGCTGCATGACATGACGCGCATTGAAGAGGTAGAGCGGACACAGCGCGACTTTGTGGCCAATGTGTCGCACGAGCTACGCACGCCGCTGACCTCGATCAGCGGGTATGTGGAGACGCTGCTGGACATGGAGTACAAAGACGGGGAGGGGTCGCTGAGCCCGGTGGCGCGCGAGTTTCTGGGGACCATCCTGAAGAATGCGACGCGCATGAGCCGGCTGACCGAGGACCTGCTGACCATGGCGCGGGTGGAATCGCGGGAGGCTGTGCTGCACCCGAGATCGGTGTGCGCGGACGTGCTGGTGCGCGATGCGGTGGCCGCGATGCGCGGCATGGTGCAGGATGCAGAGGCTGAGTTGGTGATCGGCGAGACGACCTGCGCGGAGGTCGTCGTGGACGCAGACTCGATGGTGCAGGTTCTGGGCAACCTGATCGAGAACGGGATTAAATATGGGCAGGTAAAGGATGCAGCGCGGAGCAGGGTGGTGGTAAGCGCGCGTGAGGTGTGGAAGCAGGACGCCGAGGAGCCGGGGGCAGAGGAAACGGGTTTGCAGGATGAGGGCGTGGTGGAGTTCAGCGTGCGGGACTTTGGGCCGGGGATTGCGTCGGAGCATCTGACGCGCATCTTTGAACGCTTCTACCGGGTGGACAAGGCGCGCTCGCGGGAGTCGGGAGGGACTGGGCTGGGGCTGGCTATCGCGCGCCATATGGTGGAGATGCAGGGTGGGACGATCCGCGCGGAGAGCGAACTGGGTGCGGGGAGCAACTTTCTGGTGAGGCTGCCCAAGGCGTGGTCTGTTCTGGAATAAAAGAGAAAACAGGGCCATGGGTGCCGAAAGTTGGCGTGGCTCAAGGCTTTCTCGAGCTATTTATTGCGATGTAATCACACCGTAACAATTGGGCATCACACTGGTTTGCAGTACCTAAGGATGCGTCCGGACCTGCGCAGCAGAGCAGGCGGTGCTGGGCGCTCAAATTTCGAGGGGGAACCACCAGTGAAACTGAAATTAGTGGCAGCAGGTCTGTTAGCGATGGTTGCGGTCGTCGCAAGCGCCCAGAACATCACAGCGGCAGGGGCCACGTTCCCCTACCCGATTTATAACAAGTGGTTTACGGAGTACAACGCGCTGCATCCGAACGTGAAGATCAACTATCAGTCGATCGGCTCCGGCGGCGGCATTAAGCAAGTATCGGAGGGCACGGTTGACTTCGGCGCCAGCGATGGGCCGATGAACGACCAGCAACTGGCCGAGGCGAAGGTGAAGGTGATGCACATTCCCACGGTGCTGGGTTCCGACGTACCGACGTACAACATCCCCGGCGTGACCAAGGACCTGAACTTTACCGGTGACGAGATCGCAGACATCTACCTGGGCAAGATCACCAAGTGGAACGATCCGCGGCTAGTGAAGGACAACCCCGGCGTGAATCTGCCGAACACGGCGATTCTTCCTGTGTATCGCTCGGATGGAAGCGGAACGACGTATATCTTTACCGACTATCTGTCGAAGGTAAGCCCCGAGTGGCAGAGCAAGGTTGGGAAGGGCACATCGGTGAACTGGCCTGCGGGCGTTGGCGCGAAGGGCAATGAAGGAGTGGCTGGGATGGTGAAGCAGTCGCCTAACTCATTCGGCTATGTGGAGTTGATCTATGCGCTACAGAACAAGATGGCGTACGGCACGGTGAAGAATGCCGCGGGCAAGTACATCAAGGCGACGACAGACGGTGTTACAGCGGCAGCGTCTGGCGCAGCGAAGACCATGCCGGCAGACTACCGGGTATCCATCACGAACGCTCCGGGCGCGACCTCCTATCCGATCTCAAGCTTCACCTGGCTGCTGATTCCCTTGAAGTTTGCCGATCCGGCGAAGGGAGCGGCGGTCAAGGACTTCCTGACCTGGATGCTGGCGCATGGCGAGAGCGAGGCTTCGGAGATGGGGTATGCGCCGCTTCCCGCGCAGGTGCAGACGATGGTAAAGAAAACGATTACGACCATCAAGTAGACTGTGAGTGCCGCGCGGACGGATGATTTCCGGTCGCGCGGCATGATTTCCGGGCAAGAGCATTCCGCGAGAGAACTGACAGTTACAGATTCAAAACCAGAGATTCTGAGCGCGCTCAGAATGACGACCATTAATTATCGTGACTCCATCGTCCATGTCCCTTGAGAGAGAGCCGGAGCCTTCGTCGCCGTTGACTGCGCCTTTGACTGCGCCTTTGACGCAGAGTGAGGCGACTCCGCTTCATGCGCCTGCGATCGTTAATTTTGTCGCGTCCGCGGAACCGGTTGCGGCGGAGGGACCGCCATCGCCCATCCGCCAGTACCTGAACACATGCAGCAACGGCGGGCTTGCGGACAAGACGTTTGCGGCGGTGATGCTGGTGTGTGCGCTGAGCATCTTCGCGATCGTGCTGTTCATCCTGACGATTTTGATTGTTCGGTCGAAGCTGAGCCTGGCGCAGTTCGGGTTCGGTTTTTTCACACATTCGGCGTGGGATCCGGTGTCGGGAGACTTTGGCGCGTTGCCGTTCATCTTCGGAACGCTGGCCACGTCACTGCTGGCTCTGGCGATGGCGGTGCCGCTGGCACTGGGGGTCGCGATATTTCTCTCCGAACTTTGCCCGGCCCGGCTGCGAGCGCCGATCTCGTTTCTGACCGAGCTGCTGGCGGCGATTCCAAGCGTGGTATATGGGCTGTGGGCGGTGTTTGTGCTGGTGCCCATCATGCGCGACCAGTTGGGACCACTGCTGGTCACGTACCTGGGATGGACGGGACTCTTCGGGGGGTACAACTTCGGCGTTGGGTTGCTGACGGCAAGCATCATCCTGGCGATCATGATCCTGCCCATCATCTCTTCGATCACTCGCGACATTATGCAGGCTGTTCCGACCTCGCAGCGTGAGGCGGTACTGGCGCTGGGAGCGACGCGCTGGGAGATGATCCGCACCGGAGTGCTGAGGAACGCGCGCATCGGCATTGTGGGCGCGGTGATTCTAGGACTGGGCCGCGCACTGGGCGAGACCATGGCCGTGACCATGGTGATCGGCAACCATCCCGTGATTTCTAAGAGCCTGCTTGCGCCGGGATATACGCTGGCCAGCGTGATTGCCAATGAGTTTACCGAAGCCACCGGGGACCTGTACCTGAGCGCCCTGATTGAGATTGGGCTGGCACTGTTTTTGGTGACGATTGTGGTGAACGCGATAGCGCGCGCGCTGGTTTGGGCGGTGACACGCGGTGCGCCGGCGAGGGTGAACTGAGATGAGCGCGAACCCACATCCGATTGCGACACCCAGCGGTGGTGACGGCCCGCTGCGCCCGCCGATGGACTTTAAGACGCGGCGTATGCGGTTGAACTCCGCCTGGCGTTATACGGTGAACCATCTGGTAACAGGGCTTGCGGTGTTGAGCACGGTGCTTGTGATTGTGCCTCTGGTGGCGATCTTTGCCTATCTACTCTATAAGGGCGCGAGCTCGCTGAACCTGGCGTTCTTCACCCATATTCCCGCGCCGGTGGGCGAGCCGGGCGGGGGCATGGCCAACTCCATGGTGGGCTCTGCGATTGTGCTGGCACTGGCCAGTTCGATGGGAGTTCCGGTGGGCATTGCGGCAGGCGTGTATCTGGCCGAATATGGGCGTGGCAAGCTGCTGGCCGCGACAATTCGGTTTACCGCCGATGTACTCAATGGGGTGCCGTCGATTGTGATGGGGATTGCTGCCTACTCGCTGATTGTGATACAGCAGGGGCATTTTTCGGCGTTGTCGGGTGGGGTTGCGCTGGCCATCATGATGGTGCCGACGATTACGCGCACGACCGAAGAGATGCTGGCGACGGTGCCGCACGCGGTTCGCGAGGCTGCGCTTGGGCTGGGCGTGCCTAAGTGGCGGACGGTGCTGTCGGTGAGTCTGCGCACCGCGTCTCCGGGAATTATTACTGGGTGCATGCTGGCGTTTGCGCGGGTGGCGGGCGAGACGGCACCGCTGCTGTTTACCGCGTTCGGCAACCAGTTCTGGAGCTTCAAGCTGAATGAGCCGATTGCTGCACTGCCGTTGCAGATCTATGTGTACGCCATCTCGCCGTACGATGAGTGGCATCGGCTGGCATGGGCCGGGGCCCTGGTACTGATTCTGATGATTATGGTGTCGGTGACGCTGGTTCGCATCTATGCGGGCCGCGGCGAGCTGAAAGGGGCAAGCTAAGTGGGAGTCGGAATCAATGTGGAGCACCTGAACGCGTGGTACGGGACGACGCACACGCTGCAGGACATCAATTTGAACATTCCCGCCAACCACGCGACGGCGCTGATTGGGCCGTCGGGCTGCGGCAAAAGCACGTTTGTGCGCTGCTTGAACCGCATGCACGAGACCAACCCCATTGCGCGCGCGACGGGGGTGGTGAAGATGGGCGACATGGACATCTACAAGGACGCCTCGCCGGTGGACATACGGCGGAGGGTGGGGATGGTGTTTCAGCGGCCCAACCCGTTTCCAACGATGTCGATCTACGATAATGTTGCCAGCGGGCTGAAGCTGAACGGGTTCCGCAACAAGGCGATTTTGGATGAAACAGTCGAGAGAAGCCTCAAAGCGGCGGCGCTGTGGGAAGAGGTTAAGGACGAGTTGAAGAAGAAATCGGGAGCGAGCCTCTCCGGTGGGCAGCAACAGAGGATGTGCATCGCGCGCGCGCTGGCGGTGGATCCCGAGGTGCTGCTGATGGATGAGCCCGCGTCGGCGCTGGACCCGGTATCGACGTCGAAGATCGAAGACCTGATCTTCCAGTTAAAGAGCCAATATACGATTGTGATTGTGACCCATAATATGCAGCAGGCAGCCCGCGTGGCGGAGAACACAGGCTTCTTCCTTAACGGCAAGATGGTGGAGTTCAACTCGACGGACAAGATATTTACGATGCCGTCGGACAAGCGGACAGAGGACTACATTACGGGGAGATTCGGTTAATGCCATCTCGCATCAAGTTTCAACAAAGCCTCGACGACCTGAAGGAACGGCTGCTGATGATGGCGGGCATGTCGGAGCAGGCGATCCAGCGCTCCATCGAAGCCTATCGCACGCGCGACCTCTCGATCTGCGAGCTGGTGTTCCGAGCGGAGCCTGCGATCAACCGGCTGGAGCGCGAGATCGACCAACTGGCGCTGGACCTGCTTGCAATGGAGCAGCCGATGGCGATCGACCTGCGCTTCATTCTGTCGGTGATTCGCATTAACGCGGACCTGGAGCGGGTAGGCGACCAGGCGGTGAACATTGCGGTGCGAGTGCGCGAGATGGGCGCGTTCGCCAATATCGATCTGCCGGTGGATATTCCCAAGCTGGCGTCGCTGGCCTCGGCGATGGTGCGCAAGGCTCTACAGGCGTTTATCGAGGCGGACGCGGAGATGGCGCAGTCTGTGCTGAAGCTGGACGACCAGGTGGACGAGATGAACGACGCGGCGTTTGTTGCTCTCAGCACCCTGATCAAGGAGAAGCCGGAGCTGACGCCGCAGAGCCTGAACGCGCTGATCATTGCGCGCAACCTGGAGCGGGTGGGCGACCACGCGACCAACATCGCGGAGGACGTGATCTTCTGGGTGCGCGGGGCGGACGTTCGCCATCGGAGCGGGGCGGCTTAGGGACGATTCCCACCCACCCCACTCCACCAGTGAAGCTGGCGGGGACAACAGATCGCAATAGAATTGCGATGAATGGGGCAACCGGCGTTTATGGATAACAAGCCCAACTGTGAACCGATCAACCCTGATCTTGCATAAGCAGTTCGAGGGCGCCGCGGGATTTGAGTTCTTCGGCGACGCGCAGGCCGAGGGTGCGGGCGCTAATTCCTGCCGGGACATCGCTGGAGAGGCAGATCATGCGTTCGCCGTCGGGGGCCACGACCTGGGCCTGGATGCGCCAGGCGATGGGTGTGCCGGGGTTGGAGATAGGGTCAGCTACGTCGTGGATGGGGGCGCAGTAGACTCCGATGGGGAGCTGACAGCCGCCGCCGAGGGCATCGAGCACAGTGCGCTCGGCCTCGACCGAGAAGCGCGTATCTGGATGATCGAGCGTGGCAACGGCACGGCGAACAAGGTCATCATGGGCGGGACCGGCCAGTACCGTATAGTCAGGCGCGCGTGTCTCCAGCGCGAGCGCGCCCTGGCCGGGTGCGGGGCATATCTCTTCTATGGTGAATCGTTGATGGAGCCACTCGGTGCGGGCGAGACGGTCGAGGCCGGCAGCGGCGAGCACAAGCGCATTGCACTCGCCTTCGCCCAGCTTGCGCAGGCGGGTATCGATGTTGCCGCGCAGCTCTACGAAGCGGAGGTCGGGGCGCAGAGCAAGAAGCTGGGCGCGCCGGCGAGGGCTGGTGGTGCCGATGCGGGCACCGGTAGGCAGCGTGTGCAGGGCCTTCTGGCGCGGGCAGACGAAGGCGTCGCGAGGGTCGGCGCGCTGGGGAATTGCGGCAAGGATGAAGCGCGGATCGATCGCGGTGGGAAGGTCCTTGAGCGAGTGGACGGCGAGGTCGATGCGGCCATCGGCGAGTGCCTCCTCAATCTCCTTGATGAAGATTCCCTTGCCGTCGGCGGGCGGTGTGA
The DNA here is from genome assembly GCA_035510935.1 of Acidobacteriaceae bacterium. Lineage (GTDB taxonomy): Bacteria > Acidobacteriota > Terriglobia > Terriglobales > Acidobacteriaceae > Edaphobacter. The sequence continues at coordinate 18,780 of DATKGA010000052.1, forward strand.
GCTCCGCTGCGGGGATGCCGGTTTCCGGCTGCTGTAGACGATCGCCGGTGGTACGGATGATCTCAATCTCGACGGCGTGGCCAGCTGCTCGCAGGGCGTCGGCGATGTGGTTGGCCTGCCAGAGTGCGAGTTGAGAGCCGCGTGAGCCGATGCGGATGGTGTCGGTCATAGTCACGTCCAGAATACGGGAAAACAGTTTCCAGTTGATAGTGAGTTGCGTCTGAAGGATGCAGTACAATCGCGGTGCCTGCGCAGTCAGCATGGGCGGAGGCGGGAAGCCGGGAGAACTTTATGTCACTGGGTCGAATACTTGTTGGAACCATGATGAGCCTTGGGCTGGGAGCTAGTGCTCAGAACGCAACGCCTGCCGTACCTGCTGCCGCGCCTGCCGTGGCGAACTCTCCGGCGGCATTACCTGGCAACGGGCTGGCGCAGCATCCGTTTCTGTATTGCGGGGAGTGGAACTTTGTAAACACGCAGCAGACGATCTGGATCGTCCGCGATGGCAAGCCGGTGTGGTCCTACTCCATTCCCTACGATTATGTATTTGACGGCAAGAAAGACTTTGAGGAGTTGGGTGACTGCACCCTGCTATCCAACGGCAACGTGGTCTTCTCCAGCCGCCGCGGGGCCTCGATCGTGACGCCGGACAAGAAGGTGATCTGGCATCTGGAAGCGCGTACTGGAACGGAGCTTCACTCCATCCAGGCGATTGGACTGGACCATGTATTTGTGGCCGAGAACGGCGATCCCATCCGGATGCTGCTGATCAACACCAAGACCAACGCGGTAGAGAGCGAGGTGGACGTGAAGCCCGGTGATCCGACGCAGCCCCATCCGCAGTTGAGGCGCGCACGCATGACCGCGGCGGGCACCATCCTGGTGGCGCATATGGACGACAACCGAGTGACCGAATACAACAAGGAAGGCGGAGAGGTGTGGAACTACGTGACCCCCAGCCCGTGGTCCGCGGTGCGCCTGGCCAACGGCAACACACTGATTACGGGAAACTCCAAGGGTGGCATCGTCGAGGTGAACAAGAAGGGGGAGGTTGTGTGGAGGCTCGACCGCAAAGACCTGGCGGATGCGGGATACAAGCTCGGCTGCATCCAGGATGTGGCGCGGCTGGCTAACGGCGATACGGTCTTCTCCAACTGGGTGCCGAACGACGTGAAGGACCCTGCGCAGTGGCCGACCACGGCACAACTGATTGAGGTTAATCCGGCGAAGAAGGTTGTGTGGGCGCTGCGCGAGTGGACAGACCCTGCGCTGGGGCCTGCCAGCGGATTCCAGATGCTGGACCAGCCAGGACATCCGGAGAATATTCCGCTGCATAAGTAGCACGCTGCGTGTGGTTACAGTTCTATTGAACTGACCCAAGAATCGCGATGATGAGTCCCCCATTCCGCAACGAACGCGGAATGGGACACCCACCTTTGTTATGTTTAGCAGCGGTGGAGTTTACTATTGCCTTAGGCAGAGGAGAGATGAGCATGGGGAGAGCTTTGCGGATGGCAATCGTGACGTTGGCGGGGGTTGTGGCGGGTGCGAGCGGGATGAGTGCGGCGGGACAGACCGCAGTGTTTGGGCCGGAAAGCCCGTTCTACGCGGAGAGCACGCTACCCTATCACGCGCCGCCATTCGACAAGATCAAGGACACAGACTATCAGCCGGCGCTGGAGGCAGGCATGGCGGCGCAGATTCAGGAGGTCGAGGTGATTGCCAACAATCCTGCCCCGCCTACATTTGCCAACACGCTGGTGGCCCTGGAGAAGAGCGGGCAGCTTTACACTCGCGTGTCCGAGGTCTTCGATGGCGTGACCCAGGCCAATACCAACCCAACGCTGGACAAGGTGGATGAGATCGAGTCACCAAAACGAGCGGCGCACCAGGACACGATTTTTCTGAATGAGAAGCTGTTTGCGCGGGTGTCGACGATCCACAAGAAGATAAATTCGCTGGGGCTGGATGCGGAGTCGCGTCGGCTGGTGGATGTGTATTACAAGATGTTTGTGCATATGGGCGCGAACCTCTCGCCGGAGGACAAGGCAAAGCTGCGCAAACTGAACGAGGAGGAATCGACGCTGGAGAACAGCTACCGCACCAAGCTGTTGGCGGCGACCAAGGCGGCGGCCTATACGACAACCGACAAGAGTGCGCTGCAGGGGCTGACGGATGCGGAGGTGGCTGCGGCGGCGGAGGCAGCTAAGGATCGCAAGGTGGATGGTTATGTGCTGCCAATGCAGAACACGACGCAGCAACCGGTGCTGGTTTCGCTGGCGAACCGCGCGACGCGGCAGGCGATCTTCGAGAGCGCGTGGAACCGGGCCGAGCGCGGCGGGGCAAACGATACGCGGGATACGATTGCTCGGCTGGCTCAACTGCGCGCGGAGAAGGCAAAGCTGTTGGGCTATCCGAACTACGCAGCTTGGACCCTGGAAGATCAGATGGCGAAGACGCCCGAGGCAGCGGTGAAGTTCATGGACGCGCTGGTGCCTGCGTCGACGGCCAATGCAACGGCGGAGGGCAAGGACATCCAGGCCTTGATTGATTCCCAAGCTGCGGGCATCGCGCAGAAGGGTGGCTTCCAGTTGCAGCCGTGGGACTGGGAGTTCTACTCCGAGCAGGTGCGCAAGGCGAAGTACGACATCGAAGATGCGCAGGTGAAGCCGTACTTCGAGATCGATAACGTGCTACAGAATGGCGTCTTCTACGCGGCCAACCAGATGTATGGGCTGACGTTCAAGGAGCGCAAGGACATTCCGGTGTACGCCGCGGATGTTCGCGTCTTCGAGGTGTTCGAGGCGAGCGGCAAGCCTCTGGCGCTGATGTACTTTGATTACTTCAAGCGTGACAACAAGGGCGGCGGCGCGTGGATGAGCAACTTTGTGGACCAGTCGAAGCTACTGGGCAAGTTGCCGGTGATCTACAACGTGGCTAACCTGAGCAAGCCCGCGGCAGGCGAGCCGGCGCTGATCAGCTTTACCGATGTGACGACGATGTTCCACGAATTCGGTCACGCGCTGCATGGTATGTTCTCCAACGTGCAGTATCCGATGCTGTCGGGGACGAATGTGCCGCGCGACTTTGTGGAGTTTCCCTCGCAGTTCAATGAACACTGGGCGAGCTATCCTGCGATCTTCGACCACTTTGCCAAACACTACAAGACGGGTGCGCCGATGCCGGCTGAGATGGCGGCAAAACTGCGCAAGGCGGACAAGTTCAACCAGGGATACATGCTGACTGAGCTACTGGCTGCCGCCGAACTGGACATGCAGTGGCATACCATCGCGGCGTCGGATGGATTACAGAATCCTGACACCTTTGAGCAGGCGGCGCTGGAGCGGAAGAAGATAGCGCTGGCCACCGTGCCTCCGCGCTACCGTTCGAGCTACTTCACACACATCTGGAGCGAAGGCTACCAGGCGGGATACTACGCGTATCTGTGGAGCGAGATGCTGGACGACGACGCATACCAGTGGTTCACGACGCACGGCGGCCCAACACGCGCCAACGGTGATCGCTTCCGCAAGATGGTGCTGTCGCAGGGATATACACAGGACCTAGGGCCGATGTATGCGGCGTGGCTTGGCGCTGAGCCGAACGTGGAACCGATGCTGAAGGACCGCGGGTTGGCAGAAGAGAAAGCCAGGAAGTGATCGCACTCGTGCGGTACGGTCGACTAACCGCAGGTCCTTCGACTTCGCTGCGCTGCGCTCAGGATGACAAATATTTGTTATGCGGATAGAGCGCACACAGTCTAACCTTTGGCTGCGGCTGTTGCGTGGTCGAGGGCCTCGATGAAGAGGCCGGCCCAGTGGGCGACGGCTTCGGCATTGGCGCCGGTTGCGTCGTCGCGGTCGCCTTCCAGGGTTGCTAGCTGCACGGCGAAGTTGCCGACGGTGGAGCTTTCCGGTGATCCGCGGAAGACTTCGAGACCGGTGGCCTCCGATGTGAGGCGGTTCAGGAAGACGTTCTGGTTAGCTCCACCGACGATGAAGAGTCGCTTCAGCCTGCTGCCGGTGAGAGAGGCGACACGGTTGAGCACCACGGCGTAGCGCGCGGCCAGCGAGTGGAAGATGAGGCTGGCGAAGGCGGGCGCATTGTTGGGAGATTCATCCAGAGGGGCGAGGCAGTTTTTCTTTCTCTGGTTATTGATGCGCTGCGGCATGTGTTCCGGCAGCAGCAGGTCGGGATCGTCGACATTGAGCAGGCCGATGGGGCAGGGGGTCTTCTCGGCGGCGGCGACCAGATCGACGATGGACCACGTTTTGCCGTCCATCGTCCATTGGCTCATGCACTGGCTGATGAGCCACATGCCGTTGACGTTCTTGTGGAAGCAGACGCCGCCGCCGACCGCGCCGAGGTTGGTGAAGTTGTCGGCGGTTGAGCTGGCGCTGTTGCATGGCTGCTGGAGCAACATGCCGACCAGCGACCAGGTGCCGGAGCTGATGTAGGCCCAGTCTGTACCGGTTGCGGGGATGCCAGCGATGGCGGAGGCGGTGTCGTGGGTGGCGGGTGCGATCAGCGTGGTGTCGCGGAAGGCAGGGAGCTTGGCGAGCGGGCCAGTGAGCTTGCCGACCGCGGTGCCGGGCGGAACGATGCGGGGCGCGCAGGCGGGGTTGAGGCCGAGCGCGGTGAATATCTCCTGACACCACTGCCTGGTGTCGAGGTCGACCAGCTCGGTGTGGGTGGCGTTGGTGTACTCGGAGACGTGCTCGCCTCCCCAGTGGGCGAGCAGGTATTCGGGGAAATTGATCCACTGGGCGCCTTCGGGCAGGCGGGCGAGCTTGTCGGCGTAGAGCTGATAGACGGTGTTGAAGGGGAGGATCTGCACGCCGGTGAGCTGGCGCATGCGCTCCTGGCTGATGATGCGATGGGCGGCGATCTGCGACTCGGTATTGCGCGGGTCGCGATAGCAGAAGGGGTCGGCCAGCGGCGCCTTTCCTTCCTCCCC
>DATKGA010000053.1:0-73743 GCA_035510935.1 Acidobacteriaceae bacterium
GGGATTGATTGTAGGGATAGAGAGTGTTTTTGCTTGTATCTCGTTTTCGGAAATATCCAGTAAAAGCACCCAGTGTCATACCATTCACGTCTGTCTCGTTCTTTCGATATGTGCTTTTGATATCGACAGCGAACAGCGTGCCGGTTCTTGGGTCCTTAAAGGTTAAATCCGGATAAAAGTTCTGTTGAGGGGACAATTCCACGTCAAGCCCATGCTTCTTGGCAAACTCGACAAACATCGGAAACAGCAGAAGTTCAAGGACTTTCGATACGAGCTTCGTGTCAACAGAAATGGTAAAGATGCGCCGATGAACATCGATGAATCCCTTAACGATCCATTGCCCTTCGTTGGTCGCCACGGCCTTCGCAAAGGTCTCTGCGTGTGCCTGAAGTTGCGCGAGAAATTCTTCGGACGTCATTATTCCCTCAAATCGTCGCAAAGCAGCCTGGACATAGTATGCACTCAGCGCAGCCCAATGGGGATATTGGTTTCCCGCAATCGGCTCTAGGCGACTTCGCGGCGGTCGCGGGCGGCTTCGCGGCGGGTGATGTTGACGCTGACGATCTTGGAGACGCCGGGCTCCTGCATGGTGACGCCGTAGATGACGTCGGCCATCTGCATGGTGCGCTTGGAGTGGGTCATGACCAGGAACTGGGTGGTGGAGCCCAGCTCGGTGATGAGATCGGCGAAGCGGCCGATGTTGGACTCGTCGAGCGGCGCATCCACCTCGTCCAGCACGCAGAAGGGGGCGGGCTGGAACTGGAAGATGCCGACCAGGAGGCTGAGCGCGGTGAGGGCCTTCTCTCCGCCGGATAGGAGCATGATGTTCTGCAATTTTTTGCCCGGCGGCGAGGCAACAATGTCGATACCGGAGTCGGCGCTGGCCTCCGTGTCGGTGAGGCGCATGAAGGCCACGCCGCCGCCGAAGAGCTTGGCGAAGGCTGCGCCGAAGTTGCGGTTGATGACCTCGAAGGCGGCGTCGAACTTGACCCGCGAGACGTCGTCAATCTCGCGGATGGAGGATTGCGTGTTCTCGATGGACTCCAGCAGATCGCGGCGCTGGGTCTCCAGGAAGCTGTGGCGCGCGGCGGTCTCGTTGTACTCCTCCAGCGCCATCATGTTGACCGGGCCCATGGCTTCCAGGCGCTGTTTGAGGGCGCGGGCTTCGTCCTCGGCGGCGGCGAGGGCATCGCCTTCCATGCGCGCGATGGCATCGTCGACGCGCAGAACGACAGCCTCCACGCCGAGGTCGTTGAGGCAGGTGGCGTCGATATGCTCGATGTCGGAGGCTAGCTTGGCGGAGCGCGCCGTGAGGTTGGCGCGCTGCTCGCGCAGCTCCTCGGTGTGGTGGCGCAGGGTGCGAAGTTTGGCGTCCAGGTCGCTCATGCGCGTGCGCAGTTCAGCGGCCTCGGTGGTGAGGCGCGCGCCATCGGCCACGGCACTGGCGCGGGTTTCGACCAGGGATCCGTGCTGCGAGGCGAGCTCGGCGGTCTCCTGCTCGCGGCGGACTTTTTCCGCGCTGGCGGCCTCCAGTTGCTGCTCGATCTGATGGATGCGCGCGGTCTGCGCGTCGGTCATGCGCTGCGTCTGATCGAAGGTTGCGGCGGCGTTGCGGCGGCGTTCCTCCAACCCGGCGAGTGCGGCTGCGGCCTCCGATGCGGCCTGTTGCAGGCCCTCGCGCTGCTGGCGCAGGCCGTCGAGCTGTTGTTGCAGCTCGGCCGACTGTGATTCAAGCTCGGCCCGCTCGGCCTCGAATGCTGCTGCCTCCTGCTGATGGCGGGCGATGGCGTCCTGCTTCTGCGCGCGGGCTTCGCGGTTGTGATCGGCGGCCAGCACCCACTCCTGCAGGCGACGCTCGATGCGCGCCGTCTCCTGCTCCATCTGGCGCAGCGCCGCGCCGGAGTTGGCCGACTCGCGCTCCGCGTCGCGGCACTGTTGCGTCTTGCCGTCGAGTGCGGCAGTGAGTTCGCGCAGCTCGCGCTCGAGCGTTGCAGCCTCCTGCTCCGCATGCGCCAACTCCGTATCCGTGGCGTCAAGCTTCTGCTGCACCTCGTTCAGCTCACGCTTCAGGGCGAGCGGTCCCTGAGCGCGGACATGGCCGCCGGTGACGGTGGCGTCGTGGAAGGCCTCGCCGGAGGGACTGAGGAAGAAGCCGCGCGGATGCTCCTCCGCCAGTCTGCGCGCGGTTGCCGCGTCGGGCGCAATAAATCCATCGCCCAGCTTGGGCAGCATGGACTCCAGCGTAGTACCGAAGCCGTTGAGAACGCGGATGCAGTCCTTGAGCGCGACTACACCCTCCGGAATCGGCAAGGTGTTGGCAATAGTCAGTTGCCTGCTCGCTTCCTGCTCGCCGTGGACGAGGAAGGTAGCGCGTCCCGCGACATCGGAGGCGAGCAGGCGGACACCCGCGTCCGCCGCGTCCCAACTCTTCACCACGATGTAGTTCAGCTCGTCGCGCAGAAACTCATCGACAATGCCCTCGTACTGCCCGTCCACTTCAAGGAAATCGGCCAGCGTGCCCATCGGCGAGAGCGGATTGGCTGCTGTGCCGGCGGAGTTGGCCTTGAAGATATTCTTCACCGTGTCCGTGGAGTAGCTATGCTCCTGGATCAGCTCGACGAGCGAACTGCGGCGGCCCTTGAGGGTGGCCTGTTGCCCACGCAACAGGTCACCTTGCCGCTTGGTTGTCGACTCTGTCGCGCGGGCCTCATCGATCTTGTGCTGCAGATCGGCGATCTCCGCCTCCAGCGCCTTCAGCCGTTCTGTCACATTGCCGTAGGTCATTGACAACTGGCCGCGTTCGAATCCCATTTCGGCGAGCTCACGGCGCGCGCCGTCGGACTCCGCGACGAGCCGTTCAGACTCGCGATCGAGTCCGGCGAGGGCGATCTCAGCCTGCGCCTGATGGTTGCGGCTCTGACCCGCGCGCTCCAGCAACTGGAAGCCGGTGCGGCGATTCTGCTCGGTCTGCTGCTCGCTGGTCGCGACCGCGCGGACCGCCTCCTGGGCGCGCTGCTGCTGGGCCTGCGCGGCCTCACGCGAACTCAACGCCTCCGCCGTGGCGTTCTCCAGGAAGCTGCGCTGCGCCTCCAGTTCGCCGGCCAGTACGCGAAGCTGCTCGCGCGCCTGATCGAGGTCATCGCCGCCTGCACTGATGCGCGCCGTTAGCTCGGCCACGCGGTCTGTGTTGGCGGCCATGCGCGCTGTTATCCGCTCCAACTCAACGGCGGAGTGGTTCGCCCGTGAGCCAGCCTCGCGAATCTGCTGGTCGAGCTGATAGCCTTGCTCGACTCCGGCAGTGTGCTCGGCGTCCATTGCGTCCACCGCGGCCGACTGCTCGCCGATCTGCGCGGTCAGAGTCGCGATCTGCGATGCGACGGCGGACTGCTCGGCGTCGAGCTGGCTCATGCGGCTGGCCAGCACCACGCGCAGACGAGCGCGCAGGTCGTCGCGCAGAAGGCTGTAGCGTTCCGCCTTAGAGGCCTGGCGCTTCAGCGAATTCATCTGGCGTGTGACTTCGTCGAAGATGTCGTTGACACGAGAGAGATTCACCTTGGCGGATTCCAGGCGAAGCTCCGCCAGCCGCTTCTTGGTTTTGAAACGTGTAATGCCCGCGGCTTCTTCAATCACCGCGCGGCGGTCCATTGGCTTGGAGCTGAGGATCTGGCCGATCCGCTCCTGACTGATGATGGCGTAGGTTTCGCCGCCCAGGCCGGTTCCCATAAAGATGTCCTGGATGTCGCGCAGGCGGCAGATCTTGCCGTTGAGCAGGTACTCAGAGTCGCCCGAGCGAAAGAGACGGCGAGTGATGGTCACCTCTCCGGCACGCACCGGCGAGCGGCCAAACCTGCGGCGTCGAATCTTCAGAACTACCTCTGGTGCGGCTTCTTTTCCGTTCTCAGCCGAACTGTCCTCCGAGGACCCATTGAGCGGAGTTGGCAGGTCGCGATCCAACTCCTCAGCGTCGATGGTTGAGCCGTCGATGCCGATCACGACTCCCGGCTGCGCATCGCGGACCGCCTCTTCGGTCTCCTCGGCCTTCTGCTGGCGGAGCGTGGTCTCGTCCCAGTCGCCGGCAAGATCGAGCGCGCGGGCCTGATCCTGACTGCGTTCGCTGGATCCATCGCTGGACCAATCGCTGCCCTCATCGCCGAGCAGTGCTGCACTGTCGTAGACCTCGGGATCGACCAGCGTCAGCGAGACCTCAGCCATGCCGGTGGGCTTGCGCTCGCGCGTGCCGGCGAAGATGACGTCTTCCATCTTGATGCCGCGCAGGCTCTTGGCGGACTGCTCGCCCAGCACCCAGATGATGGCGTCGGAGATGTTGGACTTGCCGCAGCCGTTGGGGCCGACCACCGCGGCGATTCCGTCTCCCGCGAATGGGATATCCGTGCGGTCGCAGAACGACTTGAACCCCAGCATCTGGACCTTCTTGAGCTTGAGCAAACCACACCTCCGGAAACGCATCCAGCCCCAGGGAAGGGCGCGGGTATACCTTGAGCTTCACGCCGCGCGCAGTACGGATTGGATGAACCGTACTGCTTCCAATTTAGCGGGTAATGGAGGCGGCATCAACAATACAAACTCTACATCTTGTGGATAAGATGGATTGAACCCCACAAATGGGCCGGGATGACCGAAGTTACCCAGGTTACCCGGCGCGGATTCGAGCGTTGATTTGCTAATCCTTGAGGGTGGCGAGGTGGAGTTCGAGGGCGTCGAGGGTGCGGTCGAGGTGGGAGAAGCTACGCGGGCGGCTGAGAGCGAAGGCGCGCGCCTGGGAAAGGATTTGGCCGCAGAGCAGGAAGTTGCCGGACTGGCGACCGGTGGGCTTCATCAGGTAGTCGTAGTGGGTGAACTCCATCAGGCGGGCGACTGCCTGGACGCCCACGACCGGAGTGAAGATTGACGGCTTGGCGGGTTGGCTTGCTCTGATCGGTTGGGTTGACGCCCGATCCTCGCTGTCTTGGTTGGCCCACTCCAGGAAGAGTACCTCGCGCAGGGGAAGGCGCTGGGGGAGTTCGGGCGGCTGGGGAATTACGATGCGGTACTTGTGGTCGCGGCTGAAGACGCGGGGCAGAGCCTCAGGGCTGGCTCCGAAGTGATCGAGCGCGCTGCGCCAGAGCTTCAAGGCCGGTGCCACGGGGACCACCAGCACGGGGCCGTGCGCGGGGGTTTCTACGCGGTAGCGGGTGTCGAGCAGGCAGATGTCGTCCGAGACGAGCTCGTATCCGCGCTGCGCCAGGCCGGCGGCAAGGGTGGACTTGCCCGCTCCGGAGTTGCCCAGGAAGGCCACAACGCCCGCGCCGATGCGCACCGCGCTGGCGTGCAGCGAGTACATTCCGGCCTGGTGGCAGAGAGTGGAGAAGATGGGCGAGAGCAGGTAGGCGCGGATGTCCGCGGGGTGCGCTCCTGTGGCCGGCCGGACAAGCACCTCGCGGCCGTGACGAACCAGAAAGTTGGCGACCTTTGGAACGTGCAGCAGATACTCATGGCGCGAAGCCCACCATCGGCTCTCGTTGGCCACCACGTTGGCGATGTTCTCTGGCACGTCGCCCAAACGGATGGAGACGACGTCCGTGCCGGCGGTACTGTTGACGGCAGTACTGATGGCGTTGGGGCTAACACCTGCGGCCAGTGGCTCGAGCTCCGGCAGTGGGATCTCCGACGCCAGAAGGAATGGACCGAGGCGATAATGCAGGACTCCCGGGAGCATGGCTGCATCATATCAATGGAGCAGGCCGGAAACGGGGAACCTGCTGCGACTGGGTCTGCGGGCCAACCCAGTGCAAGACCCTATAGTTGGCTGCGATGGGGTTGAAAGTGCTTGTCTTTAGTGCTGATTTTGCGGGCGTAGTGAAAGGGTGATGTCGTTGACCTGCCTATGCGATGTCATTATGATGAGGATAGAGCTATGGAGTTTCGCGCTGCATCCGGATTGATTTTTTACCCAGATTGCTCGGGCGATGGAGAGAGCAGCATGACAGTTCCTATCGAACGCGCGACCGCATACTCGGGTATGACGGAGAAAAAGCCCTGGACAGCTCCTGTACTCGAGACGATCCTGGTGCGCTCTGCGCTGGGGGCACAGGCGGGATCAAAGTGCGATAAGTTCGGATCGCTCTCGCATGGTGGCGGGCATTGCCCTAAATAGTGCGACCGGGGCGTCCAGGAAGACCAACGATTTTCGCTACAACGAGATATTCTGAGCAGGGTGCTACTTGAGCGCAATCTGTGGATTCTGGCTGCTGCACGGAGATGCACACCCGCGATCGGTGTGCGCGCGGATGTTACAGTCCCTGGCTGCACATGGCCCGGACTGTCCAAACCTGATTGATGGTGACGCTTTGGCCGGTGCTTCGCATCGCGTTGCGCTGGGACATCGTCTACTGAAGATTACTGCGGAAGATGAGTTGGATGTGCAGCCTCTGGCGGCGCATTCTCTCGCTACGCAAGACACCGTCACGACTCAGGGCGCGACAGTATGGCTGGTGGCGGACGCGCGCATCGACAATCGGACGCAGCTTGCAGCGGAGCTTGCGCACTCCTCCATCGAGGCGGCTGCGATGGCGGATTCGGCCTACCTTATGCGTGCGTGGCTGCGCTGGGGCGAGGATTGCGTCGATCACCTGGTGGGATCGTTCGCCTTCGCAGTGTGGGACGCGGCGGAGGAGCGGTTTTTTCTGGCGCGCGACCACGCAGGCGATCGTCCGCTCTACTATCGCAAGACGGCTGAGAGCTTTGCCTTTGCGACAACGGCGCGGGCGATTCGCGCCTGTCCCGGGGTTTCCAGCGAGCTGGACGAGCGGCAGCTTGCGCGCGACCTGATCGGCCTGCCGCCGGAGTTTTCGCGGACACGCTTCCGCGACGTGCAGGCTCTGGCTCCAGGACACTGCCTGGTGGTGGGGCGCGACGGGGCCACGCAACGACGCTATTGGCATATTGACTCGCTGCGACCGGTGCGATTCGCGCGCGACGAGGAGTACATTGAGGCGTTTCTGGAGATATTCGACGAGGCCGTACGCTGTCGTCTGCGCACCACCGGCGGCGTTGCCACGGAGCTGAGCGCAGGACTGGATAGTGGTGCGGTGGCGGCCACAGCGGCGCGTCTGCTGGCTGCGGACGGCGTGAAGCTTACGGCGTACACGGCGGTCCCAACCAGCGAGTTCTCCGGAAACGTACCGCCGGGACTGATCGGCGATGAAGGAGCGTACGCAGCCGAAGTGGCCGCGCTCTACCCCAATATGCGGCACATGCTTGTGGATGCGAGCGGCTCCGACATGCTGCGCGAGCTGGAGCGCATCTTTCCCCTGCTCGACCTGCCGCACGCTGCCGCACTGAACAACGTGTGGGGCAATCTGATTCTGGACCACGCCGCAGCCAGCGGGGTGAAGGTAATGCTGAACGGTGCGCTGGGAAACTACGCCTTCAGCTATCAGGGGGATGACCTGCTGCACTCTACATTCCGCAGCGGGCGCTGGCTGTCCATGCTGGGCCAGGCCTGGCGGTTGCGCCGCATGGGGATATCCTCGTGGCGCACTGCGGCGTCGCTGACGGTGTTTGGTGTGCTCCCGTGGGCGCTGCGCAAGCGCATCGATCCACTGATCCGCAATATCCGTCTTGACTGGAGCGCGATCCGGCCAGACCGTGCATGCGAGTTGGGCTCAGTCGACCAATTTCGCCGCTATCTGTTCACCCATAGAAGCGGGATGTCGCGCCTGATGACAACGGACTTCCAGCAGAACCAGTACGGCGACTACAACGCCGCAACCAGCGCGGGCTGGGGCATTGAGGCGCGCGATCCCACGGCCGACAAGCGGGTCTTCGAGTTCTGCGCGGCGATTCCGCCGGAGCAGTTTGTGGCGGGTGGGCAGGGACGGTCGCTGGCTCGGCGCGCGATGCGCGGGAGGCTGCCCGATGCCACGCTCCAGCGGAAGCAGAAAGGGACGCAGGCCGCTGACTGGTTCGAGAGCCTGAGCAGGATACGCGGCGAACTGGCTGCGGAACTCGCGCTTCAGGCGCAGAGTTCCGGGGCGCGCCGCCTGATCGATCTGGACCGTCTGTGCAATGCTCTGGAGGATTGGCCGAAGACAGCGAAGGACGCGGCGCAGCAGGACGGAATCTACGATTCTGCGATTCCGCGCGGCATGGCGGTGGGTTATTTCATCCGCCGTATTGAAGAAGAGTCCAGCCAGTAGAGCATGGAGCGGATCAGGCGCGGCCAGCGAACTCGCGTGTCTCCGTGGAGACCTTCACCTTTTCGCCCTCTTTGATGAAGAGCGGGACACGGATCTCGAGGCCTGTCTGTAGCCGGGCTGACTTGGTCACGCTGCCGCTGGAGGTGTCTCCACGCACGGCGGGTTCGGTGTGGACTACATCGAGTTCGACGAAGATGGGCAGTTGCAGGCCAATGGGATTGCCGTTGTACTTGTGCAACTGCACCAGAACGCCGTCGGTGAGGTAGTCCATCGCATTGCCCAGCATTTCACCTGTCAGGGTGAGGGTCTCGTAGCTCTCCTGATCCAGAAAGTAGGAGCCGTCGTTGTCGCTGTACAGGTAGGTGGCCGGCACCAGGACAAGGTCGGGTTCCTTGAACTTGTCACCGGCCTTGAAGGTCTTATCGAAGACCGCGCCTGTGAGCAGGTTACGCATCTTGAGCCGGACCAGCGTCTGGCCGCCGCGCGCGGTGGGTGTATTCACCTCTGCATCCAGGCAGGCATAGGGAGTGTTTTCAAGCTCGAACAGGGATTTGCGCTTGACGTCGATTGCATCGATCAGTGCGGCCATGTACTCCTCGTACTCCTGGTTTTCTTGAATCCCATCGAAGACAGGCCGGCAGCGAAAGCGAATGCAGACATGATTCCGAATTCTTCTCAAGTATAAGCGGAGGGAGCGATAGCGGGAGGGATAGCAGGGGCGCTGGGAGTGGTAACGTAGCAACCATGCACTCAACCGCCATGCCGACGCCCGATTCTGCAATCGCGGGGCAGAGTGCGGCTGCGGCGGGAGTTGCGCGAGCAAGGAGAGCCATCGGCTCCACCTGGCGGACGGCGCTGGGGCTGGCACGCTATTCAGTTGCTGTGGACCGGCGGGCTTTCATGCTGACCGTGGCCACCGGGCTGGCCGGCTCGCTGGCCGAGGGAGTGGGCCTGCTGCTGCTGCTGCCTCTGCTCACGGTCGCGGGAATGAACTTTGCCGGTCCCTCGATGGCCGGTCGCGTGGGAGTCATCACGCAGCGGCTGCTGGTGGGTGCCGGAGTGCCGCACTGGCTATGGCTACCGATGGTTCTGGGCATCTTTCTGGCGGCGGGCGCGCTGCGATCGACGCTGCGCCGGTCCCAATCGATGATGGTGTTCACTGCGACGACGCGGGTGCATCTTGCCTTGAGCCAACGGGTGTACGAGTCGATGGTAAAGGCGCAGTGGGGGTTCCTGGTGCGCCTGCGCTCCGGCCGTTTGACCCATTTGCTCACCTCAGAGTTGCGCAACGTCGAAGACGCCGTCAGTCTTTTGCTGATGCTGATCAATCTGGGCTGCTTGACGCTGCTGTATCTGGCGATTGCATTGAAGCTTTCCGCCCCGATGACGCTGCTGGTGCTGGCGATGGGCGGCGTGATGATGCTGCGGGAGCGGCGTTCGCTGCAGCGCATGAGGGCGAGCGGCAACGATTTCTCGCAGAGCGTGGGCGAGGTATATGCAGCGACCGAGGAGCACCTGAGCAACCTGAAGAGCGTGAAGGCCTGCGACGCCGAGGAGCGCGATGTGCAGCAGTTTGCCGCGCTGTGCGGTGAGATGGCACGCCACGCCGTGGGCGCCGCGAAGCAGCAGGCGGCTGCGACCTTCCGCTTTGAGGTGGGGTCGCTGGCAGCGCTGGGCGCGGCGATCTTTCTGGCGCTGGGCGTGCTGCATGTGCAGGCGGCAACGTTGCTGCTGCTGCTGGCGATCTTTACCCGGCTGATGCCTCAACTGGGCTCCATGCAGAGCCAGGCGCACCAGTTCGCGAGCATCCTTCCGTCGTTCGATCATGTGCTGGCAATCGAGGCGGAGTGCGCGGCGCACGCCGAGCCGCAGGCGCTGGAAGCCGGTTCGCCGCAGACATCTGCGGTGGGCGGGCTCAACCTGCAACGAGAGTTCCGGCTGGAGAATGTGTGGTTCTGTTATGAGACGTCCGACAGCGATCGCGGGCAGGAATTCGTTCTTCACGGCATCGACCTGGCGATCGAGGCGGGAGCGCTTACCGCGGTCGTTGGGCCCTCGGGCGCGGGTAAGAGCACGATCGCCGACCTGGTCAATGGGCTTCTACAGCCGACGCGTGGACGCCTTCTGCTGGACGACCGCGAGCTGGTTGCCGCGGAGCTTCGACAGTGGCGGCGCCAGGTGGGTTATGTGGGCCAGGAGACGGTGCTATTCCACACGAGCGTGCGCGAAAACCTGCTGTGGGCGAAGCCGGATGCGACTGACGTTGAGCTACGCGAAGCGCTGCACCAGGCCTCGGCCGGCTTTGTCTACGAACTGCCCCGCGGCGTGCAGACGGTTGTGGGCGACCGCGGAGTACTGCTATCCAGCGGAGAGCGACAGCGCATCTTGCTGGCGCGGGCGCTGCTGCGCAAGCCCACGCTGCTGATACTGGACGAAGCGACCAATGCGCTGGATGTGGAGAATGAGGCGCGTATTCTGGATGCAATCCGGGACGTGATGCAAAGCTCGAAGCAGGAGGGCCGTGGCGCGCTTACGGTGCTGATGATTGCGCATCGACCGAGCGCGATGCGCCGCGCCGACCGCATCTTCGAGATGGAAGGCGGTCGCATCCTTCGCTCCGGGACGTGGGAGGAGTTAAACAGCGAGACACAGCGATGAGATTGCCGACCAGAATCGTTCGCCGCAGACCCGCGGAGCTATTGCTGGCGACGGAGGCGCTGTTGCTGCTCCTGTTCTTTCGCGTCTGTCTGGTGATGGTTCCGGTATACAGGATCATCCGCGCTATCACTCACGGGCCTGCCTTAGAGCGAACCAACCACGATGCGTGCGGGGACGAGAACGAGGCGCGGGCAAAGAACGATGGGGAGAGCGCGGCCGAGGCGCAATCGGCAGAGATCGCGCGCCGTGTGCGCTGGGCGGTTGAGGCGGTGGCGCGCCACTCGCCGGTTGGCTTTGTCTGCTTCCCGCAGACGCTGGCGGGCTACACCATGTTGCGCCGTCGAGGAGTACAGAGCACGATGGTCTACGGCGTGGCGCGATCGCCCTTGAGCAAGCTGACGGCGCATACGTGGCTGCTTGTGGACGACAGGGTTGTGCTGGGCGCAGAGGGCTCTGCACAGTTCACTCCGGTGGAGCGATGGGGATGAGAGACAGTGGGTAGTGCATAGTCTGCGACGTAGAAAGGGTGGAAGGGATTTTGCGGCGGTGGTCAGGCGGACCTGGCCTGCTGCAGGAGTTCGCCTGCGTGGGCGGCGGCCTCGGCCAGCACACGGTGGTGGATGGTGAAGAGTGCGAGCTCCAGACGGTCGCTGACACCGGTCTTGTCGTAGATGCTGCGCAGGTAATTCTTGATCACCTGCTCCTTGGTATTGAGCTGGGTGGCGATGAGTTTGTTCTTGCAGCCCTGGGCGATGAGGGCGACGATCTGAATCTCCTTGGGGGTCAGCCGGTCGCGAACGCGTGCGCCGACCGAGTCCTGGGCCAGGATTGAGGTGACGTTGGAGTGCTGGAAGGAGTGCTGCCCGGAGGCGACTCGGCGAATGCAATCCAGCAGGCCGGGGCCAGGAACATTGCGATAGAGCACGCCATCCAGGGTGCGGGCGAGCTCTTCGGGAACCTGTGCGCCGTTTTCGACGATGTAGATGGTGCGAATGCCTGCCAACCGTGCGTGGGCGATCACCGCGCCGGCGTCCAAATGCATGCTGGAGGAGAAGAGAAGAATAGCGCCGCGCCAAATGTCGATGGCGTTACAGAGGCGGGAGATATCTTCACATTGGGCAACGATGCGCATGTCTTCTTCCAGGGCGAGCACACGTGCCGCGCCTGCACGGAAGATCGCCTGGTTGTCGGCAAGGATGATTCGGTTCATCGGTGGCTCTCCCTGGACGACGATGTGCCGCCAGTCCTCTCATCGGCCAAGCAAGCAGGATGGGAGAGGGATGTCTTCAATTCGTACAGCCGCCTGAATTGGGTCCAGGCCCCAATTCGGGTTCAGACATTAAGGCTATATCCCACACCGGTCACTCACGAAACTATTTTCCCATTGCATCGTCTCCTATGTATCAGCCTGGCGCACGAACCTGGCCGCCCCATTGCTCTGCCTCGACGCGGTCCTGCGCAGTGAGTTATCCTCCCCTCGAAGTGTGGTTTTCCTCTTAGGAGCAGCGAATGGCCTCCCGCCCTGGCAATAGATTGCGTCTCACCGACCGATTCAGTTTGACCTCCCGAACCAGACTCGCTGTACTTGTCCCCCTGCTCGCGCTTGCTCCACTGGCCAGGCTGGCTTTGCACGAGCCGAGTGCAGCCGCGCAGAGGCAAAGCGACAACAAGCCGTCTGAGAGCGGGGCCTTGCCTCCGAAGAGCTGGGTGGACAAGGACACCGGGCATCGCGTGTGGCGCGTCTCCGACGAGCCCAACTCGGGCGCGTTCTACTTCAACGTGAACGCGTTTACACCGGACAACAAGCAGATGGTATACAACTCGCCGGATGGTATTCGCGTGCTCGATATAGCTACCATGACGACCAAAATGCTGGTGCCGAACACTCCCGCGCCTGTTGACCCGGATGCCGCTGCGGGCGTGGGAGCGGGAAGAGGCGGTCGAGGCTTTGGCGGGGGAGCGCGCGCCATCGTCGTCGGCCACAAGACCAACAGCATCTACTTTACCCGCACGGACCCAGTGACTCACAGCAATGCGGTGTACAAGGCGGACACCAACACCGGCACTGTGACAAAGCTGATCGACCTGCCGCCACGGGTCAGCATCTCCAGCGTGAACGCGGACGAGTCGTTGGGCGCGGGAACGTATAACGCGGCAGACTGTCCGGGCGGCAATCCGAATGCGCCGCACGCATTTGATGCCGCGTCGGCAACTGGAGCGGGCAGAGGGGTTGGAGCGGGTGGAACGCGCGCGCAGACGGCACCGGCGGCTTCGGCCTCCGGTGCGCCTGCTGCCGTCAATCCCACACTCGGCGGGGCCAATGTGCAGTCCGACGACAAGGGCGCAATGATGGAGCGGCGTCTGGCACAGCGCATCCCCGTGGTGCTGTTCACCATCCGGCTGGTGCCGGGACCGAATGGCGAGAAGGCGGGCCACATCAGGATGTTGCTGCATTCCACCGACTGGGTGAACCACCTTCTGTTTTCGCCGACCGATCCCAACTTGCTGATGTACTGCCACGAGGGCATGTGGCAGAAGGTGGACCGCATCTGGCTGATCCACACTGACGGCACCCATAACCAGCTCGTCCACAAGCGCACCATGGTGATGGAGATCGCGGGACACGAGTTCTGGGGGCTAGACGGCAAGACCATCTGGTACGACTGGCAGTATCCCAAGGGCGAGGACTTCTTCGTTGCCAGTTACAACCTGGAGACGCATCAACGCACTGCCTATCACCTGCAACGCAACGAGTGGTCGATCCACTTCAACCTGACCAAAGACCTCGACCTCTTCTGCGGCGATGGCGGCGACTCCGGACAGGTGGCGCAGGCGCCGGACGGCGAGTGGATTGAACTCTTCCGGCCGCAGATGATTGGCGGCACAGAGGGAGCGCTCACCGGACCCAACTTCTTCCGGCCGGGCGTCTTCCACTCCGAGCACCTGGTCAACATGGCGCACCAGAACTACCGTGCCGAGCCCAATCCTCGCTTCTCGCCGGACAAGAAATATGTCTTCTTTACCAGCAATATGTTCGGCCGCAGCTATGTCTTCGCGGTCGAAGTCGCAAAAGCCACCGACCTCACCGGCGCTCAATCCACGCCGGAGCTGGCCACTAAGTTCAACCCCATCCTGCCCACGCCGACGACGACGGAAAAATGATCCCGGCGCGGCCTTTCTACGCATAGTATGGATACGGGTTTTTCGGCCTACGATCTTCGCGGGCTGGGAAATCGCACGGACAGCAAGTGCTGAACCCAGAATCAACCATTGAGGACCATCATGCGCCGCAACCCACTTCTTCTCGCTGCTCTTATAGCACTTCCGCTTGCCCTTCACGCCGCGCAGGCCAACGCACCCGCCGCAACCCGCGCGGTCGCAACCCAGCAGCCTCGCGTGATTCAGCAGTTCACTACAGGATGGCGCTTCCTGCAGGCCGACGCCACGGGAGCGGAGCAGCCCAGCTTCAACGACTCCTCATGGAAGCCGGTGACGCTGCCCCACGACTGGGCGATTGCCGGGCCGCCGAAGGAAGACGCTCCTTCGCGTGGAGCGGGCGCGTTTATGCCAACCGGCATTGGCTGGTACCGCAAGAGCTTCACGGTCCCGGCAGCGGAAGCCAGCCCGACTGCCGCGCGCCGCACCTTCGTCGTCTTCGATGGCGTAATGGCCAATAGCGACGTGTACCTGAATGGACAACTGCTTGGCCACAGGCCCTACGGCTATGTGAGCTTTACTTACGAGCTGACACCGCACCTGCACCCCGGCAGCAATGTACTCGCGGTGCGCGTGGACAATTCGCAGCAGCCCGCGTCGCGCTGGTATCCGGGAGCAGGCATCAACCGCCAGGTGCGCCTGGTCACCACCAGCGACACTCACATCGTTCCATGGGGCACATTCGTCACCACGCCAGCGGTTTCGGCAGATTCGGCGACCATCCACATACGCGCCACCGCGACCAACGAGTCTGCGGCATCGGCGAAGCTCTCGCTGCGGGTACAGCTTAGCGGGCCAAACGGCGTCAACATTACGACCACCAAGCCAATCACGTCTGACACATCGGAGGTCGCAGCCGGGGCCACTTCCGACCTGAACGCGGAGACCACAATCTCCCATCCGGACCGGTGGGACCTGGCCCACGGCGTGCTTTACACCGTCCACGCCACACTGCTGCGCGACGGCAAAGCGGTCGACGACGAGGCAGTCCCCTTCGGCATTCGCGAGTATCACTTCGATCCGAACCAGGGCCTCTTCCTGAACGGAGTTCACCACAAGGTGCTGGGTGTCGCCATCCATACGGACGGCGGCGCGATGGGCACTGCAGTGCCTCTGGCGGTATGGGAGCGGCGACTGACTGCGCTGCGCAAGATAGGCGTCAACGCCATCCGCACCGCGCACAACCCACCCGCGCCGGAGTTCCTGGATCTGGCCGACCGCATGGGGTTCCTGGTGATGGACGAGATGTTCGATTGCTGGACGGTTGCCAAGAACGAGTATGACTACCACCTCTACTTCATGAACTGGTATGTGCGCGATACCACCGACAATGTGATGCGCGACCGCAACCATCCCAGCGTCATCCTGTGGTCGGCGGGCAACGAGATTCACGACACGCCGCGGCCGGAGGTTGCCATCCCCATCCTCAAGACGCTGGTGGCCACCTTCCACAAGAACGATCCCACGCGCCCCGTGACGCAGGCGCTGTTCCGTCCCAACGTGAGCCATGACTACGAGGATGGCCTGGCAGATCTGCTCGATGTGGTTGGGCAGAACTATCGTCCGGGCGAGATCATCGCGGCGCATGCGCAGAAGCCAACGCGCTCGGTCATCGGCACAGAGAATGGGCATAACCGCGACGAGTGGGTTGCCATGCGCGACCACCCCGAATACTCCGGTCAGTTCCTGTGGAGCGGGATCGACTACCTTGGCGAATCGCGCACCTGGCCGACCATCGGTTCCGGCTCTGGCCTGATCAACTCTGCTTCACTGCCTCATGGGCGCGCGTTCGAGCGTGAGAGCTGGTGGTCCACCACGCCGATGGTTGCCATCGTGCGGCGCACCGCAGCCGAGCGTCCCGCTGCCATCGATCCGGGCTATGCGAACGCTACCAGCATCGACCAGTCGGCTGCGCCTCTGGCTCCCCGTGCCGCCGGTGCTCGCGCGACTGGTGCCAGGGCAGCTGCTGGTGCCACCACTGCACTGCCGCCCGATCCCACGGTGCGCTTCTCGGAGCCGCTGCTGGCTGATTGGACCCCGAAGAACCTCGGGCCGCACAACGAAACCATTGAGGTATACACCAACGCCGAACAGGTCGAGATCTTCCTCAATGGGAAGTCGCTGGGCACCCAGAAGCTGCATGCCGATGCTGCCGCCATCACCTTCCAGGTGCCGTTCGAGCCAGGAACGCTGAAGGCGGTTGCAAGCAGCGGAGGCAAAGTAGTTGCCAGCGACGAACTGAAGACGGCGGGCAAACCGGCGCGGATCGAATTTACCGCGGACTCGCCGGCCACCCCGCTCACCCCTGACTGGAACGACGTACGCACTCTGACGGCGACCCTGGTGGATGCGGCGGGAACGCGCATTCCCGACTCAACTACGGTGGTACATTTTGCGGCCAGCGGTCCGGCGTCGATCATCGCTGTGGACAACGGCAACATGATGGACCACGATCCATTTCAGGCGACCCAGCGCAAGCTATACGACGGCAACGCCATTGCCCTGCTGCGCGCCACCGGCACGGCTGGCGAGATCAAGGTCACGGCCGCAGCGGATGGCGTTCCGACTGCGACCCTTACCCTGACTGCTGCACCAGTCGACAAGGAAGATCCCTACCTTGCGAAGACCTCCGAGACCGGGCGAGGGTTCTAAGCGAATCCAAAAAAGGAACAAGCAATGGCCCTATCTCTCGCGGCGAGAGGTGGGGCCATTATTTCTGCTACAGACAGGATGCTGTTCAGGATGCTGCTTTAGGAGGTTCTTGGCTGACTACTGGGCTGCATCTGGCTTTGCCGTGGCGGCGGGGGTGGCGCGCGGGTAGTAGCCGGTGCGTGTGCGCACACTGAGTTTGCCGTAGTTCTTGTCCTTGGCCTCGACGCGCACCACGCGATAACCGCCCTGTTCCGGCGGCTTGGTGGAGTGGTAGGCGATGGTGTACTGGGTGCGAATGTCGTTGGCCACCTCTTTGGTGATGGCATCCACTTCTTTCACCGACTTGGGAAAGTAGGCGACGCCTCCTGTCTGTTCGGAGAGCGTCTCCAGAACACGGCGTGCGCGGCGCGAATCAGATTTCGAGCTGTCGTCGCCAAAGAGCAGGCCGATGCAGTAGACGACCGGGCCGTCAAAGTCCTGGATGCGGCGGATGGCAGCCTCCAGTGTGGCGCTGGAGGCGTTGTCTTCGCCGTCGGTGATGACCAGCAGCACCTGTTTGGGGTGCTTGGCGTTCTTGGAAAGGTAGTCGGCGGAGGCCACCAGCGCATCGTAGATGGCGGTGCCGCCGGAGGACTTAATATAGCTGAGTCCCTGCTGCAGCTTGTCGATGCTGTTGGTGAAGTCCTGGTCGATGAAGGCCTCCCAGGAGAAGTCGACCAGGAAGGCCTCATCCTCCGGGTTGGAGAGCTTGACCAGGTCGAGCGAGGCGGCATCGACGGCAACCCGCTTGTCGTACATGGAGCCGGAGCTGTCGATCAGGATGCCCAGCGAGACAGGGAGGTCCTCGTGGCGGAAGCTGTTGATAGTCTGGGGAACGTTGTCCTCTAAGACGCGGAAGGCGTCCTTGTCGAGGGTCTGCACGCTACGCCCGGAGCCGTCCAGCACGGTGACGTTGAGGCGGACCTCGTAGGCGTTTGTGCGCAGGGTGTACTGTCCGGCTGCGCTGCGATCAAGCGGGGCGATGGCAGTTCCCGGCTGGCTGTCTTCGGGCTGCGGCGAGGTTGCAGGGGCTTGCGCGGCGGGCGGCGCAGATGCGGGCGAAGACTGAGCCGGAGTGGCTACAGGCTGTGTGGGCGCGGGCTGCTGGCCGAGCGCAGCGGATGCGCAAAGGGTCAGCGATAGTAGAGCTGCGACGAAGAATCCCTTGGGACCAGTTGGAAGCATGTTCTCTCTATTGCGCAGGCTCATAGTATCCATCGCGAAAGTGCACGGTCAGCAGCGGAAGTCCCGGCGGAGGCGTGAGCTTCACCTTGAGTTTACGCCAGCTTCCGTCGCGCTTCACCTCGCTGGGGGTATAGCCGAGGACGTACTGGTTGCGCAGCTCGGCGGAGATGCGCTCGGCGATGTCCTCCAGGTCGGCGGTATCGCTGCCGACGTTGAACAGCCGTCCCCCGGTCATCTCGCACATCTCCTTCAGCAGCTCCGGCCCCATCTGTTCCTCCGGGCTGGGCGCGTAGTTGTCGAAGATGCCGATGGAGTAGACCTGGACCCCGCTCTCGCGCACCACGCGCTCCAGTTCGCTCTCGGTAT
This sequence comes from Acidobacteriaceae bacterium, assembly GCA_035510935.1. Taxonomy (GTDB): domain Bacteria; phylum Acidobacteriota; class Terriglobia; order Terriglobales; family Acidobacteriaceae; genus Edaphobacter. Next base: position 18,315 of record DATKGA010000053.1, read on the forward strand.
AGCGGCTGCGGTTGTCGCCTCCGTCGGAGATGATGAGGAGTGCCTTTCGGTCGTATTTGGCCAAGCGCAGATGATCCACGGCGAGGTATACCGCGTCGATCAGCGCGGTGCGGTTCTCCGGCTTCAGCATCACCATGCGCGCCTCCACGTCGTCTGGGTCGGAGGTATAGTCCACAATGATCGAGGGCCGGTCGTTGAATCCCACCACGAAGAACTCGTCCTGCGGGTTGGAGGTGCGTAGGAACTCGGTGAGCGCCTTGCGCGCGCGCACAAACTTGCTCGCCATGCTTCCGCTCAGGTCAAAGACGACGCCGATGGTAATCGGCGTGTCCTCGCCGGAGAAGTACCGGATGGCCTGGGGAATGTTGTTGTCGGAGAGGGCGAAGTTCTCTTTTTCCAGGCCGGTGACAATCCGGTTGAGAGGGTCGGTGACGGTCGTCGGCACCCGGACCAGGTTGACGTCGACGCGCAGGCGAGCGTCGCCGCGCAAGGCGCTCTCAGTCGCTCCACCCGCGTTTAAATCGACGATCCTCTTTGGGGTTTCAGAATCGGAATCGGGAGACTTTGCCGGAGGCGGAGGAGCGGGTGTCTGTACGTTGTCCAGCGGGTTCTCCTGAGCACGACAGAGTGCAGGCTGGCCCAGAGCGAACGCAGCCAGCGCCAGCGCCAGGGGTGCGCTCGCAAGCCGCGCACCTCCCGCTCTGCCCATCCTGCCCGCCGGAAACCGCATCCTCCACCTCATACCACATGCGCGTCTACTATCATCTCGCAGATCGACTCGTCTTGTTAGATGTTGCTTTTGTGGGCGGGGATGATGAGGCACCGGCGGCTACACATAGCCAGGAACGGCGGCGCAGGCATCCCGCTCCCCGTACAATCTAGGTCAGACTACTTTATCGAGGAGCTCCGAGACCCTGCATGGCCCGCATCTATCCCTTCCGCGCACTTCGCTACGATACATCCCGCGTCCAGATGGAGGACGTGGTCACACAACCCTACGACAAGATCACGCCGGAGATGCAGCAGCGCTACTATGAGGCAAGCCCGTACAATCTGATTCGCGTGATCCTGGGCAAGCATGAACCGGATGACACCGAGCCGCAGGATTTTCTGCCCGCCGGGGAGCAGGCCCACAACGTCTATACCCGGGCAGCTGAGTGGCTGCACCAGTGGCGCAAGGAGGGGATTCTGGCTGAGGAAGCAGAGCCTGCGCTCTACGGCTACTCGCAGACCTACACCGTGCCGCACTCTTCCGAGGTGCGCGAGCGGCGTGGATTTATCGCGCTGGGGCATCTGTACGAGTACGCCGACAAGGTTGTTTACCGGCACGAGCAGACCTTCCCCAAGCACAAGTCGGACCGGCTGGCTCTGTTCAAGGCGACCAGGGCCTACTGCGAGCAGGTTTATATGCTGTACTCCGACCCGGCATTTACCGCGGAGAAGCTCATATTTGGTGCAGGCAAGGACGGCAAGGACACCAGGCCGGCGGACCTGGCCGTGACCGATGAGTACGGTGTGGTGCATCGCGTATGGAAGCTGTCCGACCCGGCGCTGATCAACCCCATCCTGACCGCGATGGCGGACAAAAAACTGATCATTGCCGACGGCCACCACCGGTACGAGACCTCGGTGACGTACGCCAAGGAGCGGTCGGCGCAGTTAAGGCTGCCGTTGGGCGAGCCGCGCGACCCGGAGGAGAAGCTGGGTTCGAGTCGCCGCCTGCCTGCACCGCCGTTTCCCGAGGCGGCGATGATGATGACGTTTGTCAATATGGACGCACCGGGAATCACGATTCTGCCCACCCATCGGGTGGTCTTCGGGCTGAAGGAGTTCAAGACCGCGGAGTTTCTGGCCAGCGCGCAGGAGTTCTTTACGGTGACACCGCAGGCGTCGGCAAGCCTGGAGCCGCTGTCCGCGGCGGTTGGCAGTGCGTTTCTGGTGGTGACGCGCGAGGGATACTATCTGCTTCGGGCCATGCCGGAGGCGGTAAAGGCAGCTTTGGCTGGTGTTCCCGCGCGCCAGGCGCAACTCGACGTGGTGCAACTGCACAGTATTCTGCTGGACCGGATTCTGGGGCTGTCGCAGGAGAGGATCACGCAGCTTGGCAACGTGCGCTTTATTCGCGAGGCGCCGGAGGCGGTGGAGCAGGTACGCGCGGGCGAGGCCGATGTTGCCTTCCTCATCAAGCCCATCACGCTCGACCAGTTGCGCGAGGTCTCGCTCTCCGGTGACGTGATGCCGCAGAAGTCGACGGATTTTTATCCCAAGCTGCTGAGCGGACTGGCAATCTATGCGCTGGATTGAGATGTCTTTTTATGGCTGGATGGAGTGGCCCTCTCTCCATCGGTCCAGGATTTGTTGGAAGAAAAACCGTTGATCCCTTCTCGCAAGTTCGCCGCTGTCCTCGTCGCCGTATTGGCGAGCGTGGCTGCGGCTGCGTTTTACCTCCGGGCGCAGCAGCAGGGGCAGTCCGCGAGCCCCAGCCAGCCGCAGACCGTTGCCGCATCGCAGATGAACCGCAATCTTGTTGTGCTGGACCCGGCGCACGGAGGGCAGGATGCAGGCGCTACATTGGGGGACCGCATCCTGGAGAAGGATGTGACGCTGGCGATTGCGGCGCGGCTGCGCGCTACGTTGACGGCAGCGGGGTTTACCGTGGTCTCGACGCGGGAGGCCGACTCCGCCACACCACTGACTAACGACCAGCGAGCGGAGATCGCCAACCGTGCGCACGCGCTGGCCTGCATCGTACTTCATGCCACGGCCAGCGGATCGGGCGTGCATCTTTACACCTCGGCGCTGCAGCCGCCGGATGAGGATGCAGACCAGAGTTATCCAGCCAATTCTGCGGTTGCATTCGTTCCCGTGCCGTGGGAGATGGCGCAGGCCGCCTCGGTCAGTCAGAGCCTGCGTTTGGCCGGCGACCTGAGCGCCGCGCTGGGAAAGGCGAACCTTCCCGCGGTCTCCGGGCACGAGCCTGTGCGGCCTCTGGATAATCTGCAGTGCCCGGCGGTTGCCATTGAGCTGTCCCCGCTGCCGGTTGCAGGCAGTGATGCAACGCCAGTGACAGACACGGATTATCAGCAGCGGGTGGCGGCCGTGTTGACTACCGCGCTACAGGCGTGGCGCAATCATGTTGATCCAGCGTCCTCCAATGCAGCGTCAGCGACTAAGAGCAGCGCAGTAGTAAACGATCCGGCAGCGCAGGCGCAGGCCGCGGCACTGGCCGCGCGAGCAGCGGCTGAGGCTGCCGGACGTGCAGCGGCCAGGCAGGCGTCGGCCAAAGTCGCGGCAGATAAACTACGCGCTGCTCCTGCCAGCCAGACCGAAGGGCAGGATCAGCCAGACAATAACAAGCCGAACAGCGAGGGCAATACCACACCTGCACGTCCTGCCCCAGATTCAGGAGACAACCCGGCGCAAACAGGGGGAACTCCATGATTCCCAGGTACCAACGCATTCTCTTCTGGAGCCTGAGCGGTGCGATCCTATTGATGGCGCTGGTGCTGTTGCACGGATGCGAACAGGCGCGCGAGAAGCTGACCCGGCATCGCGATGAGACACCGCTGGCTGCGCCCCTGGCCGCGTCCAGCGAGACGGTCCACCTGGCGCTGGCCAACGACGCCACCGGCTCCATCACTCTGGTGGATCGTCAGGTTGCGCTGCCCGCGGAGACGACGGCACGCGCGCGCGTCCTGCTGACGCGTCTGATTGCCGAATATTCGTATAAAGACTCCGCTCATCCGCTGCAGAGCGGCCCGGCGGTGGACGATGTCTTTCTGCTCGATCTGCCGTTGACTCCCAGGGTCGCACCCGGCGCCAAACCCGCGGAGAACGGAAAGACAGAGGCAGAGCAGCCGGATCAATCTGTGGTTGCGGGGTGGAGTTCGCCTGACGGCCCTCCTTCCAACGCCAGCCAGAACCCCGGGCCACGCATTCCCGGAGGCAAGCTGGCCGTGATCAACCTGCACGGAAGCTTTGCCGACCAGCACCCCTCGGGCATCGGTCCGGAGACGCTGACCATCGACTCAATTCTGCAGACCCTCGGCGCAAACTTTCCCCAGATCGAGCAGGTGCGCTTCCTTGTGGATGGCCAGCCGCGCGAGACGCTGAATGGTCACGCCGACCTGATGCGCACCTACCAGGTCAGCAGCACAGCGAGCAACTCTGCGCCGCCAGCCACGCAGGAGGAAAGATAATGAGTGCGACGCGCACCCATCCAACCAGCGCACACGGTTTAACCATTGGGGTCTTCGATTCGGGCTTCGGCGGACTGACCGTGTTGCGCGAGCTGCTTCCGCGGATTCCCGGAGCGTGCTATATCTACCTGGGCGATACGGCGAGGCTGCCCTATGGCTCAAAGTCGCAGGCAACGATTGCCCGGTATGCCGTGGAGAGCGCGCGGTTTCTGGAATCCCATGGCGCGGAGCATCTGGTGATTGCATGCAACACCGCTTCCGCACTGGCATTGCGCGAAATTCGAGCATCGGTGGCGATTCCCGTGACCGGAGTGATCGATCCGGTGGTTGAAGCTGCACACAGCCGCTTCCCGAAGGGCGATGTGCTGGTGCTGGCCACCGCCGCGACGGTGCAATCCCATGCGTACCAGATTGAGTGTGCCTCGCGTGGGTTGCGCGCAAGCGAAAAGGCATGTCCGCTGCTGGTGCCACTGGTGGAGGAAGGCTGGTGCGAGCATTCGATCACGCGGGAGGTGTTGCGCATCTACCTGAGCGAGGCGCTGGCGACCTGTAAGCCGGAGGCAGTGCTGCTGGGTTGCACGCATTATCCGCTGATTGCCCCGGCCATTGCGGCCACGCTGCAAGAGCTCGGCTCGCAGGCCGAGGTGATCGATTCAGCAAGAGCGACCGCGAGGGCGATTGAACAGAGCATCCGGCTTTCGCACCCCGCTACGGCTGGGGCCACCGCATTTCAGTGCTATGCCACCGATTCCGTAGAGAAGTTCGCCCTCCTTGGCGGCCAATTTCTTGGCCAATCCATCCCCCATGTGGAACTCCTCGACCTTGGCGGATAAACTAATTTCTCCAGTACAGAGGAAACCCCCATGCCTTATCTGCTGAAGACCGAGCCTGACAAGTACTCCTTCGACGATCTCCTGCGCGATGGCGAGACTGTCTGGGACGGCATCTCCAACAACCAGGCGCTGCTCACCTTGCGCAATATGAAGAAGGGCGAGAAGCTGGTGATCTACCACTCCAACGTGGGCAAAGCCGCGGTGGGAACGGCGAAGGTGGTCTCGGTGGAAGCAAGCGACCCGCGTGACCCCATCGTGCGTATCAAGCCGGTGAAGCGGCTAAGACGCGAGAGGTCGCTGGACGAGATTCGCGCGGCGGCGGTCTTTCAGGGGTCGATTCTGTTTCGCCAGTTCCGCCTCTCGGTGGTTCCCTTGACCCAAGAGCAGTACGACTGGCTGACGCTGGGCTGAGGTGTAGCTTGGGCGCAGGAACTGGCCGCCACTGCTATTCTAAGTTGGAAGCACCTGGATTGCTTCGAGGAGTTGCATGATCGATCTGAAGGGCAAAGTGGCCGTCGTCTTCGGCCTGGCCAATAAACGCAGTATTGCTTACAGCGTGGCGCAGAAGCTGGCCGAGGCGGGGGCGACCCTGGTGCTCTGCTACCAGTCGGAGCGGCTGAAAATCGAAGCGGAGCAGTTACTCGCGGACCTCGGCCAGACTGGCGTGGGGCGCGCCTTGCAATGCGACGTATCGCGCGACGAGGAGATTGACGCGGTCTTCGCGCAGATTACCGCGGCGCTTCCTATTCCGAAGATCGACATTCTCATCCACTCGGTTGCATTTGCGCCCGCCGACGCGCTGAAGAACGATTTCCTGCTGACCGGCCGCGAGGACTTCCGCATCGCGCATGACGTCAGCGTCTACTCGCTGATTGCACTGGCGCGGGCTGCCGCGCCGCTGATGACCGACGGCGGAGCGATCCTGACCCTGACTTACTACGGCTCGGAAAAAGTCTTCCCCAACTACAACGTGATGGGCGTGGCCAAGGCCGCGCTGGAGGCGACCGTGCGCTATCTGGCGGCCTCGCTGGGTGGGAAGAACATTCGCGTCAATGCTGTCTCCGCCGGCCCTATCCGGACGCTGGCGGCACGCGGCATCGGCGACTTCAACCAGATACTGGACGCAGTGACCGCACGCGCTCCGCTGCATCGCAACGTGGAGCAGATCGAGGTGGGCAACACAGCGCTCTTCCTCTGCTCTCCGCTGGCCAGCGGCATCACCGGAGAGGTCACCTTCGTCGATTGCGGCTTCAACATTACCGGGATCTAAGAGTGCCGTCTAAATCCAATGCGCATAGGAGAACCAAATGACCACCGCGGAAGTTTTGCTGCAGGACTATGACATGGAGATGGGCATGACGCGGCGTACGCTGGAGCGCGTGTCGGAAGATAAGCCCGATTACAAGCCGCACGAGAAGTCGATGGCGATGGGGCGGCTGGCGATGCATGTGGCGACGCTGCCGCGCTTTGGCACGACCATCCTCACGACGCCGAGCATGGACCTGACGACGGCCAAGTGGCCCGATATGATCTTCAGCACGCGCGAGAAGCTGCTGGCCGACTTCGACGCACTGACAGCCGAGGCCCGCGCCGCTCTGGCAGCTTCCTCCGACGCCGACCTGGCTACACCGTGGAAGTTCTCCTTCGGCGAACAGGTGATCTCCAACAGCCCACGCTCGCTCGCGTTCCGCCACATGTTCTTCAACCACCTCATCCACCACCGCGCACAGCTTGGCGTCTATCTGCGGCTGAACGACCTTCCCGTGCCGGGAGTCTACGGCCCCTCCGCGGACGAACCCTTCAAGCCGTAGCCGCCATCGTCGGGCAAGCGCATCGCCAATTCCCCAAGAAGTGTTTCAGGTTCAAGCGGCATCGCGCCGCAACGACAGCATCCGTTCGTCTGGAGGTTTCAGTCGCGTTGCCTGCCAACGTACAGTGCAGATTCATCATCTAACCTGCAAGTGGCGAAGATCGTGACTACACGACAAACCTTCAACCGGGAGTACAGCGATGACAATCTCACACAAATCTCAAGATTCTACGCACGAACTTTCGACTAAAGATCGCAAGCAGATGAAGGATGCAACGTATGCCTTCCCGGCGCAGCGCAAGGAGCCGCTCAACGACGCTTCGCATGTGCGCAACGCAATCGCGCGCTTCGATCAGGTGAAGAATGTTAGCGACAGCGAACGCGAAGAGGCCTTCCGTCACATCCAGGCCGCAGCAAAGAAGTTTGGCGTGGAGATGACAGAGACCCACTGGAAGCAGCTCGGAAACAAGCCGCACACGGCTAACTCGGAGCACAAGAAAGCCAGCTAGCTCGTTGTTGCTGTTACGCGAAGCGTCGAGAACGGCACGAAGTGCCTAGCCGGCCTTTTCCGTCAGCTCGGCCCAGCGCGCGTAGAGTTCGTCGGCCGAGGCCTGGGCCTGCTCCAGTTCGTGCAGCGCCGCGGTGAGCGCCACGGCATTGGTGGCGACGCTCGGATCGTCCAACAGATCGCGCGCTGCGTTCAGGCGCTCTTCGGCGGCTTCCACGCGATCCTCTATTATGGCGTACTCGCGGGCTTCGAGGTAGGAAAGCTTCCTCTTGCCCACACTCGCTGGCTGGGATGTGCTCGGCGTTGGTATCGGTGTTGCGGTGGCGCTGGACGAGCGGTCATGGCTGTTCGCGGTACCTTGTTCGCGCTGCCACTGCTCCCACTGCGAGTAGTCCGCAAATGTTTCTGCGTTGCCCAATCCATCGAGGCCGAGGACAATCGTTGAGACACGGTCGAGCATATAGCGGTCATGCGTCACCAGTACGAGCGCGCCGGAGTATTCGAGCAGGCTCTCTTCCAGAATCTCCAGCGTCGAGATGTCGAGGTCGTTGGTTGGCTCGTCGAGCAGCAACAAGTCGGCGGGTTCGAGCATGAGCTTGGCGATCAGCACGCGCGCTCGCTCGCCTCCGCTCAGGCGTTCGACTGGCTGATTGAGCTGCTCGCTGGTGAAGAGAAACTTCGCCGCATAGCTGGCCACATGCACCACACGGCCCTGGTAGACAACCGAGTCGGAGTCCGGTGCTAGCACACGGCGCAGCGTCACACCCTCTTCCAGTTCGCGCGTCTGCGAGAAATAGACTATCTTCAGCGCCGCGGCTCTCTTGATCGCGCCTGTCGTAGGTTCCAGCTCGCCTGAGAGCAGGCGGAGCAGTGTCGTCTTGCCGCTGCCGTTGGGGCCAACCAGGCCGACGCGCATCCCATTGGTGATGAGAAAGTTGAGGTGCTCGACAATTTTCTTCTCGCTGGCTGGCTCGCCTAGGCCGAGAGCTCCGCCGCTGAAGCTGAGGGCTACGTCTTTAAATTCGACCAGCCGCTTGGTCTGCCGTTCGGTCGCGCTGAAATCGATCCCCGCTGTTGCCGTCTGCACCCGCTGGTTCACATCGCGCAATTGCCCGATCAGGCCGTGCGCGTTGTCGATGCGCGCCTTGGCCTTTGTAGCTCGCGCCTTGGGGCCGCGTCGCAGCCACTCGACCTCGATCTTGACGCGGTTCTTCAGCGCGGCTTGTAGTTTGGATTGAGCTTCGAGGTGGGCCTGGCGGCCCTCGATGAACTTCGAGTAGCTGCCTTTGACCCGCAGCAGTCCGCCGGCGTAGACGCGGTTCAGCTCCATGATTTCGGTGGCGACATTTTCTAGAAAATAGCGGTCGTGGCTGACCATGACGCACGCAAATACAGCCTGGTTGAGCAGCTCTTCGAGCCATGCTATACCCGCAAGGTCGAGGTGGTTGGTCGGCTCGTCGAGCAGCAAAACGTCGGGGTGCGTAACGACGGCCTCTGCGATAGCAAGCCGCTTGCGCCAGCCTCCGGAGAGCGACGCAGCTTCGGCTGAGAGGTCGGGGAAGCCTGTGCGGCCTCCGGTCTCGCGCAGACGTCCCTCATGCTCGGCCCCGGCGACGTTGGTGCGGATGAGCGACGCTTCGAGCACCTGCCGCACTGTAAGCCTCGGTGCGAAGTTCGACTCCTGCAACACATACGCTATGCGCGCGCGCTTGCGCGTGGCAACCTCGCCAGAGTCGGGCTCCTGCTCGCCCGCCAGCACGCTGAGCAGCGTGGACTTGCCCGCGCCATTCGGCCCGATCAAGCCGATGCGGTCGCCGTCAGATACGGTAAAGCTGATCTCTTCGAAGAGCGGCACAGCGCCAAATCGCTTCGACAGGCCCTGCGCATTGAGGATTGGCGGCATACCACCAGTCTATCGTGCGGAGCCGTACGGCTTTAGTCCAGGTCGAAGTCGCGTAACGGACGGTCGGTCATTGGTTTCTCCTTGGCCTTCTTCACCGCTTCGGCGAACTTCTTGGCCATCAGGTCGTCTTTGTTCTTTTGCGCGTCGACGGACTGCGCAAAGATGGAGTCGCGCCGTGCGTCAGCCTCGCGGGCGGCGCGGGCGGCGTCGCTGAAGTCTTCGAACATGCGCTTGCGCGGCGCGGGAGTGTGGCTGATGATGGCGCGCGTCACTGGATCGACCTTCAGCATCGACCCGCAGTCAGGACAGCTCACCTCAAACGCTTCGTCGCTCATGCCCATGTTGGTTCACCTCACCGGGAACCATTGTAAGACGGTTGGGATGGAGAAGGTACTAGGTTCGCGGTTCAAGGTTTGAGGGGTCAGAGCCGGATGACCATGTGGTCGGGCTGCTGGCTTGCAGCCTCTTCCACCAGTTGAGTGAGGAGTCCTGCGCCCAGAGCGGAGTTCGGTTCGCCGCCGTGAGCGGACTCCCACGCGGCCAGGAACCATACGCCGCCCAGCACGCGCTCCTGCAAGTGGCCGTTGGGGAACAGGTGCAGCGTCATCGCTTCGGCGTGCTTGCGCAGGCTGGCCTCGCGCTGCATCTCGGTGGTGGCGGCCAGACGGCGCAGGCGATCCATCTGGTAGCGCATCTTGGAGGCGGAAACCTCGGCTGCACGGCCCAGGCTGGCGTCCAATCCGCCCAGATACTCCAGCGCGGCGGTCAGTGCCTCATCCAGCGCGTTGCCCGCATCGGCCAGGCGGCGCTTGGCCTCGATGGGCAGCGCTCGCGCAGCAAGCCGCTGGGCCAACTCCTCGGTGGAGTGCATTGCGTCACCTAGGCTGACCTCGTGCTGCGCCATCACTGCAGCGATGGCCGGCTCGATCAGCGTGGCCGAAAGCCGAGGCAAAATCGGCGTAATGCGGCCCAGAATACGCTGGTAGAGTACGGCGCTCTGCGCAAAGTAGGCCACCTCGGCAGGTCCTCCGACGTAGGCCGTCGTCGGCAGGATCGTGTCCTGAAAGACGGCGCGCAGCAGAGCGTTGGGGCTCAGCCGCTCCGGCGCAGCATCGAGAATCGCCAGCAGTTCAGCGGTCGAGTAAGACGTGGCAGAATTGCTTGCCCCGGCCGTCCATCTGCCCTCGGACAGGCGGTGCAGGGCCTGACGGTTCTGTGCGCCATCGACCTCGCTGATCAAAAACAGCAGGGAAGCGCCCCGTTTCACCAGCACCTGCGCGTGGTAGCCCGCGGATTCCAAATCTTCCGAACGCGCCAGCAGCGCCGTCTCCAGCTCCTCTGCGTGTTCGATGGCGAATCGCAGAGTGGACGCCCCCAGAGCGTGAAAGTCGCGCCCCGAGGCGTCCATCACAATCAGGCCGTGCTCGGTGAAGAGGCGTGTCATCAGCCGCGCAATGGCGCTGGCGAAGGTAGAGCCGTTGCCGTTCGCTGGTTGGAAGGCGTAACACTCGCGCAGCAGATCGCAGATAGGTGTCTGGTGCAATAGCTCGCTGGCCTGGTCGAGCAACGCATGGATGGATTCAGGGAGAACTACATTGCCCATGGGCACTGTGTTGTGTGCTGGCTCCGCTGCAAGGTGCAGCGTTTCCACCGACAACTTGCTCAGCAGCGATACCTGATCCACCTCTTCGAAGTCGTGGTCCTCGGTCGCCAGCCAGAAGATGGGAACATGATCAACGCCGGTTTCCGCGGTTGCCTGTCTGGCGCGGGCGACGGCTGTGGCAGCCTTCAGCAGCGTGAGCAGCGGCCCACCCAGCAACACGACCTGCTGGCCGGTGACGACGGCCCGTGCGCCCGTGCGCAGCTTCGCAATGTTGGCCAGCGTTGCCGGGCCTGCTCCAAAGGCAATACTTTGCCGCTCCAGCGCATCGGCCAGCGCGGCAGCGTTCTCGCTCGCGGCATTTGATTGCGGCGAAAGCATCCATGCGCTGCCCAGCGGGTCGGCCCCATACCACTGGCGCAGGGGCGAGTTAGCATCGCTGGCGCCAAGATCGAGGAAGTCGCGAAACAGTTTGGTAATGTTCGGCAGCGATGCAATGGGGATACAGTCGGTACTCATCAATTCCTCAAACCGCGGGACAGGTCTCTGGGTCAGCTTCCATGTTAGCTTGACTGCACTCGGCACGGTGCGCGGCTGTTGCAGATGCCTCAGATTGGATGCAGCTTCTGCAGTCTCGATGCTGGATGATACCGTAGAGCCATGACCAGACCCATGGCCGCACACGCAAGCAAGCTCAGGTCCGCATCCGCCTCCACCGTCAAGCTCGCAGCGAAGAAGTCTGTGGCGAAGAAGCCGCGCGCCGCCAAGGCGAAGCTCCTCTCTTCGAAGCTGGCGTTCAAGGGCAAGGTCTTCAACGTCTTCACCGACACGCTGGTAGAGCCCAGCGGCCACTGCAACACGCGTGACGTGATCCACCACAACGGTTCAGTGGTGATGCTTGCGGTGGATGAATCGAAGAACCCCGCCGACCCAGACGTGATTCTGGAGAGGCAGTATCGCCACGCGGCGGGACAGTATTTGATTGAGCTGCCGGCCGGCAGTCGCAATGCAGGCGAGGCACCGCTGGCCGCCGCTAAACGCGAGTTGATCGAGGAGACCGGCTACCGCGCCCGCCGCTGGAAGATGCTGATCCGCTACTTCGCCAGCCCCGGCTTCCTGGGCGAGTGGATGCAGATCTACCTTGCCCGCGACATCCGCGAGGGTACAGCGACGCCCGAGCTGGACGAGCAGATCGAGGTGCTGCACATGCCGCTGTCGCAGGCGATGAAGATGATCGCCGAGGGCAAGATCCACGACGGCAAGACGCTCATTGGGCTATCGCTTTATGATGCCGCGCGGCGCGATGGGAGGCTGTAGCCGAAGGCGAGTAGCGATGGCACCTCATCGCGGAGCAAGCTGTTTGGGGGTGAGCTTGGTGACGATCTCTTCGGCGACCTCGGTGGCTGGCTGCAAGGTGTCCAGGTCCTCGTCGGTGAAGCTCTCGCCCAGGCCGCCGAAGCGGCGCTCGCGGTGCTGGTAGTCCAGGATCGCCTCCAGCAGATGGATGCCACGGAAGTCGGGCCACAGGCGCTCGGTGATGAAGATCTCCGAGTATGCGATCTGCCACAGCAGGAAGTTGGAGATGCGCTGCTCGCCGGAGGTGCGGATCACCAGGTCAGGATCGGGCATGTGCGCTGTGTAGAGCGCATCGGAGATGTGATGCTCGTCCAGCCGCGACTCCAGCCCATCCACCTGCAGAAGGTCTTCCAGCGAGCAGCCGCGGCTATGTGCTTCCGCAATTAAGCCCGTGATCACAGTTCGCGCCGCATCCACAATCTCACTGCGCGATCCGTAGTTGAGCGCCAAGGTCAGCGTGGTTCCGGTGTTCTTTGCTGTGGACTCGGTGGCCCATTGCATCGTCTCCTGGACCTCGCTGGGAAGCTCGTGAATGCGCCCGATGTAGGTCATGCGCACGTTGTTGTCGTTCATGCGCTGGACGTTGCCCACCAGGTAGCTTCTGAGAAGCTTCATCAGGAAGTTGACCTCGGACTTGGGCCGGCGCAGGTTGTTCTCCAGTGAAAAGGCGTAGAGCGTGATGAAGGGAAGGTTGATGCGCGAGGCGGTCTCCACCACAAATTGCACGCTCTCCGCGCCCTGCTGGTGGCCCAGGAAGCGCTTCAGCGCGCGCTTGCCCGCCCAGCGGCCGTTGCCATCCATGATGATGGCGACGTGCTGCGGAATCCTGACGGGGTCGAGCTGGCGGTAGACCTCGGCCTCCTCCGCTGAGAGCTCGTGCAGGCGGGAGCAGGGTTGGAAGACCGGCCTGGATGGGGATGCGCGCAAGCGGAGGCGACCTCGCAGGGTATGAAACTAGCATACCCTCTTCAGCCTGTGCAATGAATTACAGCGCAGCGGTTACCTCTCTATTGAGTGGTCGTGCTAAACAACCCTCATGCGGTGCGGCGTCTTCCGGCGGCCAGTTCGCGGACGTGGTTGAGGAAGATGGAGCGCTGCAACTCAGTCAGTTGCGAGGTGTAGGCCGCAATCTCGGCCAGGAAGGGATCGGCGGTCAGCACGGCGGTCTCGTCGGAGTGGCGCATGTTGGCGTCGCGCAGCAGGGCACCGATGTCCACCTTGAGCGCGCGCGCCAGACGGTCGAGCGAGCCCAGCGTCGGCATCGCTTTGCCGTTCTCGATCTTGGAGATGTAGGTACGTGGCACTCCCATGCGTGCCGCAAGCTGGCGTTGTGATAGGTTGCGCACGTGGCGCAGATCGCGCACCGCGGTGGCAACCTGCAGGCCGCCATCCTTCTTTTCGGTTTGCGGAGGGACAAGTTCGAGTGGGGCTGGCTCGGGCTCCGGCAGCTCCACCTCAAGACACTTGTGGCAACGCCGGCATAACGAGTTGGCTGTGCGGAATTGCACCAGACTGCAATGGTCGCAACGGAGAACCTCCCGTTGTTCGACAGACGCCATCATGGTTGCCATCAGTTGTAATTGCGGGCGGACCCAGAGCAAGGACCGCGGCGCTCACGTCCGATAACGGAGGTTTGCGATGCACCTAGAGTGACACCGGGTATCGCCGTAGTCAAGGGGTATTGCCAAAGATTCCAGAAGAAAACCGGAAGAATGCCAAAGTGGAACCACGCGAGTTAACAGCGGACGGGGTTCGGCAAACTGTTTAGCTGCCCAGGATCTCTTCAGACTGGATGCGCAGGATGCCCGCTTCGGCGAAGGCCTGTTTGGTGGCTTCAATGCTGCCGGGGAGCTTGACCGCGCGCGAGGCGTCTTCGACCACCAGGCACTCAAAGTCCTGCGATGTACCGTCGATGGCGGAGAAGCGCACGCAGAAGTCGTACGCCAGCCCGCAGAGAAACAGTCTTGTCAGCCCACGTTCGCGCAGGTAGCCGGCAAGTCCGGTGGGGGTAATGTGGTCGTTTTCCAGAAACGCGGAGTAGGCGTCGATTTCGGGGCGGTATCCTTTGCGCAGCACCAGTTCGGCGTGGGGAATATCAAGCTCGGGATGGAACTTAGCACCGTGCGAGTTCTGGATGCAGTGGTCGGGCCACAGGGTCTGCGGGCCGTAGGGGGCGGCGATGGTCTGGTACGGTTTCGCGCCGGGATGCGCGCTGGCAAACGATATGTGAGCCGGCGGGTGCCAGTCCTGGGTCAGTAGAACATGGGCGAATCTCTGCGCCAGCGCGTTGACGACAGGAACAATCTCGTCGCCGCCTGCGATCTCCAGCGCGCCGCCGGGACAGAAGTCGTTCTGCAGATCGACGGCCAGCAGCGCATCGGTGGGTTGTAGTGTGATCATGCTGATTCGATGCTACTGCATCGCGACCCGCATTCGTCCGTCTAATATGCTTGAGTGGATCGATATGGAGGTTGCAACCGTGGTCTCGCGCGTGACGTTGTTCTCTTTGCTGCTGGGGCTGATGCTGGCCATGGGAATATCCCGCTGGTCTGGCGAGCTGAAGGATGACTGCTCGCGGTTTCTGGCGGGGGACAAGAGCGCGCCCAGGTCGGAGTTGGTTGTCTCCGGCACGCGCACCGTTGAAGTCTCCTGCAACGATTGGACCATGCGGCAACCACTCCGTGTACAGGTGCTCTGCCTGTTGGACATAGTCGTGTTCCTCGTCTTTGTCACGAATGCTCTGTTCGACGCGCGCGACCACTTCGCGGTGCGGCGGCGCAGACGCCCGATGCATTGAAGCCGTCAAAATTGCAACGCCAGGCATCCGCTCGTAACCACGCTGCCAGCTTTCGGTAGACTGGATGCATGGGCAATAACGGTGCCACGCATAAGGTTGTGGGCGAGACGCGCGTGCGCGTGCGCTATGCGGAGACCGACCAGATGGGCGTGGTTTACTACGCCAACTACCTGGTGTGGTTCGAGGTCGGCCGCTCGGAACTGATGCGCCAGCGCGGCCTGGACTACAAGCAGATGGAGATCGAAACGGGCTGCCTGATGGCCGTGGTGGAGGCCACAGCGCGCTACAAGGCACCGGCGCGATACGACGAGGAACTGATCATCGAGACCTCGGTGACCGGCGTGCGCGGCCCGGTGGTGCGCTTCAGTTACCGGATTCTGCGCGCAGACGACAGGACGCTGCTGTGCGAGGGCGAGACCGTGCATGTGGTGGTGGGCCGCGACATGAAGCGTCGCCCGATGCCCAGGAAGTATGCGGCGCTGCTGAGCGCGGCGGCATCCGATGCCACGCTGTAACATCTCATACGCAGGCCCGATAATTTTTCATGGAGACGACATTCGATGAGCGATATGGCGGCAACAAAGACGGGGAAGGTTGCGCTGATTACCGGTGCCAACAAGGGCATCGGATTGGAGACGGCGCGGCAGTTGGGCGCGCTGGGCATCCGCGTGCTGTTGGGAGTGCGCGACCCGAAGAAGGGTGAAGCGGCAGCGGCGGAGATGAAGAAAGCAGGCATCGACGTGCGCGTGCTGAAGCTGGATGTACTGGAGGACGGCGACCGAACGGCCGTGGCCCAGGCGATTGCACGCGACTTCGGACGTCTCGACATTCTGGTCAACAATGCTGCTATCAATCTCGATAAGAAGACCAGCCTTGAGACGAGTACGACCCCGGCAAAGACACTACGGGACACTTTCGATACAAATTTCTTTTCCGTAGTGGAACTGACACAGACGTTGCTGCCCTTGATCCGAAAGAGCGATGCGGGACGGATTGTGAACGTGTCGAGCACCCAGGGTTCGCTTGCGCTGCTGGCGCAGAAGGACTCGACGATCTACGCCAACAAGACGTTTTCCTATGACGCTTCCAAGACGGCGTTGAACTCGTTCACGGTCCATCTGGCGCAGGAGTTGCAGGGGACAAAAATCAAAGTGAACGCGGTGCATCCCGGATGGGTGAAGACGGACATGGGAGGCCAGAAGGCGCCGCTAGGGCTGGTGGACGGCGCAAAGACTTCCGTGCGTCTAGCCACGCTGCCCGAGGATGGCCCAACCGGCGGCTACTTCCACATGGGCGAGACGTTGCCCTGGTAGGTCGGTAAGCGGGCAAGGGAGCGAGTCATCAACTGGATAGAGATCGGCGGATTCACAACTGATTCGTCGTCCGCGCGGCCTGCCATGCCTTGGCGTACTTCCAACTGGTATAGGCGGCCTGGTAGAGGTGCAGCAGAAGGCCCTCGCGCCCATCCAGAAAGCCAAGCCGGAAGAGATAGTTCCATAGAAAGGTCAGCTTCGGAATCAGCACAACATTGCAGACAAACGCCGGCCACGAGCGGCTGACCGTGCCCGCGCCCACCAGCAGTTGGCTGCCCAGCGTGCTGTATCGGTCCATGTGTTCGAGATAATTCTCCAGGGTAGGGTAGGCGTGGTGGATGAGGTCGTGTTGCAGCGTGGCTGTCTTGCCGTCGAAGGCGATGGTCTCATGGACGGGGCGCTCCTCAAACTGCAGCGTGGTCGCGAATCTGGCCGTGGCGCGGCGGAAGAGTCGCAGCTTGGGGTCCGGATAGAATCCTCCGTGCCTGATCCAGCGGCCGAGGAAGAGATTGCGGCGGCGGATGAAGTATGCATCCACGGGCGGGTCTGATCGCAGCAGCGTTCCGATCTCCGTCTGCAGCTCTGGAGTCAGTTCCTCGTCGGCGTCGAGCGAGAGGACCCAGGCCCCGGTACATTTGGCGATGGCAGAGTTCTTCGCCGCGGCAAAGCCCTGCCAGGGCTCCTGGTAGACCGCGGCGTTGGCGGTGCGCGCAATCTCCACGGTGCGGTCGGTCGAGCCGGAGTCCAGCACCACAATCTGGTCGGCGAAGTGCACGCTGGCCAGGGTGCGCGGCAGGTTTGCCTCCTCATTTTTTGTGATGATGGCGACGGAGAGCGTCTGCTGCATGGTCGAGTCGATCCTTCCCCGGTTTGCTCGCTGCGTATCAGGTGGTGCGATAGAGAGCAGTCTATCGCATCAGTCCAGCGTGATCGAGGGATCGTGGAGATGCTCGCGCAGCAGCCGCTGGATGAGCTTCCTCAGCGCCTCGCCGGTCCTGGGAAGCACGAACGCGCCCGCAGCTTCCACCCAATCCAGCTTGAAGCTGGTGGTCTGCGCGGAGATCCATATCTGACGGACGGGGGTGTTGGGCGTGACCACGAACTTGCTCGATCCGTCCTCGAAGAGAATGTTCATCACGCCGTTGTTGTCCTCGAACTCGAAGCCGGCACTGTCGTCCTCGGCGGCGATCAGCGCTTGCTTGAGGGATTCGAGGGCGCGGTCGCATTCACCGCGGAAGGTGGCTTCATCCATCATGGGTCTAGTGTAGCGTGGGCGCGAGGGCCGATCGAACGCAGAGGCAGGGCAATCGCGGAAGTGTCAATCATGAAGTACCCCCCCCCAGGTAACAAGCATAAAGTATTCAAAAAGTGCAGGTTAAGCTCGCGCTAAGCGCGTGAGACGCATTAAAGGCGAAGACCCGGCGGATTGGCCGGGTCTGTTTGGTTTTTCATTCTGATTTAATTATACGGGTTGGAGCATAACTACTATGCCAACTTTTTCTCGGCAAGAAGTTGTTTGTTTGATTTGATTTAGGAGGATTTTGGCGGGTCGAGGGGGTTGACAAGCGGATTTGCCCTGGTTTTAACAGGGGGCGAATCCCACCCATCGTAAAGTACGCGATGGATGGGGCACCCGGCAAGGGCACACAGGAAAGACCCGGGGCTAAAGCCCCTTGATTCGATTGACCCTATTCAAGGGGGCTGAAGCCCCTTGCTCCCTCCGAAAAACGTGAGTTGCGGCGGCGAAGGAGCGGCTGTCAGAAGGGGATGTCGTCGTCGGTGATGCCCTGGTCGGCGTAGTCGGGTGCGGCTGCGGGAGCGGTGGCTGCGTAGGGAGCGGTGTTGGACTTGGTGTAGCTGCCGCCGCCTTCGCCGCCGCCGGGCTTGCCGAGGAGCGAAAGCTCATTGACCAGGATCTCGGTCTTGTACTTCTTCTGGCCCGACTCCTTGTCTTCCCACGAGCGCGACTGAATCTTGCCCTCGATAAAGAGCTGCGTGCCTTTTTTGACGTAGTCGCGTACGATCTCGGCGGTGCGCTGGAAGGCGACCAGGTTGTGCCACTCTGTCACGTCCTGCCAGTTGCCCTGGGCGTCCTTGCGGCGGTCGGCGGTGGCGAGGGTGAAGCTGGCGATGGTCATGCCGCCCGTGGTGGCACGGATTTCGGGGTCTTTGCCGACGTTGCCGAGGAGAAATACTTTGTTGACGCCTTTTGCCATGGTTCTACGCTCCGGATGTGCTGTGACTGCGAAGGATGAGAATAGCAGATTGGCGGATAGGAAATCTGAGCTGCTATCGCTTGCGCCCGCCTATCAGTTTGGCCAACGCCAGCAGCAGGGTCAGCGTGCCCAGGGGCAGGCAACCCATGGCGACCATCAGTGCCAGCCAGCCGGAGTTGCTGTGCGGCCCCTGGCGGCTGATGCCGCCGCCGAGAGTAAGCGCCCACACCGCCGCCACTGCTCCCGAAAGGAAGATTGCAAGGCCGGCGCGGAAGAGTTGGCGGGTGTCTTGGTGCATAGGGGCAGTTTCGCGGTACGAGGTTCACGAGGGAGAAAAGCAGATTCCTCCCCCTTCGACAAGCTCAGGGTACGGAAGGACAAAAAAGCCCATCAACGGCAGGCGGCCTGCATCCAGTAGACGATGACGCCCGTCACCGAGACGTAGAGCCATATGGGAAAGGTCCAGCGCGCCAGCCGTTTGTGGGCGTGAAAGCGGCCGGTGAGCGAGAGGAAGAAGGTGATGAGGATCAGTGGCAACGCCACCGTCGAGAGCACAATGTGCGAGACCAGCAGCTTCCAGTAGAACGGCCACCAGGGGTTGAAGCGGTTGAAGTGCGTCTCGCCGTGCAGCGTGAAGTTCACGATGTAGGAGACCAGGAAGATGGACGAGAAGATAAAGGCGAAGGACATGGAGGCGCGGTGTTGCAGGATGCGCCGCTTGCGAATCTCCTCGAAGCCGGTGACCAGGGCGATGGTGGCCAGCCCGTTCAGCACGGCGTTGACCAGCGGCAGCGAGCGCAGTTGCGTTCCCGCAACGTCGGTGGGCGCGTGGAAGTAGACCAGCCAGCAGATGAGCGCGCTGGCCGCGGCCGAGACGCCGATGATTCCCAAGATGACTCCGGGCGGCGTGCGGAGGTGAGCGTGCTTGTGGGCTACTGGCATGGGTTTGTTCTCAGTGCTGAGTTTAGAACAACAGCCGTCCACGGGCGTCCAGCATCATGGCGGCCAGCAGCAGCGGCAGGTAAATAATCGACGCGTGCAGCAGGTCTCGCGCGGGTTGGCGGTGCGACGGCGCGTCCGCGTCGTTCAGCTCCGGGCTTCGCGCAGCATCTCCAAATCCGATCCGCGCAAATCGGATGGTATAGCCCAGATAGCCCAGCGACAGAATGGCAGCGGCGACCGCATAGGCGGCACCCGTTGTGCCCAGCACAAAGGGCCACAGGCTTACCGGAACCATCAGCGCGGCATAAAACAGCGCCTGCACCACGGTGGAGCGAACGGCATAGTGCGTGTTCTTGATGGTGGGCGTAATGCGGATTCCGGCGCGCGCGTAGTCCTCGCGGTACATCCATCCGATGGCCATGAAGTGGGGAAACTGCCAGAGAAAGAGGATGGCGAACAGCGCAACGCCCGGCCACTCGATGAGCCCGCGCGCCGCTGTCCAGCCGATGAGGGGAGGCATTGCTCCTGGAAAGGCGCCAATAAAGGTGTTGATGGTGGTCATCTGCTTCAGCGGCGTGTAGATGGCCACATAGCCCACCGCGGTCAGCAGCGTCAGCGTGCCTGTCAGCAGGTTGGTGGCGTGGGCCAGATAGAGCGAGCCCAGGAAGACGGCCAGGAAACCCACGATCAGTCCATGCACGAGGCCGATGCGGCCTGTCGCCATCGGGCGGTTCTGGGTGCGGCGTTGCAGCCTGTCCGTCCTGCGTTCCAGCGCCTGGTTCAGCGCGCTTGCCCCGCAGGTGACCACCGCGATGCCTGCCAGCGCCTTGACCATTCCGGCGTTGAACGGGCTAATGCCGGAGCGCAGGCTGCCCAGATAGAAGCCCGCCGCTGACGTGATAAGGACCATGGTCGAGACGCGCACCTTGAACAGCGTCGCGTAGTCGGCGAGCAGGGTGGGAGGCACCGTCGCAACGGCGGCAGCCGCGAGCGGTCGATTCCGGGTTTCCGATGTCACTGTGACAGCCACAGCCTCCAGAATAGCGCGAACCGTGGCGTTGCCGCCGATTTACAACAAACGAGGGATAGGGCGGCTGCGGCGGGTCAGATATAGTACAGTGACCGGAGTCCGCTAATCGGCCATGAGTTCCGGATGGACCACGATTTCATGCAAACGGGGCTGCGCACGAGGCCGGGAGGAACCCCGAGATGTCTCGATCGAATCCGCGTCATCAACCAGGCGCGAATACCATGGATGGCCGCATACATCTTGCTGAGATCATCTCGGCCCTTTCGTTCGCGTTGGACCTGACCGAAGGCGCGGTCCATGGGCACGCGGTGCGCAGTTGCCTGCTGGGCATGCGGATTGCGCATGAGGTCCAACTGCCGGCTGCGGAGATGCCCGATTTGTACTACGCGCTGCTGCTGAAGGATGTTGGGTGCAGCAGCAATGCGGCGCGCATGTGCCAGATCGTTGGCGGCGACGACCGAGCGATCAAGGCGGGCGCGAAGTTAATCGACTGGACGCGGCCAAACCCGCCGCGGATATCCACCCTCAAGCTACTTTGGAAGAACGTTCTGCCGGAGAGCAGTGCCGCCAAGCGGATTGCGCGCATTGTGAAGATGGGACGCACGCAGCATAAAAACAACGAGGCAATGATTACGCTGCGCTGCGAGCGCGGTGCCGATATCATGCGCAAGCTGGAGTTCAGCACGCGCGCCGCGGATGCCGTACGCAGTCTGGACGAACATTGGGATGGGAGCGGCTATCCGGACCGCCTGAAAGGAGACCAGGTCCCTTATCTCTCGCGCATACTTGCGGTCGCACAGCATCTGGATGTTTTTTCCACGGGCGAGAGTCCGAGGGCCGCGATCAATGTGTTGCAGGCACGCAGCGGCAGATGGTTCGATCCGGAACTGGTGCAGGTGGCGGTCTCATTGCACCGCAGCGGCGGACTTTGGACCAACTGCCTGCCGATCGACCATAGCGACGACACGCGGACGGCAGCCGTAGATCTTGCTCCAGGCGCGAACCGCTACCTGCAATCGGAGCAGATCGATCAGATTTGCGAGGCGTTTGCGGATGTGGTGGACGCAAAATCGCCTTACACATTTAGCCACTCGCTTGGCGTGGCGCATGCCGCGGTCAGCATAGCGCACTGGCTTGGCCTGCCCACCGAACAGATCGACTTCGTACGTCGCGCGGCGTTGCTGCATGACATCGGCAAGTTGAGCATCTCGAACTCGATCCTCGATAAGGCGGGCGTACTGAGCCCTGAGGAATGGCAACTGGTACGCGATCATCCGGTTCAGACGCGCCGCATTTTGGAGCGCATTGGCGCTTTCCGGGCGCTGGCGAAGGTGGCGGGCGAGCATCACGAAAAGCTGGACGGCTCCGGCTACCCCGATGGACTGGTTGGCAAGCAATTATCGCTGGAATCGCGCATTATTACGGTTGCCGATGTATACGGCGCTCTCTCGGAGGACAGGCCGTACCGCGCTGGTCTGAGCAGGGAAGAGATCGCCGGGATCATGAAGAAGGATGTGCCCGGCAAGCTCGACTCCAGATGCTTCGAAGCCCTGATGGACGGTGTGGCTGCCGCGGAGACGGACCCGTCGTTGGTCGATTCGCCGTCTTACGCTTAGCGTACATCTCGAAATTCCGATTGAGATACTGGATTACAGATAGCACGGGATATTGATGACCATCATGGGCTGATTGCCGCGCATCCGCAGCAGCGCCTCGGCCCGCTGGTTGTGCAGCGGAGCCTGCCATCAGCACTGTACAGCCAGGAACTGCTCAATTTTTCCAAAGGATCAGAGTCGATTCCAGCGGCAGCAACCCTGGCGGGCGGCGCGGCAGCACGCGTGGCGTATAGTCGCTGGCGGGACGGGTTGCGGGCAGATCGGCGGTATACAACAACAGGCCCGCGGCTCCCTCTGCCTTCTCCGCAGTCATCGCTTCCACGACAGGGCCATCTGCCGAAACCGACTCCGCGTAAAGTTCCACTTTCAGTTGGTCCGGATGTACCTCGCCCGGCAGGACCTGCACCTGGAAGCGGGAGCGGCCATCCTGCGAATCAACCTTCAGATCGCCAAAGCGCACCGAACTCCAGTGCCGCTCCATCTCCTGTCGCCACTGCAAAAGTTCTGTTCCAATTGCGCCATTATTTTCCGCCCTCTTCTTATATCCGGCTGCCGCGGGCAGATAATGGTTCTCCGTGTACTCGCGGATTGCCCGGCTGGCGGAGAAGCGATGCGTCAGTTGCGCCATGCTCTCGCGCACGCGATGCAGCCACTTCACGGGCATGCCCTCCGCGCTGCGATCATAGAACTCTGGGACCACCTCATTCTCCAGCAGCGTGTACATTGCTTCAGCCTCGACTGCGTCCCATGCCGGGTCGTCTCCATGCTCCTTGCCGTCGCCGATGGCCCAGCCAACCTCCGGCGAGTAGGCCTCCGCCCACCAGCCGTCCAGCTCCGACAGGTTCAGCCCGCCGTTGGCCAGCACCTTCATCCCGCTGGTTCCGCAGGCCTCCCACGGACGCCGCGGCGTATTGATCCACAGATCCATCCCCACCACCAGCTCCTGCGCCATCTGCATGTCGTAATCGCTGAGGAATACCACATGCGCGCGCACCTCGGGCCGCTTGATAAAGTCGTTCCATCTTTTAATCAACTCCTGCCCAGGCAGGTCCTGGGGATGCGCCTTGCCGGCAAGCACCAGTTGCACAGGTCGCCGGGGATCGGAGAGGAGACGTATCAGCCGCTCTGAATCGTGCAGTAAAAAATCCGGCCGCTTATAGGTGGCAAAGCGCCGCGCAAAGCCAATGGTCAGCGCCTCCGCGGTGAAGACCTCCGTGGCCTCCACCTGGGGATCGCCCACGGCGGAGAGCTGCCGCGCGTGACGCTCATGCACGTGAGCAATCATCGTTTTGCGCGCGTCGCCGCGCATCTGCCACAACTCCGCGTCGGTCAGTTTGCGCACGTCGTCCGCCTTAGGATGATCTCCTCGCCAACGGTCCGCGCCGCACACCTTCATCCATAGAGCATCGGCCTCCGCCGAGTCCCAGGTCGGCACATGAATCCCATTGGTGACCGAGCCAATGGGCACTTCAGCGCTCGGCCATCCTGGAAACAGCGGCGCAAAGATCTGCCGGCTCACCTCGCCGTGCAGCTTGCTGACGCCGTTCACCTGCCCGCTGCCGTGCAGCGCAAGATAGGCCATGTTGAAGGGCTCCGACGCATCGCCCGCGTTCGCTCTGCCCATGGCCAGCAGACACTCCACCGAGATGCTGAGTTCCTCCTTCGCGTAGCAACTCAGATACTTGCGCACAAGCTCCGGGTCGAAGCGGTCGAATCCCGCAGGCACTGCCGTGTGGGTGGTAAACAAATTTCCCACGCGGGTAATGGCCAGAGCAGCCTCAAACGAGACTTTATGGTCCTCC
This sequence comes from Acidobacteriaceae bacterium, assembly GCA_035510935.1. Classification (GTDB taxonomy): domain Bacteria; phylum Acidobacteriota; class Terriglobia; order Terriglobales; family Acidobacteriaceae; genus Edaphobacter. The sequence continues at coordinate 42,240 of DATKGA010000053.1, forward strand.
ATATAACTGCGCGCCCGCTCCAGCACGGCAAAGGCTGCGTGCCCCTCATTCAAATGGCAGACCTCGGGGTCGATCCCCAACGCGCGCAGCAACCGCCAGCCGCCGATGCCCAGAACGATCTCCTGCTTCAGCCGCATCTCCGCGTCGCCGCCATACAGTTCGCTGGTGATGCCGCGTTGCGCGGCCGTATTGGCGAAGTCGTTGGCGTCCAGCAGATACATCTTTCTTCGCCCCACAAACACCTGCCAGCAACGCAGCCAGATTGTGGTGCCGGGAAGTTTAAGCTGCAGTCGCAACCACTCGCCATCCGCGCGGCGGAGCGGCTGAATCGGCAACTGACCAGGATCGTTCACCGGATACAAGGCCCGTTGCTTTCCGTCGGCGTCGAAGTCCTGGCGGAAGTATCCCTGGCCCCACAGCAGACCGACTCCCACAACGGGAACGCCCAGATCGCTGGCTGCCTTCATCTGGTCGCCCGCAACATTTCCCAGCCCGCCGGAGTAGATGGGCAACGCCTCGGTCAACATGAACTCCATACTGAAGTAAGCCGCCGTGGTCAGTGCGGCGCCCCCGTGCTTCGTCTGGAACCATGCATCCGAAGACTGGGCCTGGTGCTTGTGGCGCAACATATCTGTGATGCGCTGCTGAAACCTCGGCGTCGCAAGCAGGGTGTTGATCTTTTCCGGAGAGACCGTCTGCAGGATGACCCATGGATTCTGCGTTGTCTTCCATAGATAACTGTCCAGCGCCTCCCATATCTCGTCCGCGCGATGGTTCCAGGACCAGTGCAGGTTTAACGCGAGTTCGGTGAGCGCATCCATCCCGGAAACGGGCAGCTTTCCAGCGTGTGGATCTGTCTCGCCTGTCGTACTGGGCGTAGTGCTCTTATTGGACTTATCCGGTTTTGGTTCGCTCACAGTGTCTCCTGAAGAGTTTGATCGCTCACGGTGCCTCCGAGCTTTGCATGGCCCAGAGCGAAAGGCAGCGGTAGACGCGGTGCATTCGATGGTCTGCGTCTCTGAATCTGATTAGTATCCGATGTTCTTTACGGTTGGAGCAATGGCGTTGGATGAATAGGTATGGAGCAATGGGGATGGATCAGGCAGCGGCCGCCGGTAGTCTCGTGGTAAGCCAGCCGCCTAAGCGATGGCCTGAGACAGTTAGATGCCGAATTTGTTGAAGGGGTGCGATGCCGATCCTACCGTAAACGAATCCATTGCAGAGCGGCTTGAGCCGTTGAGGATTGCCGGAAACTGTCGGAGCTCCCTTAGTTCGCTTCGGTTGCAGCGGGAATCGACGGTTGCCCTTCCTCATTCCAGGGAGGCAGCAACTTCACGAGTACCCAGAGAATGACAAGGGGAAGAATGGTCAGGAAGATCGCCATCAGCAACCCTTCCTTGGTGATCAGGCTCATTTTGTAAGTGGTGTATCCGAGAAAGCTCTTGGAGAAGAGCTGGCCACCGATGACCACGTTCCAACGCATGGCAAAGACACCTATCTGCACCAGGCATCCCGAAATAACGTAGATGCGCCTGCGCACGATTACAGGCAGCTTCTTGACCTGTGTGATCGCCAGCAGGAAGATCGGGACCAGCGTTCCGATACAGATCTGGAGGACGATCTGCGAGAAGTACAGTTTGGTGTGGACCATGAAGTTGAGGGTGCGGAAGCTCTCGTCCGCCTCGTAAACGCGATGCACCAGGTCCAGCATCTCCAGGCTGAAGTCGAGGATGAAGATATAGAAGAGGTACATCGCGATGGTGTCCACGCAGGGCATGTCGATGGGCGTCTTGCGCAGCTTTGATATCCCCATATAAAGCAGTAGAACGGCGGCGATGCCGGAGACCATGGCGGAGAAGATGAAGACCACGGGCATCAGGGGCGAGTTCCACCAGGGATTGGCTTTGAGCGATCCGAAGATGAAGCCCACGTATCCGTGGAGGATGAAGGCGGAGGGAATGCCAACCAGGGTGACGATCCATCCCACCTTATGGTCGATGGCCAGCGATCGCGGGCTCAGGTTGTCGGAGCCCAGAGTCATGGCGCGGTACAGCAGGCGCTTCCATCCGGTAGTGGTCTGCGACAGATGGACAATGTCGCTGCGATAGTCGAGCCATATCTCAAAGACCAGGACCGCCATCAGGTACCACAGATAGACGAAGCCGAACATGGCCATGGCCGAGGTGCTGTGGGGAGTGAAGTACATCTCCGGCGAGCGCAGGGGATGGCCGAGGTGCAACTGCAGGGGGAGCGGCGCCACCAGCAGGAAGCTGAGAGCGGTCAGAAGCGCCAGCCGGTATGTGGGCGCAACCGCCTTCACGTTGAAGATACGCACCAGGGACGCGAGAATGAATGCGCCAGCCACCAATCCGGTGATGTAGGGGTACAAAACAATGAGCACGCTCCAATTGAGTGTGATTTCGTTTGGATACATGTAGCCTTCAACACCGCTCATAGCGCTCACCGTCTCCTAATCTCGCCAAATCGTTTGAAACACCATCATGTAACCAGTCACTGGGAATCCTTATCGCACCGAACCATCCAACTCGTTGTAGAAGACCTTCGCTCCAGTCGCCATCTGCGGCTTCAGCACCTGTACCGCGTGGGTCTTCAAAAATGCATGAATGGGGTCGTTCGGATCTTTCAGGTCGACCAGTTGCCGCGCACCGGTGGGGCAGGCTTCGCAGCAAGCGGTGGTCAGGCCCTTGGTGATGCGGTGGTAGCAGAGCGTGCATTTGTCCGCGACTTTCTTCTCTGGATGGATGTAGCGGCAGCCGTAGGGGCAGGCCTGCACGCAATAGGCGCAACCCAGGCAGTAGGTCTGGTCCACCAGGACGACGCCATCCGGCGTGATGAAGGTGGCGCCAACCGGACAGACCTGGGTGCAGGGCGAATCCTCGCAGTGATTGCACAGCTTGGGAACGAAGAAATACTTGCCGGCATCTTCGGGAGCGGCAGAAGATCCGTCCCCGCTGCCGGCGCTTTTAGCGACCGTGGGGAATCCTTCCTTGCCGCCATCGGGCGAGATGACCTCCGGGTTAGCCATGTGCCAGTCGGAGACATGGTAGCGTTCCACCCAGGTTCGGAAGTGTCCGTCCGGCACATCGTTCTCGGCGGCGCAGGCGCGAACGCAGTTGCCGCAGCCAATGCACTTGGGGATATCGATCAGCATGCTCCACCAGTGATCGGTCCTGGTGTAGTTGGGCGACTGCTCGGGCGTTCCCGCCAGAACGTACTTCCATGCAATCGCCGCCGCGGGCAGCATCACGAGAAAATGGCGTCGGTCAAGGTTCACTTGGTACCTCCTGCCTGGATTACAGGCCGTTATGCGGCTGATGGCAGGTCTCGCAAGGCAGGCCGCCGGAGTGCTGCACCGGATCTATTTGTGGGAATACGCCGGGTTTAGCCGCACTCTCCGCATGGCAGCGGACGCAGAGCACGGTCGTATCGATCTTTGCCGGCTGGATCGATGGGTCGTCCGCGTGCTCTGCCAACGGGCCATGGCAGGCCTCGCAGTTTACATGCTCGTGCTTGCCGGCCTTCTTCGCTTCCGCAATGTCGCTGTGGCAGAGCTCGCATTTCTCATGGCCTGCAAAGTGCATCGGGCGTGCGGCAATCTCCGCGATCGCAGCGCCGCGGTAGTGGCCGTACTCCCCGAAGGTCTTCGGCACAACGAAGTGGCGGATCACCAGAAAGACAACGAACGCGATGACGAAGAGAATCGCAAAGCGGAAGAGATGTCTTGCATCCTTGGGGATACTCATCGAGTAATACACTTCCTTCCGATAGATGGCCTGTCAGTGTGCGGCCAGCCGGGATGGAGGAGTGCCAATTCCACACAGGCTGCTCATCTCCACATCGCTATTCCATTCATACGGTGCTGGCGACGAGTTGTATGTGAGCTACGTCACAAGCCAGGATTCCTGTTGGGCGGGACATCCGTGGAGCGCGGCAACAGGTGTGTGCAAAAGGGATCAACTTATGGGAGAGGACGTGCGTAGAATCGCGAAGTCCTTATGCGCACAGATGCAGCCAGAGCGCTCACTTGTTGTGCGTGATTGAGATCACATTTAATTCGATTTGTCCCGGCGCTTCACCCTCAATGCCTGTGACAAGCATCACATCATATTCGGTTTCAGGCGCGCTATCGTTACTTCAGTCCAACAATGAATCCTGATGTATAAGGTGCTGTTGTTGGACAACCGGGACGAGGTTGCTGTTGTTGGTTACTCGGAAAGAAACAGATGTTATCGAACAACAAGAACCACGGTTCGGTCATTGCTCGACCAGTCTGTGCGGATGTTCTCCGCGGAGGGGCTGAATGAAACGGTTTTTTCTGTATTTCGCTTTGATTGCGTTGCTGCCGGGGCTATCCACCAGGGCCGGGCATCTCTATGCCGCGGGCGCGAAGCAGCAGGCGGCTGTGGCGCAGAAGGCGGCTGCTCCCAATCCTGCCGATTTTGTCGGTTCGGATGTCTGCGCAACCTGCCACGCCGATATCGCCAAGAAGTTCGGCGACAACCCGCACCAGAAGCTTGCCCTGCAACATAATGGCACGGGCGCTACCTGCGAGAGCTGCCATGGGCCAGGCAAGGCCCATGTCGAGGGCGGCGGCGACGTCACCAAGATCAAGCAGCTGAGCAAGCTCTCGCCCCAGGAGATCGATGCCACCTGTCTGGGCTGCCACGCGGGTACTCACCCCAACTTCCTGCGTTCTCCGCATGCCAAGGCGGGCGTCAGTTGCACCAGTTGCCACAGCGTGCATGCCGCAGGGTCGGAAGGCCTGCTGAAGGCTTCGCAGCCCAACCTCTGTTATCAATGCCACACCGATGTCAAGCCAGCGTTCGCCATGCCGTTCCACCACAAGGTGAATGAAGGCTTGATCAAATGCAGCGACTGCCATGACGTGCACGGCACCTTCGGGAACAACAACATCAAGTCGACGGTAGACCAGAATGCCATCTGCACCAAGTGTCACGCCGAGGTGCGAGGGCCGTATGTGTTTGAGCATGCCGCGGTGAAGGGTGAGGGTGGATGCGTGGCGTGTCACACCCCGCACGGCTCGCAGAATCCGCGGTTGCTGAACGTGGCCAATATCAATCAGCTATGCAACCAGTGCCATAGCCCGGTTTCGGGCGCCACAGTCCATGGGATGAACGCAGGATCGGCGGAACGTCAGCCGTGCATCAACTGCCACACCTTCATCCACGGGTCAAATATCAACCCGGCATTTCTACGGTAGTGAAGTTCGCCGCGCCGTGCGGCCGCAACCGGACGGCGCGGCCAGATAGAGCAGTAAACGATGCAAGGTATCGATGTTAGCAATGTACTTTCAAGTGAGGCTCAGATGATGAAGATCGGCTGGTTTTCTCGGCTGCCCAATGAACTCCCCACCCGTACCAAGAGCCATCGGCTCGCTGGTGGCGTTGGGCTCGCCATGCTGCTGATGACCGGAGCGGCTGTTGGCCAGGATGCACCGGCTGCACCGGCTGCGGTCCAAAATGGGTATGAGATTCACAATACGGCGGACCTGGGCGGGCACATTGCGGGCATTACAGGCAGCGGGGCCATGTATGACACGCTGGTGAACATTCACAGCGGGCCACGCGTTCTGGGTCAGACGTTTACCATGCATACGGTTCCGGGAACAAAACATCCTCTGTTCGACGACCTCACCCTCTTCAGCGGCGGCTTCGGCGGCGATCCGAATAACTATGCCAAGATGGACCTTTCCAAGGGCAAGCTGTATGAGTTCTCGGGCCTGTTTCGCCGCGACCGACAGTACTTCGACTATGACCTGCTGGGCAGCGTGAACCTGCCGACCGTGCAAATTCCCTATGTGCAGACAACGGGTGTAGCGGCTGCAGCGGGTGCGCCGTCGCTGGCGTGGACGCAGCCGACCGATTCACAGGTGATGTTCAACACCGTGCGGAGGATGACGGACACCAGCCTCACCATCCTTCCGCTCTCCAAAATCACGTTCCGGGTTGGGTATGTGAAGAGCATCTTTCAGGGGCCGACGCTGAGCCCCGGCCGGTCGATCGGCAAGTACGACAATATCCTCGACGAGTATGTGCGGAACAGCACCGATGACTTTCTGGGCGCAGTTGACTGGAAGCCCTTCACGCACACTAAGTTGACCTATGAAGAGCAGATCGACCACTACAAGGCGGACTCTTATTTCACCCTGGATCCGAAGACCTTTATCGCGCAGGAGGCGAACGGGACTCCGGTTTCTCTGGGCGATTATGACGCTCCATCCAATCCCTATACGAGTGCTGCGTGCAACACAGGCAGCATGGGCAGCGCCTATGTCCCTGCCGCGGGCACTACTCCTGCCAGCTACACCATCTTCTCGGCCCCCAACACTCCCGGCGGTCTGCCCATCGTCAATCCGGCATGCGATGTGGTGACCAGCTACTTCCGCTCACAGCCGACGCGCATTCTGTATCCAACCGAGATTCTGCGGCTGCAGAGCAACAGCATTAAGAACATCTCGCTGAACGGCGACTTCCGGTACTCGGTGTCCAAAAGCAACCTGTCCAACTATTACGAAAACTTCAACGGCCTGGATGGAACGATCCGGTCGGCGACGGAGACGGGGATTGCGATCGCACAGCGGCGGGTTGTCGCGCTCGATTATGGCATGACCTGGCAGGCGTCGAAGAAGATCAGCCTGGCGGACCAGGTGAGCTACTCCAATGTTCATCAGCCGGGCAACACCACACTCGCTGGCTCCTCCTTGACCACGCCCACTACGACGGTGACGGGGAACAATGGCTACGAGACCATCAACTATGCGGGCACGCTTAATCCCGGCTCCGCGTTGAGTATCAGCGGCAATACGATCGGCTTGATTTACGCTTACTTCGGCCAGAGGTACATGACGAACCATGCGACCGTGAGCTGGGATGCGTCGTCTCGAGCCACACTCTCGCTGACCTATCGCTACCAGGCGCACACTATTATTCAGACCAGCGGAACCGGTCCGATGGAAAACCTTATCGGCATAGATGAGGATGCTGGAATTATGAATATCGCTCTGCGCCCCACCGCGCACTGGGACCTGAACGGCTCGGTCGAAGTATCTTACAGCGACAACGCATTTACTCCGTTGGGCGCACGGCAATTGCAGCACTACCGGGTGCATACCATGTACCGGCCCAAGCCCTGGGCCACGGTTTCGGGGGCCTTCAACGATCTGGAACGGCATAACAACACCAACAATACCGGTACGACGAGCGTGGATGGACCGCTTGATCATGTGGACTATAGCCGTAGTGTGAGCCTGGGATTGGTGCTGGTGCCGAACGAGTACTACGCGTTCGACTTCAACTACTCCTACAGCGATGTGTATACGTCCACGAACATCTGCTATCTGAGCGGCGCCTTCACGGGCACGCCCGGCAGCACGCCTTCCTTGCCTGGCGCGGCCTCGACTACCAGCACAGGCGCCAACAACCTTTGCCCGAGCCTGCTGACGGACTGGGGGCCGGTGAAGGACTTCATGGATGCCCCAACGCAGTACGCATCCGTGGCCCTGGCGTGGACACCGGTCAAGACGGTCCACTCCGATATCGGATACCGGATCAGCGCGGTGAGCGGCAACCAGTTCTTCAACGATGCGCAAGAGGTCAACGGATCGCTACAGTCCGCGTATCAGTCGCCTTATGTAAATCTTGCATGGACGGTCCATCCCGGATTGATCTGGAGGGCGGAGTACAACTTCTTTGGCTACGGCGAAGGCGGCCCATCCGGCGCACCTTTCTGTAGCCTGGCAACGAATGCTACGACGGCGGTTGTTCCCTGTAACTCTTCCACGCTGAACGGGCTTCCGACCGGCCTGACCGAACCGTCTTCCGGACTGACAGCGCCGCGCAACTTCCATGCCAATAATGTGACCTTATCTTTGCACTACGAGTTTTGATTGCCGGGCCATTCGTTGAATCAAAGAGTTAGAATCGCGAAGAAATAAACAGGAGATTCCCCATGAAGATTCGCACCGGATTTATCCTTGCCGCCATCCTGGCGGCTACCACTGTGACCTCCGCCTTTGCCCAGGGCTCGGGAGCGGACACCTACAAGGCCAAGTGCGCTATGTGCCATGGCGCGGATGGCCTGGCCAGCGGCCCGGCGGGCAAAGCTATGCAGGTTCCGGCCTTCAATTCGCCGGCATTGGCCAAGGCGACCACTGCCGAGATGATTGCCGCCACCACCAATGGCAAGGGAAAGATGCCGGCCTACACCGGTAAGCTGACGGACGCGCAGATCAAGGAAGTAGTCGCGTACGTCCGCACCTTGCAGAAGTAGTAGACACGGCACAGAGTGCCGCGAGTGGGCCTTATGGCGAGAGTCGCTCTGCCCTTTCTCCCGCATGGAGAAAGGCTGGCAGCAGAGCGCAACCGTGTCTGCGACCGAGTTTTTGTGTGTGAGGATGTAGCATGGCCGGGCCCCTATCTGCGCTGCTTGGAGTCGCTTGCGTTGCAGCAAAGCGTTGCGTTCTGAATAGGTACCGCTTCGTGTCTGGGTCTCCAGCATTTTCCTTTGGCCGCGGACGTCTGATAGCTGCGCTTGCCCCAGTGCTGCTTCTGGGCTTCTGTTCCATGCTGCGAGCGCAGACAGACTGCCTGTCCTGCCATGCGGACAAGACAATGCAGGACGCGGCAGGACACAGTGTCGGTGTGGATGCCGACACCTTCCATGCCAGCATTCACGGCAGTCTCGGCTGCACCGATTGCCATACCTCAATCAAGCAGTATCCCCATCCCGACCATGCGGCCGCGGTCAAGTGCGTTGCCTGCCATGCCGACCAGGCGACGGGTCTCGCCGGCAGTGTGCATGCCGCAGTCAGCGCGCAGCCCTGTACCAGTTGCCATGGCGACGCGCACACGATCTTCCCCAAGACCGATGCAAGGTCCGCGGTCTACCCGCTCAACATCCCGCGCACCTGCGGCACATGTCACTCCGATCCTGCGCTGGCAAAGAAATACGGCCTGCAGAATGTCTATTCGGTGTACATGGACTCGATCCATGGGTATGCCGTCAGCAAGGAGGGTTTGCTGGTGGCGGCAAACTGCATGAGCTGCCACGGATCGCATAACATTCTGAGCCACAAGGACCCGCTGAGTCCCACCTACAAGACCAACATCCCCAACACCTGTGGAGCATGCCACGGGGGTGTCATGGCGGAGTATTCCGCGGGAGTACATGGCAAAGCCGTTGCCGGCGGCAACCTGAATGCGCCGGTATGCTCCGACTGCCACACAGCGCACGCCATTCTGCAGCCCACGCTGGCGGATTTCCGCATGCAGTCAACCCCCATCTGCGGATCGTGCCACAAAGGAAGGTTCGCCACCTACCAGGACACCTTCCACTCGCAACTGGGGCTGCTGGGCGGATATGTGGAGACAGCGCGTTGCTGGGACTGCCATGGAGCGCATAATATCCTGCCTGCGTCAGACCCCAACTCCCCGGTCAATCCGGCCAACCTGATCAAGACCTGCGGCCGCTGCCATGCGGACGCCAATGCCAGCTTCGTTAAGTATCAGCCGCACGCCAATCCGCGCGATCGCAAGCTGAACCCGCCACTGTACTTCACCCGGTTCTTCATGAACCTGCTGCTGTGGAGCGTGCTCGGGTTCTTCTCGCTGCATACCCTGCTGTGGTTTATTCGTGCGAAGAGGGAACAGGGCAATGCCGGGCCGGCAGAGGAGGAGAAACATGACTGACCAGACACCCACCGTGCCCGCCGAGCAGCCGGAAGGCCAGCCGCAAGATGGTGGCCAGCCGCAAAGCAGCGCCAAAGAGAAGTACTATGTGCGCTTCACCCTGGCGCAACGGTATCTCCACGTTGTTTTGTTCTCCTCGTTTCTTGGGCTTGCGGCCACCGGCCTTCCCATGCGCTTCAGCGACAACCCCGCAGCGCGTTTCTTCGCGCGCGAGGTAGGCGGCTTTGGCGCCATACTGTTCTTTCACAAATTCTGCGCCGTGGTCCTTACGCTGGCCTTCCTCTATCACCTCAAAGACCTCGCCACCCGCGCCCTGGTGCATCGCGAGAAGGGCATCTTCTGGGGTCCGACCTCCATGGTGCCCAACTGGAAGGACGTGCAGGACGTAATCGGCCACCTGCGCTGGTTCGTTGGCCTGGGGCCCAAGCCGCAGTTTGAGCGCTACGCTTACTGGGAGAAGTTCGATTACTGGGCCGTCTTCTGGGGCATGATCGTCATTGGATTTTCAGGCTATGCCATGTGGTTTGCCCCATTTTTTGCCCGCTTCCTTCCTGGCTGGGCGTTGAACGCGGTCCTGGTCATACACGGCGAAGAAGCCCTGCTAGCCATCCTGTTTATCTTCTCCATTCACTTCGTCAATACCCATCTGCGCCCCGACAGTTTCCCCATGGACATGGTGATCTTCACCGGCAAGGAGACGGACGAGGAGTTCCGCAAAAAGCGCACACTGGAGTACCAGCGCCTGGCTGCCCAGGGAAAGCTGGAGGCAAGGATAGGCGACAAGCCAGTATATTGGTGGGAGAACTTTGCCAGGGTCATCGGCTTCACCGCCATCCTGATTGGGCTCCTGCTTCTTGTTCTGACACTGATCGGTTACTTCGGCACCGCATAATCCGTCTTCAGAGGTCCGCATGTTTGAGTTCGAGAAGCTGAGGAAGAGCCTTCGGCTAGTCCTGTTTTATGGCAACAACTGGACGAGCCTGATTGGCGGCGCAATCACCAGCGCGTCGGCCGTTGTGCTGATCGGCTTCTGGGTGGTCGAAATCTTCGGCCACGCCGGCTCCAGAAACCCCTACCTGGGAATCATCTTCGATTTGTTTCTGCCCGGCCTGTTCGTTCTGGGCCTGCTTCTTATTCCGGCTGGCATATGGATACGCAGGACGCAGCTCAAGGCTCTCGGACAGATCCCCTCGGTCTATCCGCGGATCGAGCTTCGCGATCCGGTCTTCCGGCGCGGCATCGAGATTGTGTTGGTGGCCACGGTCATCAACTTCATCATTGTGGGTACAGCCAGTTATCGCGGCGTCTCGTACATGGAGACACCCAACTTCTGCGGCCAGAGTTGTCATGTCATGGCCCCGCAGTGGGCCGCCTACCAGGTCTCTCCCCACTCCCACGTGGCCTGCGTGGAGTGCCACATCGGTTCTGGACTGTCGGCGGCTGTCGAGGCCAAGATCAACGGCACCAAGCAGCTGGCGGAGGTGATCACCGATACCTATCCGCGTCCCATCCAGGCCCCGCTCTCCGTCCTGCGTCCGGCGCGCGCCACCTGCGAGGAGTGCCACTCGCCCACTCGCTTCGTCGGTGAGAAGCTGCTGGTCGAGACCATGTACGGCGACGATGAAAAGAACTCGGTCACGCACAACGTGCTGGTGCTGCACCTCGGTGGAGTGGACTCGCTCTCCCACCTCAGCGGCATCCATGGCCATCACCTGGACGACTACGAGTATGTGGCCACCGATACCACCTTCCAGACCATTATCGCCGTCAGCAAGCACAACCCCGACGGCTCCACTACGCAGTTTGTCAGCTCCGACTGGAAGGGGCCGATCCAGGGCGTCACCCGACGGATGGACTGCATGGACTGCCATAACCAGGCGACCCACACCTTCCAGACGCCCGAGGACGCCATCGACGAGGTCATGCTGGACGGCAGCCCCAGCGCCAGCCTTCCCTTCGTCCACAAAGAGGGTCTGCAGTTGATTCAGGCCGACTACGCATCGCAGGCAGACGCTGCCGCGAAGATCACCTCCGGACTGGACGACTACTACCGCACCCAGTATCCGACGGTGTGGAGCGGCCAGCGAGCTCTGGTGGACGCAGCCGCCAAAACCCTGGTCACCATCTACCAGCGCAACGTCTTCCCGGAGATGAAGGTCACCTGGGGCACCTATCCCAACGGCATGGGACACAGTGTGCCGGGGCACAATCCATCCCCCGGATGCTTCCGCTGCCACGACGGCAACCACACGTCCAAGGACGGCAAGACCATCACCAACGACTGCAGCGTCTGCCACAATCTGCTGGCCAGTGACGAGGTCAATCCCAAACAGTTGTCGGTGCTTGGGCTGCAATAGCGGATTCCGCAGGCAAAAAGCTTAGTGGCAAATTCTCACTGCGTCCCCGGCATCTTGACCTGCTCCATCGGGATCACCATGCTTCCAAGCTGCCCTGTCGCCATATCCCGAACGCTCACATACAGCCAGCGGCTTTTGCCATGCTCCAGAATGTTCACTGTCAGCGTCGCTGTAATCGTGGACGTCGCAATACGGGGGTCCGCAGCCCCTTCGAAGTTCACTGCCATTCGGCCCCCCTGGCTCCCGTTCGAGGACGCCAGGTTGCCGTCTGCATAGCCCACCGCTGCAAGTTCCAGGCGCGCGACGTACTGGCCGGAATCGGACTGCACGACCTTGAACTCGCTCGCAGGCATCGAGAAGCGCAGCGTGAGTTGCCTGTACTCCTGCTTGGTCTTGCTATCGGCGCTGGGTGCGTCCGCTGGAACCACCTGCACGCTGAAAACTGACGACGACGGATTCGGCGCAGCCTTTGCCGCAACAACTTCCTCCTGCCGTCGGTGCAGCGCTGGTTCTGCGGGATTGGGCGCAGCCTCGGGCGCGCTGGTATCCAGGCTCTCCGAACTAACAGTCTCCCCAGCAACAGTGGTGGCAGTTATCGTCTGCTCGCCGGAGTTCGGCACAGCCGGTGCAGCAGCGGGCCTCTGCGCAGTGTAGTAGTGAACCTCCACATTCTCCGGCGTACCGTAGTATCCCTTGCGATACGCCAGATGCAGGTCCTTATCCGCGACCTCCACCGTGGTCGCACGATATTTTCCGTTCCAATCCCCGTTTGTCGGCGTGTAGTAAAGCGTGTAGTAGTGCGAGAGATCCCGCACGTTGGCGCCGGTTGAGCCGCACCCGAACCCATAGCCTATTTCGTCCGCAGCGTAGTAGCGATAGATCCATATCCGGCCCTGCTCCAGAGTATCCTCCAGCCCGCACACGAACTCCCTATCGTGCCCGAAATGGCCATATTCGGGGCAAGCTGGCACGCCAGCGCCGCCGTTGGATACCACAACCGAGCACTGGAAGGCTCCCGTGAAGAGATAGAGAGCCTTTCTTCCCGGCGTATCTCTAAACGCTGCTGTGAGTTGCTGCGCCGCCGCCGTCATGAAGCCTCGGCGCGCGCCTATCACGTCATCCAGAGACATCGGTGCTTTGGTGTCAGGGTTAGTCGGCCTCTCCGAGCCGATGAGCGGGGGGTACAGTTTGTCGATCCCTCGGATTTTCTCCACCAGCAGCGCGCGGTCCGTCGTCACCGGCTGTACCAGTTTCAGCTCCGGACCCAGCACATAGACCGCGAACGGCGTATCCGGCGGTGAATTCCGAACGAGATCCTGCATGCCCTGATTATGGAAAGGCGAGACACCACGAAGCCGCGAGACACGCCCCCAGTCAAAGACCTGGTTGAGCACAAGCAGCGTAACCGGTCTTCCAGAAAATGGTTCATAGTTGGTGAATGTATTCGGCGGCTGACCCGCCAGTGCCGCAGCCTTCTGCCGCGTAATCTCCGCGGGATCGACCGGCGCATGTTCCTCGAAGAACTTGATGGTTTGTGGCTGTCCATCCTCAAGGAGCTTGAAGTCGTCCTTGGTCAAACCGGTCACCGGGTGCCCCTGCTTATCCATCACCGTCACATCCAGCAGGACCAGGTGCGTGTCTGCGTGAAGGGTATAGACGCCGTTATCGCTCTGGATGGCCGCTGGCTGTTGCGCGCCCAACACCGCGCCAGCCAGGAGGCAGACTAAGAGCATCCCAAAACTGCGCGAATACATGCTTGCCTGCATGAACCGAAATCTCCTGTTCGGAACCGATTCGCTTGAATTGTACCGCTCCCGAGGGTGTTGCAAGAGTCACGCCGGCTAGCTACTGCCGAGTTCATCCCGCAGGGCGGTCATCTCGGCCAGGGCGTGTTGGTTGCCGGTGCGCTGCGCGGCGGCAATCCCTTTGTCCAGGCGCCGCAGCGCGGCATCGTTTCGCCCCACGGCGTGCAGCGTTTGGGCACTCATCTGGTATGCGGGAACATAGTCCGGCGAGTGGGCGATCAGCGCATCGAACTCTGCCAGAGCGGCCTCCGGATTGCCCTGCGCAATGTGTTCCATGGCCATGCCGTAGCGGGCAAAGGCGTTGCCAGGATCCATCGCTAGAATCTCGCGTAGAGCGGCAAGTTTATCCATAGCTTCATTCTAGGGTTTGTTTTGCCCCGAGGATTTAGAATAGAAGGATGCGTGACCCAAAGGTTACATCGCGTACCGTGGCGGAGTCGCAGGCCGAGCGCAGCGAGATCATCTTTCCCGCGGACACCAATGCCATTGGCAACCTCTTTGGTGGACGCCTGATGCAGTGGATCGACCTGGTGGGCGCAGTGGCCGCTGTGCGCCACTCGCGGGCCATCGTGGTAACGGCAAGCATCGACCACTCGGACTTTGTTGCCCCGGCACATCTGGGCGACCTTTTGATCCTCAAGGCCAGCGTCAACCGCGCCTTCCGCACCAGCATGGAGGTCGGTGTACGCGCCATGGCGGAGGACGCCCTCGACCAGACCCTGCGCCACGTCTCCACGGCCTACGTCACCTACGTTGCGGTGGACCGCGAGGGCCATCCTGTCCCTGTACCTTGCGTCATCGCCGAGACCGAGCACCAGAAGCGGCGTTTCGCCGATGCAGGGCGAAGACGCGAAGGGCGCGCAGAAGAGACCCAGCGGGCCAAGGAGATTCGCGCCGCGCTGGGCGCCGGGTGGCATGTTTGATGGCGCTGGTTGTTAGTTGCTGGTGATTCGGTGTAAATGCGGCGCGGACCTGATTTCATAGAGGAGAATTGATGGGACATACGGGAGCAGGAGTGCCGCAGGGGCCGCAGCCATTGCCGGGTATCACGCATGTGGTGGCCGTGGGCAGCGGTAAGGGCGGCGTCGGCAAGACGACCGTCGCGGTGAACCTGGCCGTGGCGCTGGGCAAGCTGGGGTACAAAGTGGGGCTGCTCGACGCCGACATCTACGGCCCCAACGTGCCCACCATGATGGGCATGACGCGCCAGCCAAGCATGGTGGCCGACGACCGCATCGGTCCATTGCTGGCGCATGGCGTCAAGTTTATCTCCATCGGCCTGTTGGCTCCCGGCGACAAGCCCATGGTGATGCGCGGGCCCATGCTGCACCAGATCATCCGCCAGTTCCTGCAGCAGGTGGAGTGGGGCGAGCTGGACTTCCTGATCGTGGATCTGCCGCCGGGCACCGGAGATGTGGTCATTTCGCTGGTGCAGACCGTGCCGCTCACCGGCGCGGTGGTCGTCTCCACGCCCAGCGACGTCAGCCTGCAGGACGCGCGCAAGGCCATCGAGATGTTTGCCCAGGTGAAGGTTGAGGTCATCGGCCTGGTGGAGAACATGAGCCACTTCACCTGCCCCCACTGCCAGGAGGTGATCGACATCTTCTCCAGTGGAGGAACAGAGCGCACGGCCGCGCAGTTTGGTCTGGAGTTCCTGGGCTCGCTGGACCTCGACCCAGCTATCCGCGAGGGCGGTGACCGCGGGTTTCCGGTGACACTGGCCGGGCCGGAGAACGCTGGCGCCAAGCCCTTCTTCGAGGTGGCCCGCAAAGTTGCGGCGCGCGCGCAGGAGATTGCCGCCTCCAGCGAGCAGATCCTCGAGATCAGTTAAGGGCAAAGCCGGTTAGGGCGTGATCCCCCGCGATCACACGCGCACATGGATGGCGTAGTAGGGCTGGTTGCTGAGCGTTGGGTTGAACGCCGGATGCAGTGTGGCTGCCGTCGCGGTGTGCAGCTCGAAGTAGTACTGCAGCGGGTAGGGTGAGTCGGTGTACGCGGCTGGGATGGCGGCGGTGTGGGCCGCGCCAGTCTGCTTCATCGGCGTGGAGAGCCAGCGTTCGCCGTGGTTGACGTGGCGATACCAGAGAATCGCGTCGGTGACACCGGGAGGGGTTGTTATGGCAAGTGCAAGTTCGCTGCCGGGGTGGAAGGTTTGCGCTGTGCTATGTTTTGCTGCGATGGCCGGGCGCGCAGTGGCTTGCTGAATTGCTTTACTGGCGGATGCTTTCTGCGTGGTGCTTTCTGCGAAGTGTTTTTCCAGCGCGGCAACGTCCGCGTCGATGGCCGGTTGGCGGTCGGCCCAGTGGCCGCGCCGGTTCGGCGTTGAGCCATAGCTGACGTCACTGGCGTACACAGTCTTTGCCCGCGCGGCCATGGTTGCCCACGCGTCGCGCGCCTTGCGGCAGGCGGCCATCGACTGCGTGGCCGCTGCGGAATCTCCCGTCTGCTCGTGGATGCTATAAAACAACGCGGCGCGGAAGAGATTGGCGTAGTATGTCCCAAGCCCATTGAGGATAAGAATGTCTTCTTCTACGCGCCGAAACTCCGGTGTCTTCGACTTGCGCGCCGCAGCCAGTCCCTCGGTAGACGCACTCACCATCGCTTCCAGCCACTGGATCACTTCGCTGGTGTTATAGCGTGCATTCTTCGTGCCGGAGACAAGGTCCTTGGCGTGTTGGTCGATCGAGGTAAAGAGTTGCGGATCGAGCGGGCTGATGGCGCTGACATTGTGCGGCGCGGGTGAATCGCTGTAGGGCGCTCTGCCGGTGTACGGCAGGATCGAAACAGGCGTCAGCATCTCCGGCCAGAACTCGCGGTTGGAGGCCGACGGGCACCAGGCAGTTGTGATCAGCGGCAGGATGCGGCTGGAGTTTGCCAGCGCAGTCTCTAGTCCTGTACCCGCCGGACCATACGCCTGGCGGTAAGCGCGATTAGATACGTTGGGAGCGGTGTCGGGATTATAAAGATAGCGGCCCCAGAGGAGGTAGGTGAGGGCGAACTTAGCGGTGTCGAGGTTTGCCGGCGCCAAGGATGCATCGGCGTAGGCGTTGCGGCCGCCGGGATGGCCGGAGCCTTCGCGACCCTTGAAGGTGAGAGGCCCGCACAGCTCCATGCCAGCGGCTCCACAGAAGTTGGCGGAGCGCCCGTATCCGGCGGCCAGCGCGGAGTCGCCCCACAGCA
Organism: Acidobacteriaceae bacterium; assembly: GCA_035510935.1. Lineage (GTDB taxonomy): Bacteria > Acidobacteriota > Terriglobia > Terriglobales > Acidobacteriaceae > Edaphobacter. The sequence goes on from DATKGA010000053.1 coordinate 59,310, forward strand.
AATGCTTCTGCGTCCCCGGCCACACGCGGTACAGCAGTTCAAGCCCGATGCCCTGCTGGTAGAAGTCTCCATAGCCGTAGCGGGTAAAGTTGCGCAGGCCGCTGGATATGGCCATGGCTCCGGTGACGCCTGAGCGGGGATATTCATTGGCGCGGATGTCTGCCTGCTGGTAGCCCAGGCCCTGATGTTCGGCCCAGTATTTGGCTCCGGCTTTCACCGGCATCCCGGTGGCGCGGGCAATCTCAATCATTCGCTGGTCCAGACCCTTGGCGTGCATTTCAATCTCGATGATGCGCGGCTTGCCATCGGGCGTGCGTGCCGCCGGGATTGCTTCGAACAGCGTCTGCCAGAACGGATAGCTGCCCTCCGGAATGCCGCTCTCCCCGTGGATGCGCATCGTGAGCCCGGTGATCTGCGGGCAGTCTTTTAGAATGACAGCCAGCGCATCGCGGCAGTACGCGGCGTGGATCGCCGGCGTCAATCCTGCAATGTGGTGGTCTGCGTTGGGGCTGTTGGTCCATTGATAGGCATGGGTCCACAGGCCAAGTTGGAAGTCCATGCCGCGCCGCGCGGTCTCGGTTGCGATGAACTGCAGGGTTTCCAGGTTGCGCTGGCGCTCGCCGGGTTGCAGCAATGGCTCGACGTGCACCTGCTCGTATCCGGGGACCTCCACCAGAAAGGGATAGGGGAAGTGGAGATAGTCGCCGGTGATGCCGCCCGTCCCGTCCCAGCCGAAGCCCAGTGCGAAGTGGAAGCGGTTGAAGCGCGCGGAGGCAAGCGTGTCCAGGTAGTCGGTCCAGAAGGCTCGATCGTAAAACCAGGCCTTGTCCTCGATCTCAGAGACGAATGCTCGCTCCACACTGCGAACTTTGTTAGGCGTGGTCTCGATCAGTGGGGAAGGCAGTTGCAGCGAGGCGATGGGGTCGTCGCTGGCGCGAATGCGTTCTGCTAGTTCCAACACTGCGTAGGTAATCCCACGGACATCGCTGCCCGTAGCCAGCAGGGTGAGTTTGTTGCGGCCGGGAATAAGCGCGGTCGTTTCAGGTTGGGTGAGACCGGGCCGATTGGGGAAGGCCTTGGCAAGTGAACTATTGACGGGCGCGATGAGAATGGTGAAGTCGCTGAAGCCTCCCTTGGCGGCGATGCCTTGCGGTGTGATCGCCTCCCGCAGCCTTTGCGTCGCCCACTGCACAGGTGCGCTGGTAATCAGCGGCGAATCGTCATCCGTTACAACTGAGATGTGTCTGCCGATGGGCAGCGCGCGCGCCATTTCAGCCGCCGTCAAGGACGCGGCAGCAGCGCTCATCTTAAGAAACGTCCTGCGATTGGGTCGAGTGCGCATGTGCAGCTCCAAACGCTACAGTACGAATCAGGCAAAGCGCAAGCTGACGCTGCCGGCGTGGCCGAAGGTGGCTACGGCCTCAGAGCCGGCCGGTGCGAGTGTGTTGCCGGTCCAGCTTCCGGTTGTGATCCACTGGCCGGCCTTCAGGCCTCCGGTGCGCGAGGCACCCTCGTTGGCCAGATAGGGAAGCAGCCGCATCAGATCGCCGGATGTGTTGGAGCCGGTGCGTTCCACCTCCACCTTGCCGTTGACTGTAAGGGTCACAGTTTCGGTCTTGAAGTCGATGCTCTTCCAATCCGCACAGGCCGGACCCTGAATAAATCCTCCATGCATCTGCAGGTCGGCAAGCGCGGATAAGTGGTTGCCGTCCGCCTTGGGATCGATCAGCCCCGACTCCAGCTCCTCGATAATGGGATGGCAACTGGCGATGGCGTCCACCACCTCGTTGCGCGTGTATGGAGTTGAGCGCGCTGGCAGGTCTTTGCCCAACTTGAAGGCGATCTCGGCCTCCAGCACGCGATAGCGGAAGCGCGGTCCCTCCAGCAGCGTTCCGCTCGGTACCATCCAGGCCAGCGGCATGGGCGCGAAAAAGGGGGTAGCGTCGGGCGAGCCAGCGCCAATCTTCCATCCGCCGATGGCCCCGAAGGCCGCGATAATAATTCCATGGACGTAGGCAGCCTCCTCCAGCGATTGGGGCTGCAACTCGGTTGGCAGTGCGGCTATGGGGGTGTGTGTGCGGCGGGCGTTCAGCAGCAATTGGGCGGTTTGGGTCAGTTGTTCCTTGCGGGCTTCGCTCATAGTGGTAACAGTGTCGCTCAAAGGGGTGTGGTCTGTCATGCGCGCAATCCCAACGCTGCCCGGACCCAGTTAGCGCTGCCGTTCCCTCCGTCGTGCGCGCATAAAGTTGCTCACACAGAAGTAGCCGAAGAACGCCAGCATAGCCACTGCCACCGTCAGTTGCCGATGTCCTGCTGCGCTGAGACGCCACTCCCCGCGCAGATGCACCACAGCCACCAGCGCGAACAGCGCGAACAGCCCGAAGAAGACCCCCGAGACCTCCAGCCAAAGCACTCCGCCCAGGCGCGTGAATGTCTTCCATGCTGTTCCGCCAAAGCGCCGACTGCCCCGCCCCAGTCCCTGTTTGACTCCACGGGCCTGCACGACTGCCTGTGCTGCTTGATGGGCTGCCTTGCGCGCCGCCGTCTCGGTCGTCGTCCGGGTCGTGCCTGCCGCTGGGCGTTCCTGTGGCCGCGCATCCGTCTGCCCGGCCTTCGCCGCTGTGCCTGCGCTCCTGGCAGAGGTGTTCTCCGCCGTGGCCGCCTCTACTGCAGCTGTTACCGTCTTCACCGCCTGCCGCGCCCCCAAGCCAAGCGCACGTCCAAAGCGAACCGCATCCATCCTCGAAGTGTAGAGCAATTTCACAGGCATGTGGCCATCGCAAGATTGCGCCTGGTGGTTTTGCTTGTGGGAAAACCGGCCAAATGTCATTGCGACAGATGTACCTCCAGCGTATTCTTATGTTCATAGTCAGGGAGAACGATCCGCAATGCCGTTCCCGCCGCGTCGAGTCATACAGGGCAGGGAATACCCGATGCGGTCTGGTCGCAGTCAGGAGTTCAATCCCAGGGCAACTCGGAGGCGGCATTGAATCAGAAAGTGAAGAACCTGATCCAGAAGCTGGGAGAGGCAATCCACGAATCAGTCTCCGAGTCGGAAAACATCGCGGGTGTGGTGCGCAACATTCGCGATCAGGGCTTCGACGTTCTGCTTATGCTGGAGGCAACCATCGGACTCAACGAGGTGGAACCTGTCAGCCTGGAAGGCGATGGTTCGGGCTCCTCCACCGAAGCCGTCCACGGCCCCTTCACCAGTCACGATCTCAACTTCCTCAAGTCCCTGCGCATCACGCTTCCCGATTCCGATCCGGAAGCCCGTGCAAAAGGACTCAACGTCGGTCCCTCCGCGGAACTGGCTGAGGGCCCACCCGCCGACGACTAACCGGCAACCGTCTCCGCGCCTGGCCTGGTCCGCCCGCGATGCCTCTTTGCCCCTCATCGGGCCGCTTGGGGGCCTGATGTCTCATCCCTTGCACAGGCGAAACCGAAGCATGTAGACTCTCGATTCACTGCCGCGGTGCTGGGGCAATACCACTCCCGCTCTGATATTGTCTTAGACAAGAGGCACTTCGGATTCGAGGTACAGGGCTTATGAGAGACACACTGGGTGTGCTGCTGGCTGGCGGTGCCGGCGAACGGCTCTTCCCCCTTACGCGAGATCGCGCCAAACCCGCAGTGCCTTTTGCCGGCCAGTACCGCATCATCGACATCACGCTGTCGAACTGCATCAACTCCGATCTGCGCCACGTCTACATCCTCACCCAATACAAGGCGCTCTCCCTCAACCGGCACATCCGCGAGGGCTGGGGCACGGTGGTAGCCAGTGAACTGGGCGAGTTCATTGAGATACTGCCCCCCATGCAGCGCGTCTCCAAGTCCTGGTACCAGGGCACAGCCGACGCCGTCTACCAGAACATCTACTCCATCGGCGCCGAGGAGCCACGCCACGTCCTCATCCTCTCCGGCGACCACATCTACAAGATGAACTACGGCCTGATGCTGAGGCAGCACAGGGAATCCGGCGCGGACGTGACCATCGCCACACTGCCCATCGCGCCCGACGAGGTCTCCCGCTTCGGCATTGTCGAGGTCGCTCGCTCCGGTGAGGTTATCGGTTTCGTCGAAAAGCCCAAGTCCACCGACATCCGCTCCCCCCACGATCCCAACGTGGTGGACGCCTCCATGGGCATCTACCTCTTTAACACAGATATTCTTCTGCCCGAGCTCATCCAGGATTCCGAAGACCCCAACTCCACCCACGACTTCGGCAACGATATCCTTCCCAAGCTGCTTGGCCGGGTCAAGATGCATGCCTATAACTTCGTCGATGAGAACAAGCAGCGCGCCCTTTACTGGCGCGACGTCGGGACCCTGGAGGCCTACTACGAGGCCAACATGGACGTCGCCGGCATCACCCCCATCTTCAACCTCTACGACAAGAGCTGGCCCATGCGCACCCGCCCTTACCAGTATCCGCCCGCCAAGTTTGTCTTCGGCGAGCCGGGACGAACCGGCATGGCCATCAACTCCATCGTGTGCTCCGGCTCCATCGTCTCCGGCGCGGTCATACGCAACTCCGTCGTCTCCCAGGACGTACGCGTCAACTCCTATGCCGATGTCGAATCCTCGATCATCTTCGCCCACGTCAACATCGGCCGCCACTGCCGCATCCGCCACGCCATCATCGACCGCGACGTGCACATCCCCGACGGCACCGTCATCGGATACGACCCCAACGAGGACAAGAAGAACTATTTCGTCTCCGAGAGCGGCCTGACCATCGTCACCCGCGACTACTCCGTCTACGAGAACCCCGTCAGCCCTGAGTTCCTGCAGCAAGGCAATAGCTGGTAAGCCTACAAATTCTCCAATGTAGTAACATAGCTACATTGGAGGTGAGCCATGGTCGCGAAAACCATTTCCGCCCGGGAGTTCCACCAGGACACGGCCGGCGCTGCCCGGGCCGCCAGGAAGTCCCCTGTCATTGTCACAAACCGGGGCCGTCCGAGCCTTGTGCTGCTCAGCTTCGATGAATACAGTAATCTTGCTTCGCCCCAACCGAAGAAGGGGGCCAAGGAAAAAACCATCGTTGACCTGCTATCCATGCCGGAAGGCACTCCCGGGTTCGATTTCGACTTCGAGTTTCCCCGGCTGGAATTTCGTCCAAGATCTGTGGACTTCGATTGATCTATCTTCTGGATACCAATGTGATCTCGGAGATGCGTCCCATGCGGACGCGTCAGCCGAATCCGAACGTCGTCCGCTGGGTCCAGTCGGTTCCTGCTAACAGTCTCTACCTCTCTTCTATAACGGTCTTTGAACTGGAACTGGGCGCCCTCCTGGCGCAACGCCGCGATGCCCCCAAGGGACTGGCACTACGCACTTGGATTGATCGTCATGTACTCCCCGCCTTTGACGAGCGCATCCTCTCCGTTGATACAAAGGTTGCCCAGAGGTGTGCTGCGCTGCAGGTGCCAGACACTCGTTCGGAGCGCGACGCCTTTATCGCCGCCACGGCTCTTGTCCACAGCATGACGGTTGTCACTCGCAACACCGCCGACTTCGCCCCCACGGGTGTTACTACCCTCAATCCGTGGCAAGTGTGACGCGGCGAGTACACCAATCATAGATGGCGCGGCCCAAAATGCAGCCACCACACCACCCCGCTCGCCACCAGGCAGTAGATCCCGAACAGATACCAGCGGCCATTCTCCAGCAAGTTGCTCAGCCACTTCAGCGCCACAAGCCCGGCGAGAAACGCGAACAGTGCGCCCAGCAGGCTTAGCATTACTGTCCCATGCAGGTCGATGGGCGTCCCTGCCGCCGCGGCGTCCTTGGTCGCGAGCAGCAGCCGCAGCGCCTCGCGCCCAATCGCCAGCGGCGTAATGATCACTGCCAGTGCAAAACTGAACCGTTCCGCGCGTTCCTTCGTTGCGCCCGTCAGCATTCCCGCCGAAATGGTCACGCCCGAGCGCGAGAAGCCGCGAAAGGGAAGCGCCAGTCCCTGTAGCAAGCCCATCCACCCTGCCTGCCCCATGGTTACGCTGTCGGTTGGCCGCCGCGTAATGCTGGCCACGTTTGCCGCCTTGGGGTCTTCTTCTTTCTCGCGCAGTCCCGCGATCAGGATCAGAATCCCCGCGCAGGCCAGCGCCGGAGCGACAAGGTCCAGCCGCCCGAAAAGGTCTTCGATCTCTGCTTTGGGCGCGCCCGCAAACATCGTCTTCTCCACCAGCTTGATCAGCGCTTCGCCGACGATCCCGGTCAGCACGGTCGCGTAGATCAGCCGCAGCGCAAAGCGTTTGAAGGCATCCACCGTGGCGAAGTAGCTCTGCCTCCACTGCCGCCAGAAGTACGCAATCACCGCGAACATGGTGCCCGTGTGCAGCAGTACCAGCAGCAGCGTCATCTGCGGCGACGAGGGGTCGAGCCCCATCAGCTTCTCGGCGACAACAACGTGAGCGGAGCTGGAGACCGGCAGCAACTCAGCGAGTCCCTGCACAATGGCCAGCACAATAACCTGAAAGATTGGCATTCCGCCATTCTAACGGCGCATCGTGACCATTTGGATAATTTGGGGAAGGGAATTAGCCTGCATCACCTGTAACAATCTCCGAGTCGTGCTCCACGGAAAATTTTACCGACCGGGCGATGAAGCACTTCTCGTGAGCTTCGTGATGCAATGCGAGTGCCTTGGCCGCATCCGATCCGGCCGCGATTGTGACCTTGGGCCGCAGTAGGACGCGCGTGAATTGTCCAGCGCCGTCTGGAGTCTCTTTCATCCAGCCCTCGGCATGGTCGATGTAGTCCACCACGACAACGCCGGCAACCGCGCACAGGTGCAGATACGCAAGCTGATGGCACGACGACAAAGCGGCCAGCAGCAGCTCCTCAGGGTTCCACCGTGCCGAATCGCCGCGAAACGCAGGATCGGACGAGGCAGCGATCACGGGCTTGCCTTCCGCGGAAATCTCATGCGCCCGCGCATAGCTCCGATACGTGGATGTTCCCGTGCCGGTGTTTCCGGTCCATTGCACTGTCACGGAATAGCGATGCTCTCTGCCCATGTTCTCGAACCCTCAACCTTACTCCCGGTCATTCCCATACACCGGGATTTGTTGCTGCACGCGGTATGCGATGCTGGCCGCGCGCGCCGCGTAGTCCGAATCGGGATAACGCTGCTTCAGCTCCGCCGCCAGCCCCTGCGCATTCGCCGCAGCCTGCTGTGACCGCTTCTTATCTTCCTGCACCATGTACATCTCCACCAGAACGCCCTCGCGGTAGGTCGCCTCGTAGAGCGCCTCCGCAGCCTTGGGGCTGTCGGGATACCGGTCGGCGTACTTCTGGAAGAGGCCAGCCTCCATCTCCGGGCACTTGGGCAGACCCTGCCAGTCGCCGCACAGCTTGTTGTCGATCAAGTCGTAGGCGGCCAGCGCGGCGAACTTGGAGTTGGGATATAGCTTCATCACCTTCTGCAGATCGCCCTCATAGAGCTGCGGGCGCAGGTACGCCTCCATCTCCTTGGCCGAGGGCAGCGTGCCGATGTCCACCTTGTCGAGCTGCCAGCGCACGTCTGCCGAGCGGAACATCGCCTCCGCCGCCAGCGGCGAGTTGGGGAAGTACTCGGCTACGCGCCGGTAGAGCAGGTGGGCCTCCTCGGCCGCGCCCTTGGGAGCGTGAGGCTGCTCGGCCTGCTCTTCAAAGTTCGCCGCCGCGCCGTACAGGATGGCATCCCCGTTGACCGTCGCCGGCGTGACGATCCCCTTGTCGTGGATCCATCCGGAGGCCGGCGTCACGGTATCGTCCGTGCTGAACTCCGGCTTCACGTCGTCGGCCTGCTCGTCCGGCGCATCCGTATTGGCGAACACGCGCACCCATGAGCCGTTGCGCTCGATCACCACCACCTCGTGCCCCGGCAGCACCTCGGCAAGATGCTGCGCATCGTCATCCGGCGAGACATACACAATCGCCGGATGCACAAGGGTCGCGCGCGCGGCACGGTCGTAGCCGGGAAGCGTGTCTTTCGGCTTCTTCTGTGCATTCGCCACCGCGTTGTGCGCGGCAAGGGCAAGCAACAGCAACCCAGGCAGCAGAGCGGCAGACGCATTTCCTCTCGGTCTCATGGAGGCAGTACTCATGGATGTATTAGACTCCACGTCGCCCTTTCACGGAAGCGCCCACCGACCCTCCGTCTAACTCTGTTACTTGCTCTCGGCTGCGTGGATCATCAGTGCGAAGAAGTGCACCAGCCGCACCTGGTCCATCGCCCCCGGCTTCGGCCCGTTGAGGTCAAGGTGCGAGAGTACGGGACTGACCAGCATCGCCTTCAGATCGTCCGGTTGCAGCTCGCTGGCCATCCACAGCGTCTCGGCCGAAGGAATGATGTTGTCCCCCTCGCCGTGCAGCAGGTAGACCGGAGTCCGCAGCGTGCGCAGTCGCCCCTGCGGCGAGATCCCCGCCGAATCGCCTGCATGACGCGCAATCGACGCTGCGATTGCGGCGCGCGTGGCGGGCAGGGTCGTATCCATCAGGTCCCGCGCCTCGCGCCGCTGCACGTCGTTCAGAAGCTGCATTGCCGCAGCCTCGCCCGGCCTGTCTTCGTAGAGATGCGCGCGCAGCACCGTACGCACCGGCTCAAGGTCCCGCGCGGGGACGAACTCCTCGACGTGCTCATACTCCAGCACCAGAGGGCCGTACTCGTGCGGCGGCAGCGCCTCGGTGGAGCCGTCGGGACGCGCGTCGCGGCCCGTCAGGTAGTACTCCGCCACGCGCAGCATCGAATCCTGCGACCCCACCGCTACCACAAACTTGAAGGCCGCGTGATACTGCGGATCGCTCGCAGCCACCAGCGCCAGCCCACCGGCGAAGCTCAGCCCCATTACTCCCACCGGTCCGTCCGTTTGTGTAGCAAACCACTTTACCGATTCACCAATCGCCTCCACCGAGTCCTGACTGACGTGGTAATCCTTGATGCCGGGCAGCTCCGGTGTCAGCACGCGGATGCCGCAACTGGCCATCGCCGACGCAAAGCCCATCAGACGCGGCTCGTCGATGCCCAGGTGATGAACGCCGTGGAAGATCACCATGGCCGGCATGTGTGCGCTGCTCTGCGCAGTCCAGGTCGTCGGAGTGTACATGCGCGCGCGAAGTGCCCGGGGTCCGCTTGCCGTCTCGATGGAGAGGTTGAGGTCCTGGGTCGCAACCGGGACAGTCAGGTCGCGCGCCACCCATGGCGCAGATTGCCCGGCAACCTCGCGCAGCACCGCGACCGCCTGGAGGTGCGCTTTGGCGAACGGCCACGCCACGAGGCAGAGCAGCACAAATACCGCAGCGAGGATTGCAGAAAGAGTCTTACGCTTCACCTAGGCTTGCGGTCCTGGCGCCTGGTCCTTGGCATCGCCCAGCGTCACCTTGAAGTCCATCTTCTTGCGCCCGCGAAAGGCGGTAATGGTGACCGTGTCGCCGGCGTGACGCGCATTCATCGCGGCCGACAGGTCCTCCGGGCTGGCGATCTCCTGCCCGTCGAAGGCCACGATCAGGTCGCCGCCCAGCATGACCTGCACGTTGCCCTCGTAGGCGCGCTCGCTGCCGCCGTGCAGGCCGGCTTTCTCTGCCGCGCCGCCGGGCAGTGTGCGCTCCACCAGAACGCCGTAGTCGGCAGGCAGCCCGATCTGCTCTGCGATGTCGGGAACAATGCGCAGGGTCACGATGTCCAGAGTAGGCCGTCGAATGCGTCCGTACTTCGCATAGTCGTCGAGTACTGCCTTGGCCGTGTCGACCGGAATGGCGAAGCCGATGCCGGCTGACTGCTCGGCACCGTTCGACGCAATCATGGTCGTGATGCCGATGACCTCGCCGCGCGAGTTCAGCAGCGGGCCGCCGGAGTTGCCCGGGTTCACCGATGCGTCGGTCTGGATTGCGCCCTCAATGGGGTTGTTCTCCGGGCCGCGCACGGAGCGGATCGCAGAGATAATGCCCCGCGTCATTGTCCCCGAAAGCCCGAACGGATTGCCGATGGCATATACCCGCTGCCCCACCTCCAGACCAGTGCTGGTGTCGGCCAGGGTCGCCGGAACCAGGTTGGGAGCATTGATCTTCAACAGTGCCAGGTCGTGGACCTTGTCCACAGTCACCACAGTGGCCTTGTACTGGTGCTTGTCGTAGAGCACCACCGAAATATTGCCCGCCTGTGCGTTGCCGATCACGTGATTGTTGGTCAGGATCAGGCCGTCCTTGTTGAGGATGAAGCCTGAGCCCTGCCCCGACTGCGGCACCGGCCCATAGAAAAAGTCGAAGCGCACTTCGGTGGCCGTGATGTTGACCACGCTGGGCAGCGCCTTCTTGTAGACAGCAATATTCTGCTGCTCCTCGGTATCAAAGGCCGGCGCAGCGGAGGCCACGTTCAGGTCGAAGGCCCCATCCGAGCCGCGCAGTGTTGCGACGTTGGCCGTAGAGCTGGCAGGGTGCATCCCGGCCAGCCATGGGCCGAGTGTGCCGGTCGACGCCATGTGCGTCGTCGCAAAATAAAACCCGGCAAGCAGCAAAACCACCAGTAATACAGGACGTAATTTCATGGCAAATTGAACCTTGCTTCCTTCCCAAATCATTGTAGCGATGTTCTCGCCTGACGAAGAGAACCATCCGTGCTATCTCGTCTACAGGTCTTCCGGTTTCAATCCAGTCTTCTTCGCAATGTGTGCCAGCATGACCGGGCCAATCTCGACGGAATCGTGGAAGGCCCATGTGTACCCCTCGGCATACTTGGGATGCCGTAGTTGCACATGAGACCCAGACTTCTCTCGAACCACAAACCATCCAATTCGCAGAAGTGCGCGATAGACCCTGGATGCACGCGTAGCAGGCCACTTGCTCATGTCGCGGCGAAGGAGATCGTGGAGACATCCAGAGACTCGGATTCAATTCGATCCGCCAGCACTCGCAGAGCGAGCGCCTCAACCTTAGACTTGGCCTCTTCCTGTGTGGCCCCGTAGACCATCACCCCAGGAAGTTCGCCAATCTCGGCGATCCAGCGTCCATCCGCTTCCATCTCAAACTCTATAGCAAAAACCATGGCAAGCACCTTGTATCAGGATAAACCAATCGTGCGGAAGAGAGGAGAGAATGAGCACGCTGTTAGACTCGCTGCATCGCCGCGGCTTTCAGCGCCGGCCATAGCGCGTCCACCTGCGCCAGCAACTGCTCGGTCGACCCATCGTTGGTCAGTACGCAATCGCAGCTCACGATGTTCCGCTCTGTTTCAGACTGTCTGGCGATCCGTCGCCGCGCCTCATCCTCCAGCGCTCGCCGTTCCTCTCTGCTCAGCGTCTTCCCGCCAGAAGCTCGCTCCACAAAGCGCGCAATCCTCAACTCCTCCGCGGCCTTCACAAAGATAAGCCGGTCGAAGCGCTGATGCCATCCGCCTTCGCCCCCGAACTTTGTCTCAAAGATCAGCGCGGACTCTACAATCGCCACGGCATTCGCATCGCGCGCGGCAACTTCGTCCATCAGCTCCTTCTGCCGCGCAATCACCGCCGGATGCACGATTGCGTTAAGCTCCTCCAGCCGTCCTGCGTCTTTTTCTCCTCCGCCGAAAACAAGCCGCGCCAGCGCGGAGCGATTGAGCGATCCGTCAGGTGAGACCACCCCCGCGCCGAAGTGCGCCACAATCGCTGCGAACACCGGCTCACGCGGCTGCATCATCACGCGTCCAATTTCGTCGGCTGAGAAGACAACCGCACCCAGCTCTGCAAACCGCTGCGCCGCCGTCGACTTGCCGCTTCCCAGTCCGCCGGTAAGGCCCACGCGCAGCATCGCGCTACGCCTTCGCCGCGGCAACTTCAAGGTCTCTCGCAGCCGCGCCTCGCCGGGCCTTCGCCGCGGTAACCGTGTTCTTCATCAGCATCGCAATCGTCAGCGCGCCCACGCCGCCCGGAACCGGCGTATAAGCTGCGGCCAGTTTGAATGCTGCCGGATGAATGTCCCCCACCAGGGTTGAGCCTCGCTGCGCAAACTGGGTCGCGCGCGCCACATCGCCGGGGAAGTAGCGCGCCACATCCGCCGCATCGGTCACGCGGTTGATACCCACATCGATCAGTGTCGCTCCCGGCTTCACCATCTCCGCGGTCACAAAGCCCGGCCTCCCGATCGCCGCCACCAGAATATCCGCGTCGCGCGTATAGCGGCCAATATCCTGCGTCTTGCTGTGGCACACCGTCACCGTCGCGGAAGCGTTCAACAGCATCATCGCCGCGGGTTTACCCACAATCTCCGACCGCCCAAGAACCACCGCGTGCATTCCCGCCACCGCAATCCCGCTGCGTTTCAGTATCTCCATGATCCCCGCCGGAGTGCATGGCGCCAGCACCGTTCCGGCCTGAATGCCATGGGAGGCGGAGCTCTGCAATCGCCCAACATTGAGGGGATGGAATCCGTCTACATCTTTCTCCGGCGACACCGCCTCCAGCAGGCGTCGCGTATCCACATGCGCGGGCAGCGGCAGTTGGATCAGAATTCCGTCCACCTCGTCGCGCGCGTTCAGCCCGGCGATCAGCTCCAGCAACTCATCCGTCGTGACGCTCTCGGGCGGCGTCAACATTTCGCTCCACAGGCCCAACTCCGCGCATGCCTTCACCTTGCTGCGCACATAGATCTCCGACGCGGCCACGTGGCCAACCAGCACCACAGCCAGCCCCGGCGTAATTCCGTGCTCGGCTAGAGCTCTCGCTTCCTGGGCGACCTCCGCCTTGATCTGGGCGGCAATCTCGATCCCGTTCAATATTTTTGCCGTGGCTTTCATCTTAAGTACCATGGTAACGCGCGGCACGGAATGTGCCACCAAATCCCGTAATTCCGGCTCAATTCAATGCATATATGGTTATGCGTCGCCCCACTGCACCACATGCCAGGAACCTCGAATTTCAACCTCATTCCATGCACTGTCGTTCACCTCCGCATAGCTTCTGCCGATAACCGGGGTATGGAGGATGGCCATGGCAGAGAGTTCCCCCGCAAGCACGGCCATAGAAATATTCACCTCGGCCGACCTCTACTCGCTGCGCGGGGAGCTGACGCAGTCCGGCCTCGATTCCCGGCGTGCGGCGGAGTTGATCGCGACCTTTCTCAGTGTGCGTGGCTATGGAGTTTCAAGCCGCGAGGCGTGTGCCGCGGCCGCGCGCATCGAATCGGTTGGGTGCTCCCTGAAGTCGATCCAGGAAGAGCTGGAAAAAGTCGCGATGGTCATGTAGATCGACCGCTCGGCCTATGACGTCGCGTCAACCTCTGTAATCTGTAAGCGCTCGCCGGGTGCCAGATAGCTTTTGCGCCGGAACCAATCCTCCATGGCGACGGCGAGCCGGTCCAGTGGTATGCGCAATCCGGCTTCCAGCAGGCCGTCGGCGATGGGCAGCGTGTCGTCAAAGACCGCATCGTTGGTAAAGTTGCGCATCGCGAAGTTGTCGATCTGCGCGATGGGGCAGCGGTGCGCCATGCCTGAGGCGTCGATGCGTTCGATGGTGAGCTTGCGCGAGAACATGGTCATGCCGATCGAGTTAGCGAATTGCGGCCATGGCCGCGCGGAAGAGTACCTCAAAATCCTGTGCCGCTTCGGGTTGTTTGGCGATGGCGGTCTCGACCGCCTTCTGCGCCACCGGGCGTGCATAGCCCAGATTAACCAATGCGGAGAGTGCGTCGTCAGCCGCAGGGCCCATCGAGGAAGCAACCGTTGCTGACGGCGCCGTCGCCATGTCGTCCAGCTTGTCCTTGAGTTCGAGGACGACCCGCTCGGCGGTCTTTTTCCCGATGCCGGGAATACGTGTCAACGTGGCGTGATCGCTGGCGCGGATGGCCGTCACCAGCCTCGCCGCGTCGATGCCGCTCAGTACCGTGATCGCCAGTTTTGGGCCGATGCCGGTAATGGTCAGCAGCTTCTCAAACAAGCGCTTCTCCGCAGGCTCCGCGAAGCCGAACAGCGCAATCTGGTCCTCGCGCACATGGGTATAGATGTGCAGCCGTGCCTCGGCGCCTTCGGGGGGCAGCAATGTGAACGTGGCGACGCTGATGGTGATGTCGTACCCCACACCGCCGCACTCGACGATGGCCCGGTTCGGCGACTTGGTTAGCAGGCGGCCACGCAGGAAAGCAATCATTCCGACGATTGTACTCGGCCCATCGACATGCATGAAATAGTTCACTGTCCCGGTAGTGGCTCAGTTTGAATTTTTCATGATCGCCACGAGTTCATCTAGCGACCAGAGATGATCAGTCAGTCCAGCTTCCATTGCGGGAGTCACTCGTAGGGTCTGATGTACGCGAACGAAATTGCAGTACATGAAATGTAGGGCCACGGCGTATGCATGGTTTTCCAGCTTCTTTGAGAATCCGTTGGTCAGGCGGGTAAAGCGACGCATCGACATACGCATGGTGAGGTTCTGACGCTCTACATAGCTGGTAGAGACGTGTTTGGGGTCGGGAACTCCACTAA
>DATKGA010000054.1:0-8434 GCA_035510935.1 Acidobacteriaceae bacterium
CACCTTCCCCAGCACCACCGCCCTTTTCGCCCCCGTCGCCGCCGGAACATTCCCCGCCCGCCCATTCCACGTCAGCCAAGCCAGCAGCGCGAACGCCACTCCCTCCTTGGCCTGCGCCGGAACCCCCAGTTCCTCCATCGCCCGCACCCTCACCCCCATCTCCGCAAATCCCTCCCGCAGCATCCCCATCAGCGTCGCATTCTTCACCCCACCCCCCGCCACAATAATCTCCGTCTTCCCACGCAAACCCGCCGCGTTCCCGTGTGTCCCAAAATGCGACACAACGAAGCTCCTGTACGCCCCCACCACCGACTCCGCCGTCAACGCTGTCGCCGTCGCCACACAGTCCTCATCCCTCCCACCCGCCTTGCGGCCCATCGCAATCAGCCGCTCCGCAAACCACGTACCAAACTCCTCCCGCCCGCACGACTTCGGCGGCAACACCGCGAAGTACCGCTCCCGCATCATTCGCTCCACCACCCTGTGCAGCACCCGCCCACGCCGAGCAACACTTCCGTTCTTGTCATAAGCCCGTCCACAAATCTGCTCCACGCAGCGGTCAATCACCATATTCCCCGGCCCGGTATCGAACGCTATCACGTCCTCCAGACCGCCTCCCGCCTGAATCGCCGTCAGGTTCGCAATCCCGCCCAGATTCAGCAGCACCCGATTCACCTTCGCTGAGCGAAATAGGCAATAATCCAGCATCGGCACCAGAGGAGCGCCCTCGCCACCCGCCGCCACATCCGCCGGCCTGAAGTCGCTCACCACCGGACACCTCATCCGCTCGGCCACCACCGCCGCCTCGCCCATCTGCCACGTCGACGAGCGTCCAGTAGCTCGCACCTTACGCCGCGTCTCATGATGCACTGTCTGTCCGTGGCATCCCACCAGCCCTATCCTCACGCCAAACTTTTCCACCGCCTTTTCCACACAATCCGCATAGATATCCCCAAGCCGCCAGTTCAACCGGCTCATCTCCGCCGCTGTCACCGCCGCGCCCTCCATGACCCGCAGCACCTCCGCACGCACCGCCATCGGATACCTGGTCTCCAGCAGCCCAATTAGCCGCACCTGCGGCGAATCTTCCTCCCGCGCGCCCGGCACAATCCGGCACAGCGTCACATCGACCCCATCCGCCGACGTCCCGCTCATCACCCCAGCCACCACCATCGCCTTTGCCTTCACGATCCAGCCCCCAACTCCTGCTGTAGCTCCGACAGCAGGTTTAGCGCTTCTCGCGGCGTCAACCCATCCAGATCCACCTTCGCCAGCCGGTCCACAATCTTCTGCGATAGCGGAGTAAACATCGTCATCTGCATCGCTGGCGCCGCCAGCTCCCCCGCTCCGCGCGCCAGGGCTCCCACTTGTTGCGACTCAGCCCGCTCATGCAGCTTCAGCACCTCGCGGGCCCGCGCAATCACGCTCCCCGGCAGCCCGGCCAGCTTTGCCACCTCGATCCCATAGCTCTTGCTCGCCGCGCCTGCCTCCACCGTATGCAAAAACACAATCCCACTCGCCGTCTCCTTCGCCGCCACCCGTAGGTTCTTCAGTCGAGCCAGACGCTCCTCCAGCAGGGTAAGCTCGTGGTAATGGGTCGCAAACAGCGTCCTCGCCCCTATCATTTCATGCAGATGCTCCACCGTTGCCCATGCCAATGAAAGACCATCATATGTTGCAGTTCCACGACCCATCTCATCTAACAGTACAAGACTTTTCGCCGTCGCTGTGTTCAGAATTGCAGCCGTCTCTGTCATCTCCACCATAAACGTCGACCGGCCTCGCGCCACATTGTCGCTGGCCCCAATCCGCGTATAAATGCGGTCCACCAACCCCAGCCGCATCCTCTCTGCCGGCACAAAGCATCCCGACTGCGCCATCACCACCAGCAGCGCCGCCTGACGCAGATACGTGCTCTTTCCCCCCATATTCGGCCCTGTAATCAGCGCAATCGATGCGCCAGTGCGGCTCGAATCGTCCACTAAATTGGGTGCCCCATTCATGGCAGTCTTATCGCCATGGGTGGGTTTATGTGCACTTTCGCCCATCCATGCAGTAAGCGAGATCGAATTCGGAACAAACCTTCCCCCGCCCGATTCCTCCATCCGCCGCTCCACCACCGGATGTCGCCCCGCCACAAACTCCAGTACCCCCGACTCCTCAACCTGCGGTCGCACCCACCCCCGCTGGGCCGCCAGGTGTGCAAAACACGCCAGCAGGTCAATCTCCGCCACCCGCCGCGCAGTCTCCCTCATCCGGCCCGCTGCATCCAGCAACTGCCTCCGCAGCTCCGCGAAGATCCTCCGCTCGATCTCTCCCGACCGTTCCTGCGCGGTCAAAATCTTTGTTTCGTAATCCTTCAGCTCCGGCGTCGTAAAGCGTTCCGCGTTCACCAACGTCTGCTTTCGCTCGTAATCATCTGGCACTAATCTACTATTAGTTTTAGTAACTTCCATGTAATACCCAAAGACAGAGTTGAATCGAACCTTAAGGCTCCCAATCCCCGTCCGCTGCCGCTCCCGCTCCTCAATCGCGGCCAGCGCCTGCCGCCCGCTCCGTCCCATCTCGCGCAGCTCATCCAGCTCCTCGTCCACTCCCGCACGGATCACTCCACCCTCCGCAAAGCTCGCCGGAGGCTCCTCCACAATCGCCTTCCCAATCAGCTTATGCAGGTCCTCCATCGCATCGAATTCCGTGGAAAATCCTGTGGGTCGTCCTGTGGAAAACTCTGGGTAAGACTGGCTTTTGGGTGCCCCATGTCTCGATTCTGAGACGTGGGAAGGATCGCCCGGTGCCCTATTTATGGCGGTCTCATCGCCATGGGTGGGATTCCCACCACCGAGTTCTTTCCACCGCTTCTCCTTGAACTTCCTCACTGCATCCCGTAGCCCCGGCAGGCAGCCCAGTGTCGCCGCCAGCGCCATCACCTCCCTTGGCCCAGCCGAATCCAGCGCCACACGTCCCAGCAGCCGTTCCATGTCAAGCAGCCCGTTCATCGCACGCCGCACCCCCTCGCGTCCCCGAAGGTCGCCCACCGCCTCGCCTACCGCACCCAGCCGCGCCTCAATCTCCCCCAACTCCGCCGCCGGCCGCAGCAGGGTCGCCCTCAGCAGCCGCTTTCCCATCGGTGTAGCGCAGGCATCCAGCGTATGGAAAAGTGTTGTCTGCACCGACTCACCCGAAAACAGCGGCTCCACCAGCTCCAGATTCCGCACGCTCACCGCATCCAGAGTCATCCCATCATTGTGTGTATAAAATCTTATTGAATCAATATGTTCCAGTCCACCTTGCATGGTTTTCTGTAAGTAATGTACGAGCGCTCCGGCTGCCACTGCCGCTGTCTCATGCCTGCCCAGCCCAACCCCATCCAGCGACAACACGCCCAGCTGCTTCCTCAGCAGAGGCGCAGCATACTCCGCCGTAAACACCCAATCCTCCAGTCCTGTCTTCGTCCGCACCCCCTCGAACGCATCGCCGCTGCCGGGTGCCCCAGGTCTCGATTCTGAGACCTGGGTAGAATTCCCATCACCCTTCAGGGCCAGCGATCCAGGTCCCTCCGCTTGCTCCACTCTCATCCCCTCCGCAAACAGCAGCTCTGCCGGTAGTGCCTGTCCCAACTCGTCCATCAACTGCGCCCAGGCTTTCGCCCCAGCAAACTCCGTCGCGCGAAACTCACCCGTTGACAGGTCCATCAGAGCCAGCCCGGTACATACACCTGCTCCAACACCACTCGCCGCGATGCTGGCCAACCAGTTACTCTGCTCTGCTCCCAGCGACGTATCCACCACCGTCCCTGCGCTCAGCACCCGCGTCACCTCGCGGCGTACGATCTTCTTGGTCAGCTTGGGATCTTCCATCTGTTCGCACAGCGCTACCCGGTAGCCCTTCCGAAGCAGCCTTTGGATATATTGTTCGGCCGCATGATAGGGCACCCCGCACATCGGCTGCTTCTTCTCGCGGTCGCGCGCGGTCAATGTCAGTTGCAACTCGCGCGACGCCACGATCGCGTCCTCGTAAAATAGCTCGTAAAAGTCCCCAATCCGGCAGAACATCAGGCAGTCAGGATGCGCCTCCTTGGCGGCGA
The DNA here is from genome assembly GCA_035510935.1 of Acidobacteriaceae bacterium. Lineage (GTDB taxonomy): Bacteria > Acidobacteriota > Terriglobia > Terriglobales > Acidobacteriaceae > Edaphobacter. Next base: position 4,085 of record DATKGA010000054.1, read on the forward strand.
AGTACTGCCGCATCACGGGGGTTTGTGCGCTCGCGTCGTTCGTCTTCTCAATCGTCATAGCCGAACCGCCAGAATACCGCACTCACCCATGGTTCCGTCGTTCACCTCATGCAGACAGCTCCGCGCTCGCCCCAACCCATCTCGTGTGACTATCATCACATCGCTATACGCCGCTTTGGCTGACTCTGTTAGAAGTGGTTCGTCGCGCTGGGCCTGGCACTTCAAACCTCGTACGAGGCGTATCGCTCCTCGTATACTGCAACCTGGCCCTATGACTCTCTTCTGGTTACAAGTCGCGGCGGTTCTGTACGCAGCAGGCAGTGTCGCTGTATTTCCCACAGTGCTCTATAAGAACGAGCGCTGGCGCAGCATCTGCCTGCATCTTGCTGGCATGGGCTTCTTCTTCCACTTCGTTTCCGTAGTCGAAATGTTCGCCTTGGCCCATCGCTGGATGCCGGTAGGCATGCGCGAAACCGAGTCGTTGCTGGGCCTACTTGTAGCTGGGATATTCCTCCTCGCCTGGTGGCTCTATGGAGCCATCTCCCTTGGAATATTTGCCTTGCCGGTAACTTTTTTCCTTGTCTTTGTGCCTGCGCTGGGACTCACAAGCTATACATTCCCTTCGCAGGGAGTACGCTCCGATTGGCTCATCGCCCATATTGCCGCATTGCTCGCAGCCTCGGCCGCGCTCTGTTTCAGCCTGCTCGCCTCCATCCTCTACCTCGCGCAGGAGCGCCGCATCAAGCGAAAGAGGAAGGCTGGCCAAGACTCGTGGTGGGTGCCGCTCGATTGGCTGCCGCCGTTAGACACCATGGATCGCATTGCCCACGTGTTACTGCTCTTCGGCTTTCCCTGCATGACGATTGGTCTCGTCATCGGTGCGGCTCTGGTCCAGGAGACGCCCCTGGGAGCTGCATATTTTCTCGATCCTAAAGTGATTGCCTCCTTTGCCATGTGGTCTGTTTATGTCCTCCTCCTGTATCTCAGGCACAGCACTGGATTGCGTGGGCGCAAGGCCGCCTATCTCTCCGGGGCAGTTCTGGTCTCACTGCTCGTCGTATGGATTGCAAACCTCGTGCACAGGTTCTCCACGCCATGACACAAGCCTCCCAGCGCATCGCCATCGTGCCTCAGGCCTCTGCTGCCGCTTCCGAGGACGCAATCGCGCGCGTGTCGGATCACCTCGTATCGGAGGGCACTCTGGTGCTGGTCGGCGTCAACCACACCACCGCCCCCATAGAGGTACGCGAGCGACTTGCCATTCCGGCAGCCCGCCTCGCCGACGCCATCCGCACCCTAGCCCATCAGCCGGGAATCCGCGAAGCCCTGATCCTATCCACATGCAACCGCGTCGAGTTCATCACCATTCAGGACCGCAGCCAGACTCCCGCTGAGCAGGATTCCCCCAGCCTCGTCAATCCTGCTGGCCCCTCCACGCCAGACCTCCTCCGCTTCCTGCACGAGTACTTCGCCATCCCCGCCGCCACCGTCGAACCGCACCTCTACCAGTTCCACGATCGCGAGGCCGTCCGTCATCTCTTCCGCGTCGCCAGCTCGCTCGACTCCATGGTCGTAGGCGAGCCGCAGATCCTCGGGCAGGTCAAGCAATCCTACTCCGTCGCCCACCAGGTCGGCGCCGTCTCCACTCTGCTGGAGCCGCTCCTGCAACGCGCCTTCTCCGTCGCCAAGCGCGTCCGCACCGAGACCCAGATCGGCAGCTCATCCGTCTCTATCGCCTCGGTCGCCGTCGACCTCGCCCGCAAGATCTTCGGTAGCCTGCGCGGCAAAACCGTCCTCATCGTCGGCGCGGGTAAGATGTCTGATCTGGCCGCGCGTCACCTCATCCAGCAGGGAGCAACCTGCATCCTCATTGCCAACAGAACCCACGAGCGCGCCGCGCAATTGGCCGGCCAGATCGCCGACCAGATCTCCATGCAGCTCGCCAACGGGCCGATTGCCATTCACGGAGGCGGCCTCGCTTGCACCGCCGAGGTCATCCCCTTCGACCACCTCTACGAGCAGGCACCCCGCGCAGACATCGTCATCACCTCCACCGGCTCTTCGCAGCCCATCTTCGACCGCACTCACGGCCAACGCTTCATGGAGCGCCGCCGCAACCGCCCCATGTTCTTCATCGATATCGCCGTCCCCCGCGACGTCGATCCGCTCATGAACCAGGTCGAAGGCTGCTTCGTGTACGACATTGACGATCTGCAGCAGGTCGCCGCTGCCCACCTCGCCGACCGCAGTCGAGAGTCCGCCGCCGCCGAAACCATCGTCACCCGCGAGGTCGAGCTATACCAGCAGCGCCTGCAATCGCGCGACGCCGTCCCCGCCATCGTCGCCCTGCAACAATCCGCCGAGGCCGTCCGCCAGGCCGAGCTCGAACGCATCAACTCCCGCCTCGCCGCCTCCGGCGCCGCTCTCACCCCCGCCCAGCAGTCCGCCCTCGAAGCCCTCACCCGCTCCCTTACCGCCAAACTCCTCCACCCCCAGCTCACCGCCCTCCGTAAAAAGCCCGAAGACTAGCCGCCGCTGATCAAATCGTCATCCTGAGCGTAGCGAAGGACCCCTGTATTTGTTTCTCTTGTTTGTCATTCCGCAGCGCAGCGGAGGAATCTGCTTTTGCCTTTCACTGGGTGCCGGGTGCCCCATCCATCGCGATCTTATCGAAGTTCCGCCGGGTGCCGCACATCTCGATTCTGAGATGTGGGAATCTAACATGCGCGTACCGCACTCTCCGTCTGGACGACGCCACATCACCCGCGCTACCATTGCCCCCGATGACAAACTCCGCCGGCACCCTCACTCGCCGCACGCTCCTGCGCACCAGCGCGCTCGCCGCCGCAGCAACCCTCCTGCCCGCGGACTCCCCTGCCCAAAAGCCCGCCACGACCTCCTACGCGCCCTCCACCCTCAAGCCCCCAACTCCCGATGCCGACCTGCCCATCCGTCTCGGAATCGCCAGCTACACCTTCCGCACCTTCGATTCGGCCCACCTCATCGACTTCATGCATCAGCTCAAGACGCCCCTGCTGAATCTTAAGTCTGTCCATTTGCCCATGACGTCGCTGGATCTGGTCACCAACCAGCCCAGGACGCCACCTCAGCCGGGTCAAGCCCCCCCACACCCCACGATGATTCCACTGGATCAGGTCGCCGCCCAGGCCGCCGCCTACCGCGCAGCCGGCTTCAAGCTCACCGCCGCAGGCAACATCACCTTCGATCTGGATACGGACGACGACATCCGCCCCAAGTTCGAATACCTCAAGGCCGCCGGCATTCCCATCGCCGTCTGCGCGCCCACCCACCAGAACCTTCCCCGGCTGGAGAAGTTCGTCAAGGAATACAACATCAAGCTAGCCATTCACAATCACGGCCCCGAAGACAAGAACTTTCCCTCGCCCTTCGACGTCCTCGCCGCCGTAAAGAATCTCGATCCGCGCATCGGCCTCTGCATCGACCTCGGCCACGCCATACGCGCCGGCGCCGATGTCGTCGCCGCCATCTACGCCGCCGGCCCGCGCCTATACGACCTCCACATCAAGGACCTCGCCGATGCCACCAGCCGCGAATCCCAGGTCGCCGTGGGCGAGGGCATCATGCCGGTTCGCGCCATCTTCCAGGCACTCCTCGATATTAAATACCCCGGCAACGTCGATCTCGAATACGAGATCAAAGCCAACGATCCCATGCCCGGCGTCGTCGAAAGCTTCGCCTACATGCGCGGCGTCCTCGCCGGCATGGGCTATAAATAAGCGCAGTTTTAGTTAAGATTTTTCATCAGATTCGGCATGTCGGCATCCACTTCCACCCGCACATCGTAGCCAAGCGCGCGCAGGAAATCGCCCACCGCACTCAGCTCGGCCTGCGCCGCGCCAGCAGGATGCAGCAGCCGCACCGGCTTCGCAAAACCAAGCCCCCCGCGCATCGCAAAGCATCGCTCCGCGCGATACGTGCACGATGCCAGGTCCGTAATGCTCTGCGCCTCGCTCGGCGTCAGTAGGATCGTCTTCGGAGGGGCCATGCGGTCGACCATGCAAAAAATCTCCAGCTTTGACTCCAGCTCATCCGGCACAAAGTCCACCGCAACATCCGCCTCCCGTACCGCGTCCTCGATGGTCGCCGCAACCGCAAGTCTTCCCCGAGCGCCCGTATTCTGCGCTGCCAGGTCGGCGTACTCCTCTTGTGCCCGCCGCAGGTTTGCCGGCATCACGTCTTCCAGCACCACGTCGAATCCCGCCGCGGCACAAGCCAGCGCAAAGCCTCGCCCCACGCGCCCCGCTCCGATCACCGCCACCGTGCGTATCGCGACGCGCAGTTTCCCATCCGCATCGCCCTCACCGCAGC
>DATKGA010000055.1:0-3170 GCA_035510935.1 Acidobacteriaceae bacterium
TTGCTGAAGAGGTCCATGCACTCCGCTCCTGTTCCCATTCCAGCTAGTGTACGGGAGCCAGCGACTTACTCCTCTTCCTCATTGTGCACGGGCTGTTTTGCCGCTGCCAGAACCTTCTCCGCAATCACCTGCGGCACCAGGTCGTAGTGGTCCATCTCCATGCGGAAGCTGCCCCGCCCCTGGGTAATCGCCGTCAGCGTCGTTCCGTAGGTCAGGATCTCGGCCATCGGAACCTCGGCCCGAATCACCGTCCCCGCGCCGCTGCTCTCCATCCCCTGCACACGTCCACGGCGGCTGGTCAGATCGCCCATCAGCGCCCCGGCAAAATCGTCCGGAGCCTCGATCTCAATCTTCATAATCGGCTCCAGAAGCGATGGCTTGGCCTGCTCCATGCACTTGCGAAAGCCGGTGCGCGCGGCGATCTTGAAGGCCATCTCGCTCGAATCCACGTCGTGATAGCTTCCGTCGAAGACAGTAACCTTGATGTCCACCACCGGGTAGCCAGCCAGGTAGCCGCGCGCCGCCGACTCGCGAACCCCCTTCTCTACCGCCGGAACATACTGCCGCGGAATCGCTCCGCCGAATATCTCGTTGCCGAAGACAACGCCCGAGCCGCGCGGTTGCGGTTCAATCCTCAGCTTGCAGTCGCCAAACTGTCCGTGGCCGCCCGACTGCTTCTTATGTCGCCCCTGCGCCTCTGCCTTGGCCCGCACCGTCTCGCGGTATGGAATCTTCGGCTCGTGCAGGATCACGTTGGTGTGGTAGCGCCGCTTCAGCCTGGACACCAGCGCTTCGATGTGCGGCTGCCCAGCACCCGCCACCAGAAACTCGTTCGTCTGTAGATCACGGTAGAAGCGCAGCATCGGATCTTCTTCCATCAGCTTGTGCAGCGCCGGTGCCAGCTTGTCCTCGTCGCCGCGTGTCTTCGGCTCAATGGCATACGTCATCGCCGGCTCCGGCATCGACACCGGCTCAATAAATAGTTCATGCGCCTTGTCACCCAGCGTGTCTCCAGTCAGCGTCACGCGCAATTTCACCGCCGCGCCCAGGTCGCCCGCGTGCAGCTCCTGCACCTCCACCGGCTTGCGCCCCTGCATGATGTACAGATGCGCCAGGCTCTCCGGCTCCTGCCGCGTGTAATTCATCACCGTGCTATCGGTCTTCATCTTGCCGCTGATCACCTTGAAAAAGTTAACTCTCCCCGTGAATGGGTCGGTCATGGTTTTATATACGTAGATTGCAAGCGGCTCCTTGTCATCCACCGCGCGCATCACAATCTCGTCCTCTCCCTGCGCGGAAACCCCATTGTTTCCGCTCCCATTTCCCGCCGTCACCTGTATCCTGCCGCGCGCCGCCACCGGCTCGCGCTCCGTCGAGGCCGGCGCATACCACTTCAGGAAATCCAGCAGATGATCGGTTCCCACATTCCTCAGGCCGCTCACATACAGCACAGGGAAGATATTGTCTTCGCGGATCGCCTCATGCAACGCGGCGATCAGGTGCTCCTCCTGTAGCGTTCCCGAGTTGAAGAACTCCTCCATCAGTTCGTCCTTGCCCTCGGCCACCAGCTCCACCAGGGCCTCGTGCGCGGTCTTCGCATCGTTCTGCACAGCGTCCGGGATCTTCACCTCTTCTCCGCGCCCGTTGCCATCCGGCTCATAGATAAACGCCTTCATCGTCACCAGGTCCACCACACCGTGAAATCCCTTCTCATCCACAATCGGCAGTTGCACCGGCACCACCTGGCGTCCCCACCGCTCCTGCATCTGCACGATCATGTGTTGCCGTCCCAGCCGGCTGTCCGCCTTGGGATGGTCCAGCTGGTTCACCGCCAGCACCCGCGGAAGGTTCACCTCCGTGGCAAACTTCCATACACGGTCGGTTACCGCCTCCACCCCATTCTGCGCATTCACCACCACCAGCGCCGCCTCCACCGGCAGCATCGCGGCCCTCGTCTCGTGCAGAAACATGTGAAAGCCCGGTGTGTCCAGCAGGTTGATCTTCACTCCGCTCCACTCCACGAATGCGGCCGCATTAGCCATCGTCGTTCGCCGCGACACCTCTTCCTCGTCGTACGCGGTCACCGCCGAGCCGTCTTCCACATGCCCCTGCGTCGTGGTCATCTTCGCCGCCTGCAGCAGGGCAGCAATCAAGGTTGTCTTGCCGCTGTGCGCATGGCCTACTACCGCTACGTTCCGGACATCCCGCCCGAGATAGTTCTTCATTCCCTGCTCCCCTTTTGCTTCTGACCTGGATGCATCCTTGCGTGTTACAAAAGCTGCCCGCTGCATTCGCGGCGTGCAACCATCCGCACTCCGCGGAAGGGGCATCCTATCACAAACCCAACAGCCCTTTCCTCCCCTTCGTTTAAGCCCGAGAGGAACGCCACTTCCGCCTTGTCTCGCAACTCAGGTAGGCGTCTACTGGCGCTAGCTCATTCTTAGTGAGAGCATGGGTTGCATTACAGAAGTTCTACAGAGGAGATGTTCAGTGATGTGTTTCTCAGAGTGTCTGGCAATCCGACGTTTTGTATTGATGGCCGTTGCTGTATGTTTGCTGTTTGTTGGAACTCATTCAAGCTCTGGGCAGGCTCAACGGGCTCTACTGACCGTCGATGGGTTGAGCATTCCGGTCGGGGGAGCACTGGCCGCTTTCCATATCGACACTTGGGGCGTGGTCCCTCTGGCCGTATGCAAGGTTCCCCCGCTCTGGGAGATTAAGGAAGAGATGTTCTTGGATCCCTCAGCCCTCTTATCTGGTAGCTCGGATCCTCACCGCACGCTGTCCGAATTGGATCAAATGTTCCTTGTTGACGTTTACAACTATCAGCCCTTGCCTAAGGGCAATCCAAAAGGTGAATACCATCCCGCCTCTTTCGCTGGTTGGTTTAAGGTATTTGATGGAAACGGCGACATACTTAAGCAACGTCGAGCGCTCCATGCTGGCAATTTCCATTTGACTCCAGCGCCTCGCTGCCCCGATGCACCTCCATCGCGACCGTAGATCAGCTTTTCCAGATAGCAGCAGATCAGCGTGGCTGATTCCCACAACGCAATCAAGCCGCCCCCGAAGGGACGGCCTGTCTGTGTTCCTGCATTTATTTTCCGATGCGTAATTCCGGCTCGCTTGCGTCCCTCCAAAGAGATTGCCGGAGGTTATCCTTCATCCCC
>DATKGA010000056.1:0-15119 GCA_035510935.1 Acidobacteriaceae bacterium
ACTCGCTCTTGTGCTCGGCGAAGGTCTTCAACATTGCTTCGCGCAGCGCCGTTCGGACCGCATCGAAGTTGAGGGCGTCGGAAGAGTACTGCCACTCCGCGGTGACGGCGGTGCAGAAGAGGCGGTCGTTGGTCGGCTTCAGGGTAGTGAATTCGTCCTGAATGTACCCCTCGAAGCCGGAGTCTGCGGTCTTCATGACAACTAGATTCTTGAAGCCGGAATGAATGCCGAAACTGCCTGACTGTGCGCGCGTAACGGCGGTCGTTTGCATTTCACCGGAGCCGCGCATGAAGTTGGTCGGATGCGGCTTGCCATCGACGATGAGCCGCTTCCACGTTGTCGCTTCAATGGTCACCGTAGCTGTGACGACCTGCGGGTTACGGCTGAGCAGGAAATCGATCAGCTCCTTCGCAAACTCCTCCATCGAGGTCGCCGGCGAGTTGCGCGCCACTGCGTAAACGGTGTTCTTCATGGTGTCGGTGGGCAGTATCTTGCTGTTGTCGCCATCGTAGTGCGCCTCGGCGAAGTCGCCGGTCAGCAGCACCTGCACGGTCCACTCGCGCAGGTCGTTGCCATCGGGCGTGCGCGTTACTTTCATCAGGCGGACACGCGATTTTCCGTAGCGATTCTCAGCCAGCTCGATCATTCATTCCCCTCGGTTCGATCCAGTATTTCTCGGAAGGCAGTACGGTTCGGCGTGAATCGATCTAGTACAGATTCGGCTTGTTCCGGTTCGGATTCGGATAAGTACGACTCAGCTTCCACGGTAGGTTGTGTAACCGTTCGCGGTCAGTAGTAAAGGTATGTGGTAATGCTGCCCGGAATCGCGAACTTCAAAAACGATCTCGACGTAGGGATATAGCCCGGCGAGATGCTGCGCACGGTAGTAAGCGGCGGTCTCGAATCGTATGCGGTAGAGGCCGGATTCGAGCGGCGAGCCTGCGGGCAGAAGCTGGTTGCAGCGGCCATCTGCGTCGGTCTTGGCTTCGCACAGAACGAGCCAGTGCTCTTGCTGCCAGTGCGCCAGTGAGACTGCAACCTCTGTGGCGGGACGGCCAAGTGCGGTGTCGAGAATGTGTGTCGAGATGCCCATGCTAATTCACTCCAAGCCAACGACGAAGGCGAAGCTGTATGATCTGGCGTTGCTGCTCGGCGGATTCCAGTAACTCGGCTGCGTCTGTGTTCTTCATGCGGCGGTCGAGAATTGCAAGTATCTCCGCAGCGCTCTTGCCATCGGCGCATACCAGGAAGATGCGCCCGAATCTCTCTTCATACTGCCGGTTTCGCTCGGCTAGGACAAGTTGCGTCGATGGTTCGCTCACGCTGGCCGAAGACATTGCGGTGCGTTGTTCTTCCCTGGACCATGCCAGCGACTCGGCAGTGGCGGAGTCCGCGTTCTGCTGGCCGATGCGCGGATGGCTGTCATAGGCCTCGCGCCGATCGTCTTCAGATAGCGCGGCCCACACTGCACCGGAAGCGTCGAACAGAGCTGCTGCGTTTGCGAATGGCCTTCGCGCAGCCATAGCGTCGGCCCATGCGCGCGAGCCGCAACAGGAAAGGATCGCGCGTGCGGCCGTGTCGGTTTCCATCGCGTTCCATCGCGCAAGCGCTGCACTTGCGTCCGTATTATGATCAGCATCGTTGGCCATGGTGTCGTCCCATCTTTCCTGTAGATGGTCTAGCGTAGTCTATGTTCGCAACCGCGCGGGCCGGGGATGAATTCGCCCGCTTGATACACTGGTTCGCCACGCAGGTAGGTTGCTTCCACTGCTCCTCTTAGCATCTCGCCCATATAGGGCGAGATAGCATGGCGATAGTGCAGCCGCTCGGGCGTAACCGTGAATTCGGCTTCTGGATTAAAGACTACGAAGTTTGCCTCGCGTCCGGCTTCGAGTGTTCCGGCACGGTCGCTCAATCCTGCGAGTGCAGCGGGCGCGGAGGACATCCAGCGAGCTATCTCTTGCAGCGTGAAGCCGCGCTGCGCGGCCCCGGTCCACATCACCGGCAGCGCAATCGAGAGGCTTGCGATGCCCCCCCACGCGAGGTCGAAACGCCCCTCTTCGAGGCATTTCATCGCCGGCGGGCATGGGGAGTGATCGGTGGCGACCAGGTCAATGATGCCGTCACGCAGACCCTGCCATAGGGCCTCGCGGTTGGCAACGCTGCGGATCGGCGGAGCACACTTCAGCAGGGTCGATCCATCGGCAATCTGCTCGGCGGCAAAATGCAAATAGTGTGGGCAGGTCTCGACCGAAATGGGCAGGCCTTCGGCACGAGCGGCTTGTAGTTCCGGCAGCGCTTGAGCGGTGGCCAGATGAACGATGTGCAGTCGAAATCCAACCCGGCGGCATAGGCGAATCATCAGGCGGATCGCCTCCAACTCAGCCTCGTCTGGCCGCGAGGCGAGGTAGGTTGCATACCTGCGCCAGTCGGTGTTACGCAGGGACGCGGTCGCTCTTTCGATTGGCCCGGCCAACTCGGCATGGACCAGCAGCGGCAGGCCGGATTCAGCAATGGCAGGCAGCGCGCGCTCCAACTGCTCGCGATCGATCATGCTGAAACCATCACAGCCGGGGTAAATCAGAAAGCTTTTGAAACCCGCAATGCCAGCGCGCGCCAGGGGCAGTAGATCGGCTTGATTGTCCGCTACGGCGCCGCCCCATGCAGCCCAGTCTACGAGACACTGTCCTGCCGCGGAATCGCGTTTGGCCTCCAACGCGGCGACCGTTGTCGTCGCAGGCAGGCAGTTCAGCGGCATATCGATCAGTGTGGTGTAGCCGCCCGCGGCCGCGGCGCGTGTGGCCGTGGAGAAACCCTCCCACTCGGTGCGGCCCGGTTGGTTGATATGGACGTGCGAGTCGACCAGGCCGGGCAGCAGAGCGTACGGGCCAAAATCGATGACCTCAGCATTGGCAGGTAGATCGCCAGGCTCGCAGACAGCGCGAATCACCCCGCGAGGCCCACCGGGGGGCCCATCTTCCAGCAGCAGGGCCGCGCGCCGCGTCCCTTGCGGAGTCACCACTCGGTCTGCGGTAAATGCCTGCGCCATACTCTATTAGAGCAGTTCCACTGTGGAGTTTCACAGCATGATCTTGGAACTGAGCCAGTTGGCAGGTTGCCCAGGCTGGAAGAGAAAGGCTATCCGCGGTCAATCCGAGTCATTAGTTTATCGACAACGGCCATGTCGATTGGATACCCCATGCCCGGGTCGGTCGGTGCCGCAACGTAGCCGTCCGCGTCGACGCGGAACTGGTGTTTCACATACGGCCGGTCCGCATACTCCCACGGCCACACCATCTCGAACCAGTAACAGTTGGGCAGAGCCAACTCCACCTGGAAGGCCGCAGCCATGTCAAAGAAGGTGCCCCAGTTATGCGGCGTGCAAGGCATGCCGAAGGTATCGGCCAACTGACCCACACGGAACGATCCGGTGATGCCGCCGACACCGTCCGTAACCAGCCGTACAATTCCCATGGCATCGCGCTTGATGTACTCGCCGTAGTCGTAGATGTTCGTAAGGAACTCGCCTACCTCGGTGGGCACGTCCAGGTGCTTGCGCAGTTCAATCAACCCCTCGAGGTCGGTGGTCTGCATGGGGTCCTCGAAGGCGTCGTAGCCATACTCGTCGAGCGCGCGGCCCACACGCAACGCCTCATAGTAGTTGTATGCCTGCACTCCGTCGAACAGCAGGGTAAAGTCGTCTCCCACTGCATTGCGCACCTCTTTGATCTCATCGATGTGGCCGAGGTAGGCGGGAATTCGACCGCCGGCTTTATGCTGGCCTCCGCCCGGATGAATCTTGTAGGCCTTGATTCCCGCAGCCTTCGCCTTGAGGATGTCCGGACCGTAGTCCTCGACCGTGGCCAGATGCTGCGAACTGGCATAGGCCAGAATCTTATCTTTGGTGCCACCCAGTAGCTTGTAGATGGGACGGTTCACCGCCTTGCCCAGAATGTCCCACAGGATGAAATCGCAGGCCGCGGCATGAGCATTCGGGCCCGGGGTTCCGGTTCCATGCGTCCGGCTTCTAAAGCCGGGGTTGAATCCGCCGATAAAGTCTCCTCCTCCTCTGCCGCCTCCACCGCCTCTGCCTGCTCCTGGCGCTCCGGCTCCTGCGCCAGCCGCACCGGCCGCTCCACCGCCTGCCGCTCCGGCTCCGCCGCGACCTCCACCAGCCGCGCCGGCCGGTCCTGCTCCACCACCGCCGCCGCCGGGCTGGTTCTGAAGGGGAATGGTGGAGACGGTGGGAAGAATATCGAACAGATTTTTGCCAACACAGTGGGTCTTGGCAAAGTCAACCCAACTCCCCGCTGGGGTTCTCACCCCCCCCGCCCCGTTCCCAAGCGTGAAATTACCCTCAATCCCGCTGGCGGTCACCAGAGAGGCGATTTCGTTTCCGCCGCTTAAACCTGCCCCGGAGTTCCGCCAGCTACTGCCATCGAGGACATAGATCTTTGCCTCCTTGATCGTGAGGTCCGGCATGTCCGCGACTTTAATCCCGGCTGCCTGCGCGGCCAGGTGAACTGGGTGAGTAAGCACCGCAGCTCCCGCTGCAGCGGAAGCTCCCAGAAAACTGCGTCGTGATACTTCTTGTCTTGTCATATATCTCCCTTCAGAACACAATTTTTCCTTTGGTCTAGCGGCGCGCACCAGCGTATCACATCGTTGCAGCGTCATGCCCGATGTTTTGTACCCGTCTCGACATAATCTGTTGAGTTCCTTGGCTTGGTTATTCCTGAAAGTCCATGTCTATAGTGCAGCCCCGGCTGCCGGTACCACTCGGCTATTTCTTCTGGAGGCTCCAGATATCGAGTACCCCAGTGGTGGCGTGTGCATTGGCGCTGCCCTCCGGAACGGCAATCCTGCCGTCAACCACGATGGGGCTATTCCAGTGTCCGCCGCCGCATTCCAGGTCGGCGAGCTGTGTTCCCTTGACCGGATCGTAGATACGCAGTCCTCCACCCCCGGGATCATAGACGTACAGCAGGCCTCCCGCCACTACCGGACTGCTACCTCCGTTGCTGTTCTTCCACATGGGGGTGAGTTTCCCGTCTTGGAGTGACCAGGCCGCGGTAGCCCCGAAGTCAGCGGAAAACAGCCATGTGTCCGCTCCATGATGCCACACCGCGGGAGCAGTAAGAAACTGGCGGGCAGCCGAAGGCGTGGGTACAGTCTGTAGTTCACCGCCCATATGGGAAGCGGTGCCTGCCATGGCCTTGATACTGATGAGCCAGAAGACTCCATCCTTGCCTCCCTGCGCGATCAGGTCGCCGCCCAGCATCGCCGGCGAAGTTGAGCCGACGTCTAGATCGCGCCGATTAAGTTCGGCATTGTTTGCTGGTGTGTAATTGCCGATCATCTGGGTAGCATCCGGGTTTAGCTCAATCACCGCATCGCCCCAACTCGTCTTGCCGTCGTAGGGACCGTTGCCGGTGGCCACAAAGATATTGCCGGTCGCCGCATCGATCACTGCCCCGGCGCGGCCCCAGATCGCGGAATCGCTCTCCGGACATGTGTTGGGCATAAACAAGGCAGTACGGTCGTTGCAAAGCGAGTTCCACACATGCAGTAACTGTCCGCTCTGCGCATCCAGAATCACAACGTGTCCCTGGTAAGGAGGGCGATCCCCAACATAGCCGCCCGTGACCGCGATGACGCGACCGCGAAACACCTTAAGCGCCCCGGCAATCTTCTCGCGCAAAGGCATCAGGGTGATGGTGGTGGTCCAGATCGCGTGACCATCGGAGATTGCGAGCTTCTGGACGCTGCCATCAGGAACGGCGGCGTAGATATACTCCCGGCCGGGATCGGCGACCGGCGCGCTGTTGGTGACCTGGGTTGTGCCGTGCAAGGCATCATAGTTGGGCGGCGTATACTCCCAAAGAATGGTGCCCTGCGCGGCATCCACCGCGATCGTCTTTCCGTATGTGGTGGTCACAAAAAAAACATCATGCTTCGAACCCTTCACGGTGACGCCGCGAAGGTAGATGGCGGACGCATCCACCGTGCCGTCCAGAGTGACTTGACGACGGGTCAGCGTGCCGGCATTCGCGGCGGTGATGCCTGTCGCAGTGGTTGGCGCGCTGGAGCTTGCCAGGTCCCAGCCGAACTGGGGCCAATCACCCGTCTCGCGCTGGGCCGCGGCGCACAGGGTTCCCATTGCAAACAGAAAAAATATAGGTAGATAATGCCGGCTGATCTTCACCCGGCAGTCTGCAGACTTTGTCATTGGACAACCTTAATTTGGAGTTGGCCCTCGATAACCTTAGCTGGAATCTACTTCATCCGTCCAGACTCACCCAGTGAGTCTATTCAGTTCCACTAGATACCGAATGGCCACACTTGCTGCACAGTCTTCGAGAATATCTGCGCGTGGTCCTGCACAGGAATGAAGTCGAAGTGGTCGCGATAGAGCGCAACGGTCTGCGCGTACGACTGCTTCGGCAGGGAGATGGGCCAGTCGGTCCCGGCCATCAGGCGTTTGGCACCGAAAACGTCATACAGCTTCTTCACTTGAACGGCTGCGTCGGGATACGGATATGGCTGTCTGGAGAGCGACCACATATGCGATATCTTCACGAAGACGTGCGGGTACTGGGCCAGCGCCAGCAGCAGATCCAACTGCTCGGGGTGATCCAGCGGCGTGTCGGCCATGTGGTCGATGACGACCTGGAGGTCGGGGTTGGCCTCGATCAGCGGGTGTATCTGGGCCAGCCGCGTAGCCGGGATCAGTAGTGTCATCGGCACCTTGAGCTGGGCGCAACGCCTCCATAGCGGCGGCATCAGCGGCCCGGTGAGCCAGTCTCCGCCTGGGCCGGCGGCTGGGCTCAGGCGCACGCCGCTGAATCCCTGCTCCTCGGTGAGCTTGGTTAGCTGGTCCGGAGCGGCGGCGTCCTCGGGATTGACGCGGCACACGCCGTGGAAGTCCTTCGGGTAACGCTTCAGCACGCTGGCCAGATAGCTGTTGTCCCACTTGTAGTGGATCACCTGAATGCATACGGTGCGCAATACATTGTTGGCGTGCATCAGGTCCAGCAGCATCTCGGCCGAGGCGTCTGCCGGAGATGGATGAGCGCCCCCGGAAAACGGAAACGCCGGATCCGTCTTCCACACATGGACGTGCGAGTCGATGAAGGGGACTGGTGCGGGCTGCGCAAACGCACGCGGAGCGAGTGCGGCGACGGTTGAGGCGGCGGCTGAGGAGGCGAGGAATTGGCGGCGATTCAACATATGGTATGAAAGTCTATCGCGTCACTGGGACCGATGGCATGTCAAATTTCATCTTCGTCCTGCATTCCCAGCGACCGTGCGAACTACAAGAGCGGTCTACCCGGTTCTATGGGTTCTTGCTTAGCCGCCGATAGTACTCGGCAACCGATTCCTGATATCCCGCGGGAACCGCGTCCGGCTTCCCGGTGCGGGCTTCGGTGGAGGCGTCATCGCGTTGTAGCTGGAGTTCCAGCTTGTCGACCGTGCTCAGCACTTCACGGTGCATCTGCTCCACCATGGCAGGATTGCCTGGAAAACGGCTGGGATCGAGTTGCTGCATCTGTTTCGTTAAATCTGCTACCTGCTTCTCGGTCTGCGGGTCGCTGTGCACCAATTGCCGCAGCTGGTTCAGCTCCTGCATGCCTTGCTGATAGGTGCGCTCCGTATCGGCTGGATTGCCGGAGGCATCGGTGGGCGCGTTCTGGGTACCGGCCTGCCCGCCGAAGCGGTTGTTGCCGGTGTTGATATTGCCCCAGACGGTGTAATCCGCACCGCGACCTCCATTATTGGCCACATCGCCGCTGCGCCCGCCCCCGTTCCGATTGCCAACATCGCCGCTGAATGGGGCACCGCCTCCGCCGCGCTGAGCTGGATTATTCCCCGCCTGCTGGCCCGATCCCCCGCCTTGTTGCTGGCCGCCCGGCCCATTTCCGCCCTGCCCATTTCTGCCCTGCTGCTGACCGTTGCGACCCTGTCCACCAGCATTGCCTGCCTGTTGTCCGCCACGCTGCCCGTTCTGACCCTGTCCGTTTTGACCCTGCCCGTTCTGCCCCTGCCCGTTCTGACCCTGCCCGTTTTGGCCCTGCCCGTTCTGA
This sequence comes from Acidobacteriaceae bacterium, assembly GCA_035510935.1. Lineage (GTDB taxonomy): Bacteria > Acidobacteriota > Terriglobia > Terriglobales > Acidobacteriaceae > Edaphobacter. The sequence continues at coordinate 8,085 of DATKGA010000056.1, forward strand.
CCCTGCCCGTTCTGACCTTGACGGTTCTGAGCCTGTCCGTTCTGACCTTGTCCGTTCTGGCCTTGCCTCCCATTGCCGCCGCGTGAAGCCGACATGGCTTCAATCTGGTTGCGCAACCGTTCCACCTGATTGAGTGCCGCGGTCTCGTCGCCCTGTCCTGTGGCGTGTTGTCCCGGCTGGCCCTGTCCCACTCCCTGCTGCGCCTGGCGTAGCTGCTGGCTCAACTTCTCCAGTCCCTGCGCAATCTCGTTTTCTGTGCCATTCGAATTCGGATTGATTCCGCTGCGCAGCCAGTCCGCCGTTCGCTGCACATGGTTGTCCAGATCGGACTCATCCATCCCGGTCAGCGCATCGCGCAACTTCTGCGCAACCCCAGGTTGATTGGGGGCCATCTGGCGTGCTGCATCGCGCATATTTTTCTGTAGGTTCGACAGTTGATCGGAGAGTTGTTGCCGCTCCTGCGCAAGACGATCGCGTTCGCTGATCATGGCGGCCATCTTGTCGACGTCTGTCTCGCCGGCTTGCCCCTGCTCGCTGGCCAGTTTGTTGATCTGGTCTGCCTGGGTATGCTCCTCCTGCGTCAGTTGACCGGCCGCGCGCGCCAGGGAGTCCACATTGCCTGAGGCGAGCTGCTGCTGTGTGCCGGCTAGCAGGTTGGTCGCATCGCGCAACCGGTCCGCTGCCTGCTGCGCAGCGTCCGCTCCCTGCTGCGGCGCACCGCCGCGTTTCATTGCGTCCGTTGCCTGCTGAAGACGGTTCAGCGCCTGTTCAATCCGCTGATCTCCAGACTGCCCTGCCGAAGAGCCGGAGGATGGACCGCCAGCCTGCCGGCGCGATGCCTGCGAACCGTTTTGGCCTTGAGAACCGCCTTGCGCCTGCGAACTCTGTTGCCCTGAGGCCGATCCGCCAGAAGCACTCGAGCCTTGCCCTTGCTGACCTTGCTGCCCCTGTTGTCCTTGTTGACCTTGCTGTCCTTGCTGCCCCTGCTGCCCTTGTTGGCCCTGCTGTCCCTGTTGGCCCTGCTGTCCCTGTTGGCCCTGCTGTCCTTGTTGGCCCTGCTGACCGTTGTTCGCCATCTGCTCCATCTGCCGCTGCAGTTGTTCGGCTTCGCGCCGCAGCATCTCCTGTTGCCAGCGTTCCTGGAAGCTTTGTTGCGGGTTGGGCCGCTGGTTGGCCAGGTCGGCCTGCCGTTTAGCCAGTGCATCCAGCTTCTCCAGCGCGTCCTCCACATCCTTCTCGTGCTGCTCTTGCGGAGAAGCGGTCTGCGCCGTCTCGTACTGGTTCTTCGCCGTATCAAGTTCCAGGTCAAAGAGGCTGGCCAGGTCACGTCCTGCACCGCCTCCGCCGCCGCCGCCACCACCGCCGCCGCCGCGCTGGCCGAAGGCCACTTCGATCTTGCGGAAGGTTGCCTCCGCGCGCAACAGCGCCTGTAGGGCCTTCTGCTCCAGTGGAACCGCATCCTTCCACTGCATGCCCTTCAACTTATCCGCCGAGGGGACCATGGCCGCGGCTGCAGCCTGCATGTCCTTGTCGAAATCAGTGAACTCCTCATTCGCTTCGGAGATGTCGCGGCTCTGCATGCGGATGGAGAGAGCATTCACCTGGTCGCGCAGTTTTTGTTGTGCATCGGAGAGGAACTGGCCCTGGGCCGCTGCATCCTTGGGCGTCGCTGCCTTGTCGTTCTGCTGCTTCCATGTCGCGGCGATCAGTTCTTTTTCGCGCTTGGAGATCTCCGTCTGGTTGTTGCCCTGTCCGCCGCCACCACCGCCGCCGCCGCCGCCACCGCCGCTCTGCTGCGACTGGGAGAACTCGCGCTCAAAGGGATCCACCTGGATGAAGCCAATATCGGTGCGGGCCTCCGTGTTGCCGTCTTTCGCGGTCGCATAGACGCTCACCAGATCGCCGGGAGCCAGCTTGTAGTCCTCCAGCGGCAGCAGGTACGAACCATCGGCACTCTTTTCACCGGGCGTCTTCAGCAGGTTCACATCGCGGTCCGGCCCGCCGTTCACCGAGTAGTGAAGGTGCATATCTTTCAGTCCAAACTGGTCGGCCGCCTTCACCCCGACCGTGACCTCCTCGATCGGGCTTGCCCGGTAGTCACCAGTTGGACGGCTAATGGCAACCTGCGGCGGTGTCGCCTTGTCGGTCGCAATAAAGTAATCTTCCGAGAGCCGTACCGGTTGGCCTTCGTCCGTGGCGGCCACATGATACGAGCCGTCCTTGTCCATGTGGATTGTGCCCTTATATTTGTTGCCCTCCCCGCCCGTCAGATGAATGGTCTGGCCGCCATCGAGCGTGAGCTGCCCATCCTTCAAGGGTCGGTCCATCTCCACTTCGATCGCGGCGTCGGTCCCTTCAATCGCGCGCAGATCGCCCGAATGCTCCTCGATCTCCTGCTTCATTCCGGTCCATACGGGATAGCGGTAGGTAACCCGGACATCCTTCACCGACGGCAGGTCCACCACGCGCACTTTGTAGTGCGCGGAGACCAGCGGCCCGGCGGCCACATAGTACTCCACATTCTCCGGCAATCCGGCAAAGACGAACTGGTAGGTTGCACCGGTGCCCGCGTCCGGCTCGGCCTGCATGGCCACTGGCTCCCATCCCTCCGCGCTCTGGTAGTGGGCAAACAGTCGCGCCTTGTCGGGCTGCATTCCGCTCACGCGCGCGGTAATCAGCTGATCGCTGTTCCGCCGCACCGTCACATCGCCCGGCATCACAGTGATGGTATACATCGGCGAGACGTTCTTCTTCGGCCCCGTCCACAACAGGGATGCGCCATATCCCAGGTAGCCTGGTCCGGCGGCAATCATCCACAGCAGCACCGCAAGGCAGCCCAGTCCCGCGCCGCCAAGCACGAACAAGCGGTTGTCGGGAACCATCGAGGAAGGAGTCACATGCTGCGTCCGTGCCAGGGTATCGGCGGCCAGCAGTTCCAGAAACGGGTCGTCCGCGTTGCCGGCGCGTTCCTGAAAGGTCGTCAGCCGCTGTTCCATCTCGATATTTGCTGCTTCGATGTTGCTTACAGCGCGCGCGCGCGTCAGGCGCATCAACGGTACCGCAACCCCATAGACCGCGGCCACGGCGAGTGCAGCGAAGATCGACAGCCGCGCAGCCGTGACTCCATGCTCCGGAAACGCAAGGCGGTTGAGCAGCAGGACCATCCCAACCGTAACGGTGAGCGCGGTGCCGGTAAAGATGGCTGCGCCACGCAGCCACGCTCCCAGCCGCAGCCTTTGCTGCAGTCGCGCAATATAGGCATTCAGGTCGCTGTAATTGCTCATACTTCCTCCCGCTGCGTACCCATGTATCCGCTGGCGAACGCTGTCTCCGCCAATGCGACAACCAATGCAAGCAGCATAACGTACCACCACAGGCTAAAGGGCCTGGTCTTTCCTTCTGCCGGCGCGGCGTCTGTCGTCTGCGTCGCGCCGCCGCCGGAGCTTCCGCTCCAAAGTTGTTGCACATCCTGCGCCATCGGCTGCAGGTCCGACTCGCGCCGGTCGGGATTCACCCCAATGACCGCATCGCGTCCATCGGCAAATCTAATCTGATAGTAACCCGCGCGTTCCAGGCGGAAGGTCTCGACCGTTCGCGCCTCGCTAAGCGAGAGCGGCCGGTGCCCATCCGGGTCAATCACTTCGACGTTCGCAACCGAACCCGCCGGATCGGCCGCGGCGCGCAGTGAAACGAAGGAATCCACCAGCCTCGATCCGCTCAGCCGCTCGCTGCCGGAGAGGTAGCGCGCCGTCCGGTCCACAAAAGCCACAAACACAGGGTGCAGCGGCATATCGTTGGTCAGGTTCTCAAGTCCCGATGTCAGCAGCAGCAAATGTCCTTCACCCATCTGCTTTTCCAGCATCAGCGGTGTGCCGTCCGTCAACCGCGCCACGACGCGTGTCTGCGCCGGGTCCACCACCACGGCATAGAAAACCTTGACCTCGGCCCAGCCGCCGTTGTCGCGCCCAGGATTTTCCTGCTGTAGCGCGGGATAGTTGAAATCCACCTGCCCCACCGTTGCCGGAGCGCCGCCGCGCGCATAATCGTGCGCATCCTTGGCACTGCCGCCCCATAACGGAATCTGTGCATGGTGCGCCGCGTCGGTGCCCAATGCGATCAGTACACTGCCGCCCTTCGCTACGTTCTGCTCCAGCGAGTGCTCAAAGATCGAGGGCAATACCACCGTATCCGATAGCACCACGAAGGCGAACTTCGACGGGTCGAGGTCTGTCGCCTGCTCTGCGGCCACCGATTGCAGCACAAACGAAGCTTGGTCCGCCGCCTGTAGCGCCGCATCGAAGTAGAGCGCGGAACGCGGATCGCCAGCGGCATGCACGAACAAAATCCGCTCCGGATCGGACCGCCGCACCACAAAGTCGCTTGCATCGTCTGCCGGAAAAGCGTCGCCGCCCTCGATCCGCACCGCGCAGCGATTGAATCCATAGCCCACATCGAGCGGCGCAAAATTAACCGTCGCGCGCCCGTTGGCGGGCACATCCACCTTCTTGGTCGCAATCACCTTTCCGTTTACCGTCAACGACACCGACTTCGTCGCTGCCGGCGTGCCGAAGCCCGCCACAACTGCCTGTACGCGCGACCGCTTGGGGTCCTTCGGGTCGGACAATTCAGCCGGTGCATCCACGCTTTCCACCGTCCAGTTGGGCGGTGTGGCGCCCTCCGCCACGGGATGCAAAAGCAGCATCACGGAACTGGGCAGCACCATGTCGGCAAAGTTCGCGGGCATTGCGCTGCGTTGCATGTCGCTGAACAGGTGAAGATCGATCGGGCCATGCACCGTCTCGCTCAGGGTGCGGATAGCCCGTCCCAGCTCTCCATAATTGGCGTGCCCATCTCCCGGCTGGATGCTCTCCAGCGCGGCGCGCAACTGCGCGTCGTCACTGATTGGCTGCGTCATCACTTCCAGTTGTCCGCCGAAAGCCATGATCTGCGCCTTCTGTGAATGCGGCTTCGCAGCCAGTTGCGCCAGCGCCTTCTGTTTCGCGTCCGTAAACCGCGTCCCGGCCCGCATGCTGAACGAGTTGTCCAGCACGATCAGAAGCATGCGTCCGTTGGTATCCGCGGCAGCCCGCCGCACAAACGGGTTTGCGAATGCCAGCACCAGCAGCAGCACCAACGCAGCTCGCAGAGCGAACAAAATGAGGTAGCGAAGCCGCCGGTGGCGCGTCGAGCTCTGCGTGCCTCGCTCGAAGAACATCAGCGAACTCACCGGCCGCGGTATGCTGATATGCCGCCGCAGCAGATGCACGAACACCGGCACGCTCAGTGCCGCTAGCCCGCCCAGAAACCACGGCGCGAGAAAGCCCATCAGTTACCCGCCTTTCGCATCGAGAGATACTCTCGCAGCGCCGAATCCAGAGGCTGGTCGGTGGTGAGCAGTTGATAATCCATCCCCGCCGCCTGCGTGCGCGTGCGAAGCGCTTCGATATGCGCATCCACCTTCGCGCGATAGGTGGTCTTGGTATATTCGGGGACGACTTCGATCCTCTGATCGGTTTCCAGATCGATCAGGACAGCCGATCCCTTCATCACCGGTCGTATCTCCTGTGGATCGAGGACATGAAACAGCACCACCTCATGGCCGTGGAAGCGCAGTGGCTCAATGGCGCGCACAACGGTCTCGGGGTCCTCGTAAAAATCCGAAACGATGATCGCGATGCCGCGCCGCTGCAAAAAATTCTGAAAGTGCAGCAATGGTTTGGCAAAATCCGTGCGCGCATGAGGTTCCGCCCGCTCCAGTCCGGCGAACAGCCGCGCCAACTGGCCCTGCCGCGTGGATGGCCGAATGTACTCGCGCACCTCGTCGTCGAACACAATCAATCCTGCCGCGTCGCGCTGGTTGTGGATGGCAAGATAAAAAAGTGACGCGGCAATATAGCGCGCATAGTCCATCTTCATCGGCGGCCCGGAGGTGTATTGCATCGAGTTGCTCGCATCCAGCATGACCGTAAGCTGGCTGTTCGTCTCGCCGCGGTAGCGCTTCAGATAGCAGCGTTCGGTGCGCGCGAACAGGTTCCAGTCCACATGGCGCAGGTCGTCCCCCGGAGTGTAGGCGCGGTACTCGGCGAACTCCTGGCTGAAGCCGAAGTCCGGCGAACGGTGCAGCCCGGCCACGAAGCCGTCCACTACCGTCTTTGCCAGGAGGTCCAGCGAGGATATGCCGGCCAGCACATTGGGATCCAGAAAACGCTGCATCAAATCTCCTTCGGCCGCGGCACATGCGCGATCAGCCGGGTGATGATCTCGTCTGTGTCAATACGGTCGGACTCGGCGTGAAAGTTCAGCAGAATGCGATGCCGCAGCACCGGCCCCACCACCGAGGTAATGTCGTCATAGGTGACGTGGTAGCGCTTATGCGAAAGCGCTCGCGCCTTGGCGGCCAGCACAATAAATTGCGCCGCCCGAACGCTGGCCCCGTAGTTCACATATTTCTTTACAAAATCCGAAGCGTTTTCACTCTTGGGCCGCGTGCTGCGCACCAGGTCCACCACATAGCGCGAGAGCGTCTCGGCGATGGGCACCATGCGCACAAGTTGCTGGAACTCGAGCATGTCCTCGGATGAGGTCACGGCCACCACCTTGGTCACACGCGTTGCGGTCGTCCGGTCCACTACCTTCATTTCGTCCTCGGCGCTCAAGTCGCCCAGGATTGAATTGAAGAGGAAACGGTCCAACTGCGCCTCCGGAAGCGGATACGTTCCTTCCAGCTCGATCGGGTTCTGCGTGGCCAGCACAAAGAACGGAGCAGGCAGCTTGTACTGGGTGCCGCGCACCGTGCAGGAATGCTCCTGCATGGCTTCCAGCAGCGCGGACTGCGTCTTCGGAGGCGTGCGGTTGATCTCGTCGGCCAGCAGAATATTGCCGAAGATCGGCCCTTCGACGAAGGTCCATTTGCGATGCCCGGTCGTCACGTCCTCTTCGATGATGTCGGTCCCGGTAATGTCGGACGGCATCAGGTCGGGCGTGAACTGTATGCGCCGGAACCGCAAGCCAAGCGCGTCCTTCCCTTTTTCCCTC
>DATKGA010000057.1:0-7366 GCA_035510935.1 Acidobacteriaceae bacterium
CTCCGACTTTCGCTCACGGTCGGCCGCGAATGCCAGGCACGCGCGGATGTCCTCTTCCGTCAGGTAGGGAAAATCGCGCAGTATCTCCGCGTGGGTCATCCCCGACGCCAGGTATCCGAGCACATCCCCCACGGTCATACGCAATCCGCGAATGCACGGCTTGCCGCTCCGCTTGCCCGGCTCCATCGTGATGATCTGCGAATAGTCCATTGACGAAGACTAAGCCATTGTTGGGCTTCAGGTAAAGGGAAATAGGGCGGGTGAGTTGTGCGACGTTCTTTCATGGCTACTTGCTGGCGCGGTAGCGGCGGATGAGGCTGGTGGTCGAGGAGTCGTGCGAGGTGGCGGGTTCGGTGGGGGATTCCAGTTCGGCGAGGATCTTAGTGGCGAGGACCTTGCCGAGTTCCACGCCCCACTGGTCGAAGGAGTCGATGTTCCAGATGATTCCCTGGGTGAAGACGGCGTGCTCGTAGAGAGCGACGAGCTTGCCTAGAACTTCGGGCGTGAGCGCTTCGGCGAGGATGACGTTGGACGGGCGATTGCCCTCGAAGACGCGGTGCGGGACGAGCCAGTCGGGTGTGCCCTCGGCCTTTACCTGTTCGGCGGTCTTGCCGAAGGCGAGCGCCTCGGCCTGCGCGAAGACGTTGGCCATGAGCATGTCGTGGTGGCGTCCGAGCGGGTTCAGCGACTTGTAAAAGCCAATGAAATCGCAGGGAATGAGGCGCGTTCCCTGATGAATGAGCTGGTAAAACGAATGCTGCCCGTTGGTTCCCGGCTCGCCCCAGAAGACGGGGCCAGTCTGGGTGGCGACCTGTGTGCCGTCCAGGGTCACATGCTTGCCGTTCGACTCCATGGTGAGCTGCTGTAGATAGGCAGGAAAGCGCTTGAGGTACTGCTCGTAGGGCAACACCGCGATGGTCTGCGCGTCGAAGAAGTCGGTGTACCACAGCGTAAGAAGCCCGAGCAGCACGGGAAGATTTTTTTCAAACGGCGCCGTCCGGAAGTGAACATCCATGGCGTGAAAGCCGGCGAGCATGTCGCGGAAGTTATCGGGGCCGATGGCGATCATGGTGGAGAGGCCGATGGCGGAGTCCATGGAGTAGCGTCCACCGACCCAGTCCCAGAAGCCGAACATATTTTTGGTGTCGATGCCAAAGCCCGCGACCTCTTTCGCGTTGGTGGAGATGGCGACGAAGTGTTTGGCGACGGCGGCCTGATCGCCGCCCAGCCCGGCCAGCGACCACTCGCGCGCGGTGTGTGCGTTGGTCATCGTCTCCAGCGTGGTGAAGGTTTTGGAGGCGACCAGGAAGAGCGTCTCGTCGGGGTTGAGATCGTGGACGGCTTCGGCGAAGTCGGTGCCATCGACGTTGGAGATGAAACGGAAGGTGAGGTTGCGCTGCGAGTAGAACTTGAGCGCCTCGTACGCCATCACAGGGCCGAGGTCCGAGCCGCCGATGCCTATGTTGATGACGTTGCGAATCGGCTTGCCGGTGTGGCCCTTCCACTGCCCGGAGCGGACCTTATCTGCGAAGGATGCCATCTTGTCCACCACGGCATGGACGCCGGGGATGACGTCTTCGCCGTCGACAAGGATGCTCTCGCTGCGCGGGGCGCGCAGAGCGATATGCAGGACGGCGCGGTTCTCGGTGAGGTTGATCTTGTCGCCGCGAAACATGGCGTCGATCTTCGAGCGCAGGCCTGACTGCTCCGCGAGTTCGACCAACAGCTTCAGGGTCTCATCGGTGGCGCGGTTCTTGGAGTAGTCGAGGAATATGCCGTCTGCCTCTGCTGTGAAGCGCGTGCCGCGGGCCGGGTCCTCGGCGAAGAGATCGCGCAGATGGATTGCACCGATCGCCTGGAAATGGCTTTGCAGCGCCTTCCATGCGTGGCGTTGGTTGAGCGGCAGGCGAGGGGAATCTTGAGGGCTCATAGGGGTCAATTTTCTCACAGCAACAAGAATTGGATGCATATGCGTGACGGGCAAAGGGAGCAATGTTGCAGTGGAGGGTATTGTGCGGTTATCGTTATAGTAGTTCGACTATCGCACCTGTAAGGACCTCCGGGCCCCCTTCTTTCAAGTTGACCCTTGAGAAGCTACACCCTGGGCAATCCATCCGGCTAACTTTGCCGGAGAACAAGAAGGCAGATTGATGAGCAATTCACCCCACCGCCCCAACGCTGCTTCCCATTCGACCAGCACGATGGCCGGCTTGAAGGAACCGGTTGCGAGTATTGCGTCCGCGCGTACAGCGCCTACGGCCGCAGCAACCGCGAACACCGCTAGATCCACCCCTGCCTCGAGCCTGGACCCCTTTATCGGCGATCCCAACTTCATGACCTCGCTGGCGCGCGGGTTGCTGGTGATCCAGTCGTTCACACCACAGACCCCGCAGATGAGCATCGCGCAGCTTGCGGTGAAGACGGGCATCTCTCGCGCCGCGGTACGCCGCTGCCTGTACACGCTGGCCAAGCTGGGTTTTGCCGGCGCAGAAGATGGCTCGCGCTACGCGCTGCGCCCGCACATGCTGGCGCTGTCGAACAGCTACTCAGCCTCCAACTCGCTCTCAACCGCGGGCCAGCCCATTCTGGAACGCATGTCCGCCGCGCTGCACGAGAGTTTTTCGGTGGCCACGCTGGACGGTGACGAGATCGTCTACATCGCGCGGTCCACCGTGTCGCGTGTGATGAGTGACGACCTACACATCGGCAGCCGCCTGCCTGCCTACTGCACCAGCATGGGCCGCGTGCTTCTGGCCTATATGCCGGCGGAACAACTGGAGCAGTATCTGGCGCGCGTGGTGTTGAAGCTGCACACCGCGCGCACGGTGAGCAGCGTGGATAAGCTACGCCTGGCACTGCGCAACGTCCGCCGCCACGGCTACGCGATGGTGGACCAGGAGTACGAGGTGGGCCTGCGCTCGCTTGCCGTGCCCGTCTACTCGCCCACCGGCCGCGTAGTGGCGACGGTCAACCTGAGCGGAAGCGCACCGCGCATGTCGCTGTACGAGATGCAGACGCGGTTTTTGCCCCACCTGCGCAACGCGGCTACGGAGTTGGGGGCGTTTTTGCGCTAGGAGTTAAGATCGACTATAGCGCGGGCCTTCAGCCCGCAGGCTTGTGGCGGGTATGATCCTGGGGCTGCGCCCCAGGCTGGGATAGAACGGGCCTTTGGCCCTTTCCAGGCAACAGCAGGCGCTATTGCTTTGTGGCGATAAAGGTCCCATCCACACCCATGGGCGCGACAGAGATCGAGCCATTCATCTTTGTGCCGTCGGCGGCGATGGTAGCGTTCATGGAGATCGTAATCGGCTGGCCTTGATATACCGTGTCGAAGCGCCAGCCCACGCCCTTTGCCGTGGTCACTCCGGTCAAGGCATGAGGTGTAGTGTCTTCGCCTGCAATGCAGGTGCCGGCCAGTTTATGTTCCGTTTCGGTAAGCACGCAGGTCATCATCGCCTGCGTCGCCTGCACTTCGGCGTTGATGCTCCATGTGCCTGTTGCAATGGGTTGTGCAGCGGGGGAGGGCGGCACGTTTGATCCTTCTGCTGCTTCAGTCCCGGCCTGCGCTGCCTTGGCACCCGCTTCGGCCGCTATGGCACCGGCTTGCGGCGCGTCTGCCTTGGCTTCCGAGGCGTTTCCCGCAGCCATCTCGGCCTGTGCCTCCGCAGCCCAGGCCTGCGCCGCCGTCGCGTCCGTCTGCGCCGCTGTTGCGGTGGCCTGCGCCGATGCTGTGTCGTGCTCCAGCTCTTTAACCGCCTTAAGGGTGCCGCTGAGGTTCATTTGTTGTGCGTCCATGCCGCCGCCCATCGGCGCCACTTCCATGTCGCCGTCCATTTCGGTACGGTCCTCGCTGAGCGTGCCGCTGACGATGAGGGTGAGAGAATTGCCGCCAAAAGCGGACTGAAAGTAGAACTGAACCTTCTGCCCCTTTACGGATCCGGCGATCTTGTGAACGGCGTAGCCGTCCTGAGCGCCTGAACATACTCCGCTCAAATTATGTTTGGTCTCGGTGAGCGCGCACATCATCCTTACCTGCTGACCCGCGATGCTGCCATCGGTCTTCCAGAGGCCAGTCATGGAGGGCTCTTCTGTCGCGGGGGTTGCGGCGGGAGCTGGCGCGGGCGCGGCAGACAACAGTCCCGGCGACAGCAACAGAATGGCCATGCATGCAAATCGATTCAACACTCACTCTCCTCGTGGAGTTGAGACAGTCCGGCTCTCAATGTGTTCTTAGAGTGAAAGCATACGCGCTCTACCGCGCTGATGAGCTGGTTGCCATGACACAGCCTGGTTATGGCAGCGGGTTAGCTGGCTGCCTTATTCCGGTGAGGTAAGGATGCGTGCCTTGGCCCCAGCGCTACTACCGAGAGCCGGCTCGAGCACCTTCTCCAGTCCATTCACTTTAATCCGCTGGGCCAGAGGCGTTGCTCCGCCAACCGTGGGCGCTGAACCCATGAGTGTGATGTAAACGAGCGAAGCAACGCCGAAGCCGACGAACCATGCGTAGTCATACAGGAAGTGAAGATCCGGGACTATGAGACCGATCAACGCGGCAAATACTCCCGCGGCCAGGGCGATCATCGCCCGCGGATTGACACCCTTGCGGTACTCATACGGTCCCTCACGCCGATAGAGCGACTCCGTATCCAGGCGTGTGCCGCGGATAAAGAAGTAGTCGGCGATCATGATTCCCGCCACAGGGCCGAGCAGTCCCGAGTAACTGACCAGCCATTGAATGTAGTTGGTGTGGCTCGCCATCAATTTCCAGGGCATTACGGCGATGCCAATCAAGCCTGTAATGATGCCGCCGGTGCGGAAGCTGATGTGCTTGGGAGCTAGGTGGGAAAAGTCGTTCGACGGGCTGACTACATTGGCCCCGATGTTGACGTTGAGCGTGGCGATGAGAATGCTGATGAGCGCCAGGAAGGCGATGAGGGGCTGATGGAAGAGCCCGAGCAGCGTGATGGGATTCCAGATGGGACGGCCAAAGACAACGGTTGAGGCCGAGGTGCACGCGATGCCGATGAAGGTGTACATGGTCATGGCAACCGGCAGACCAAAGGCCTGACCAACGATCTGCGACTCCTGCGAGCGGGCATAGCGGGTGAAGTCGGGAATGTTGAGCGAAAGCGTGGCCCAGTATCCGACCATGCCCGTGAGCGAGAGAAAGAAGAAGTGCAGGAAGCTGGAATTGGAATGGAACTGGCTGGGCGCGTTGAGCATGGGACCAAAGCCACCGGCCTTGCGGGTCATGTAGCCGAGCAGAACAAGCGACATGAGGAGAAGAAAAGGCGCGGAAAAACTTTGCAGGAAGCGGATGGACTCCACACCGCGCCAGACGACGGCCATGTTGATCAGCCAGAAGCCAAGGAAACAGATCCACAAAACCCACGGCATAGTGGACGAAGCGGGCCACAGCACATTCACCATGGCGGCAATCGACTGCCCGCCGATCCAGGACTGGATGCCAAACCACCCGCAGGCCACGAATGCGCGCAGCAGCGCGGGAACGTTAGCGCCGCGCACGCCAAAGGAAGAACGCACAAAGACAGGGAAGGGAATGCCGTACTTTGTGCCTGCATGGGCATTGAGGAGCATGGGAATGAGGACGATGAGATTGCCCAGAAGGACCGTCGCAATGGCCTGCTTCCAGTTCATGCCTCCGGCGATGAGGCTGGAGGCCAGCATGTAGGTAGTGACCTCCATGGACATGGAGAACCATAGCGCGATGTAGTTGTAGGTGCTCCAAGTGCGCTGCTCCGGCGTGGTAGGGGCAAGGTCCGCGTTGTAGAGCGTCGGATCGGCGCGCAGGCCAAAGGCATCGGTCAGACTGGTTGGCCCCTCGACGTAACGACTCATTGCGCGGCAACCTCACGATGCAGATAGCGGCCGCGTCCGACGGCGCCGATAAAGCGGCCTCTTTCGACGATGAGTTCGCCGCGCGAGAAGACCTGGCGCGCATTTCCCTTGACCTGAAAGCCTTCGTAGATGGAGTAGTCGGTGTGCATGTTCTGGGTTGCTGCCGTAATCGTATACTTTGCCGCCGGGTCCCAGAGTAGAAGATCGGCGTCCGAACCAGCGGCCACAATGCCCTTTGTGGGAAACATGCCGAATATTTTGGCAGGTGCTTCCGCGGTGAGCTCGACAAAGCGCTCCAGCGAGATGCGACCTGTATTCACGCCATAGTGATAGGCAAGCTGCATCCGATTCTCAATGCCTGGGCCGCCGTTGGGGATTTTGGTAAAGTTGTCCAGCCCCATCGTCTTCTGGTCGGCGAAGCGAAAGGGGCAGTGGTCAGTGGAGACCACCTGTAGCACATTGTCCTTCAACGCCTGCCACAGCGGGGACTGATTTTTCTTCTCGCGCAGGGGAGGCGTGAAGACGAACTTCGCATCCTCGAATCCAGGCTTGCCCATGTTGTCTTCGAGCGAGAGGACAAGATACTGCGGGCAGGTTTCGCCGGTGACGCGCAGAGCGCGTGCGCGCGCCGCAGCGATCTCGCACATCGCTTCCTGGCAGGAGACGTGGACGATATAAACACGCGCCCCGCCGGCAAGTTCGCTGAGCGCAATGACGCGATGCACCGCCTCTGCCTCCGCGCCCACCGGCCGAGTGAGCGCGTGATAGAGCGGCCCGGTATTGCCAGCGGCGAGGGCCTGGTGCACGACGACGTCGATCACCGTGCCATTCTCCGCGTGGACGCAGACCAGCGCGCCGAGTTTGGCGGTCCGCTGCATCAGCTTGAAGATGGTGGCGTCGTTCACCATCAGGACATTGGGATAGGCCATGAAGATCTTGAAGCTGGAGATTCCCTCGGCAACCATCGCGTCCACGTCGTCCAGCCAGGCGTCGTTGGGGCCGAGGTCGGTGACGGCCATGTGCAGGGCGTAGTCGATGCAGGCTTTGCCTTCGGACTTGGCGCGCCATGTTTTGAAGGCCTCTGTCATTGGATGGCCCATGGACTGCAGGGCGAAGTCGATGATGGTTGTGGTGCCTCCGATGGCCGCCGCGCGCGTTCCCCACTCGTAGTCGTCCGCGCTGACCGTGCCGCCGAAGGGCATGTCGAGATGGGTATGCACATCGATGCCTCCGGGAAGCACAAGCATTCCCGCCGCATCGACGACTGTATGGCCTGCCGCGTCGATTGCCGGTGCGACAAGCGCAATCTTCTCGCCCTCGATCAGCACGTCGGCCAGTGTTGTCGCCGCCGCGCTCACCACCTTACCGCCCTTGATTAAAGTTCCCATAAGATCACTCCTCGATCCCGGTCCGATTCCTACTGCACAAATCCAACGAAGGCCGAGCTTCTCGATCAAGCATGCCCTTGCGGCGGTGCACATTCTGCGCCTGCGCTCCGCTGGGCCCA
>DATKGA010000058.1:0-17378 GCA_035510935.1 Acidobacteriaceae bacterium
CGAGCACCAGTACGGGCGCATCGACATGCACATCGACGAGGAGCTGAAGCAGTCTGCAATTGCACGCGCCGCCGCGCTGACTGCGGGCGATACCATGGCTGGGATGAAAATTCTGCGGGTGGAGACGATGGATGGGATCAAATTTTTCCTTGAGAACCCAGCCTGCGTGGGCAAAAAAAATGCAGCAGAGACTTGGCTCCTGCTGCGCGCATCGGGTACAGAACCGCTGCTGAGGGTCTACTGCGAGAGCTGTGCCGTGGAATCCGTAAACCAGGTACTAGAGGGAGCCCGGGAGTTTGTTCTGGCGGGGCGTGCGGCTTGAACCAGACGGCTGCGGATGAGTTATTGACGGTCGAGACCAAGGGACTGCTCTTCGACATGGACGGCGTGTTGATCAGCTCCACCGGTTCTGTGGAACGAAGCTGGCAGCGCTGGTGCAGGCATTATCAAATGCCCAATGCAGATCAGTTTCAGGTGCCGCACGGCACGCGCGCGGTGGACATTGTGCGTACGCTGAAGCCGGAGTGGGATGAGGCCCAGGTGGCCGCGGGGCAGCGCTTGATCGAGGACCTGGAACTGGCAGACACGGCTGACTTGATTGTGCTGCCGGGTGTGAAGCTGCTGCTGGAGCGGCTTCCTCCAGAGCGTTGGGCGGTGGTCTCCTCTGCATCGACCAGGGTTCTGATTGGGCGCCTGGAGGCGGCGGGACTGCCGGTCCCCCCGCGCTTCATCAGCGGCGACATGGTGGTACGTGGCAAGCCTGACGCGGAGCCGTACCGTCGCGGGGCAGAGCTGCTCGGCTTCGCGCCCAAGGAGTGCATCGTGGTGGAGGACGCGCCCTCCGGCGTTGGCTCGGGTGTGGCTGCGGGATGCCGCGTACTCGCCGTACTGCTGACGCATCCGGCGGAGGCGTTGCGCGCGGCGACATGGCTGGCGCGGTCGCTGGAAGCGGTTGCGGTGACGGCGAAGGAGGATGGGCTGGAGCTGCGGTTTAGGCCGGTGGATGTATAGTCGCGGCAAGTTTTTCTGTAGCCAGTTATAGCACCGTGGTCAGGTTCTGTGCAGCCGTGGAATCTGAGATGATTCCCATGAAATTCTGCACGCAAAAAAACACCGCCGAAGCCAAGGGGTCCTGGCATCGGCGGTTTCAAGTAAATTGTTGGACGGCCTGGTTGCCCCGTCGCTTAGTTGAGTACATCCACGTAGCGGGCAATCAGGTCTGTGCCTCCCGAGGTTGGGTCCTTGATCAGCAGGCCGACTACGCGGATGTTGCCTGTGACGCCGCTGAGTGCGGTGAAGCCGTTACGGTAGGTTGTAATACCGGAGGTGTAAACGGTTACCGTCTGCGGAACCAGCAGTCCGGCAAAGCCGGTCACCTGCATCTGGAAGGTATTATTTGCGGTGTTTATGGAGCCTGCGACGAAGGTCCCATTGAAGCCCCAGTGGCGGAGCGCCACCCGTGTGGGTGTGGCCGTGGAACCGGAGACTGACGACGCCGGTCCGCCGATGGCAACGGCCTGGCCGGGCAGCATGTTGGTGTCATTGAACAGGAACTGGGTGAGAATGTTGTGTTGCCTGTAGATGAAGTAGTTGGTATTGCTGCTTACATCCACCGTGGCAATCTCTCCGAGACTGAGGCTGGTGGTGGTGGGCAGCAGGCCGCGCACATACAGGTTGAAGCTGGTGGCGGTTCCCGTGGCCGGTGTGACGTAGGTGACCTGGCCGTCGGCGTAGAAGCCATTCTGCGAAAGGATGGCAACTTCGTCGGCGTCAATGGTTGCATCGGCCTTATTCAGGAAGCCGGAGACAGCCACGATGCTGCTGGTGGTGAGCGAGCTGATGCTTTCGCTGTTGTCCCACGCGGTGTTGCCGGTTACATTGATGGTGAACTGCCGGCCATGCGGGCCCTGGACGACAAAGGTCTGCGCAGCCGTATTGACGCTGACCACGGCCGCGTCAAACTCGTCGAGGTACGCGCCGGGGTCGGTGTTGGCAACTGTAGTGACGTTGAAGGTAGGCGTCACCGATCCGGTGATCTGTCCGCCACTGGTCAGAATCGATTTGAATAGATCGAAGTCCAGGCGCAGGCCGACTGGCGCTCCCGACTGGGTGACTACCAGGGGCGTGGCCAGTGTGACGTTGACCGTGGACGTGGTGAGGGTTGCGGTTTCGGTAGTGATGGTCGGACCATTTGTACCCGCGGTCAGGTAGCTAAGGGTCGCGGGACCAAGAGTAATCGCCACGTTGGTGTAGGTGCCGGCTGGAACGTCGTTCATGTCCATCAGCGACTGTAGACCGTTGTATCGCGCGAAGTCGATGGTCGGCGTGCCGCTAACCAGCGAGACGCTGGTGCCGCCGGCGGTGATGGCGTCCACGCTGTCCACCGCCACGGAAAACGAGGTGACGGCGGACATGGGTGCATCGGTGCCGATGACGAAGGACGAACCAGTTGTTGTGCCAGTGGATGTGCTGTTGCTGGTGCCTGAGCCGCAGCCTGCTGCCAGCAGCGATAGAACGGCGAGGGAGGAGAGAGAGAGCAGATAGGTTCGGCGGGATATGGACGACATAGATGACATGGGACACTCCTCAATTTTTATTACGTGTTCCACAACTTATCGGGAACAAGCGCTGAGTTGGCGACTGCGCCACTCTTCAAGGAACACTGACTTACTCCCCTGGTGCGCTCGCGTGCGGACAACGCTATAACTAAGTGCATAGGATGATAGGAGAGTATTTCTAGTTGCTCTCGCTCGTCCCATTACGAAGACACAAGGCTAGAGAGTTAGTTGTGTGATCGGAATAATTAATTTGTAAATATATTTGCAACGTTCGTGTTAACGTCCGGATCGGCGTAGCCGCGGTAGCCTTCTATATTCAAAAATGCCTCGTTCGGGCTTATGGCAAAATCACATAGTAGAAATATTTCGCGTAAGAGGGTTGCTATGATTCGACGAACCCCGATTGTTGCATTGATTCTTTGGGCCACAGCAGTGCATGGGCAGGTCGTCGCTGCTACGCCGGCATCTCCACCATATGGCTTTGATGCCTTTGAGGTGGCGACCGTGAAGCCGGTGGACGCGGACCTGAAGGCTGGGCGGATGTTCCGGATGGATGGCGCGCATCGCTGGGTGGCGACGAACTTCACGCTGGAGGCGCTAATTGCGCTGGCGTACGATATGAACCCGCGGGCGATCTCCGGCGGCCCGGGATGGATGGATGAGCAAAAGTTCACGATTGAGGCGGTGACGCCCGGAGACATCGCACCGACCAGGATGGAGCAGATGCAGATGCTGCGCGCGCTGCTGGTGGAACGGTTTGCATTGAAGTTTCATCGGCAGCAGAAGGAGTTCTCGATCTATGAATTGGACGTGGCGAAAGCTGGGTCGAAGCTGAAGGCCGCGGCGAAGCCGGACGATCCACCGCAGATTTATGGGGTGGTGTTTCCGGACCGGGTTGAAGTGCCGGCGCGGAGTGTAACAATGGACGACTTTGTGGCGATGCTGCAGCGGGCGACGCTGGACAAGCCGACTGTGAACAAGACGGGACTGACGGGGAAGTATGACTTTGACCTGAACTTCGCGCAGGATGAGTCACAGTACGGCGGGGAACTGCCTAAGGCTCCAGACGACACGCAGAGTCCGCCGCTGTTTACCGCGGTGCAGGAGCAGTTGGGTTTGAAGCTGGAGGCGACCCGGGGGATGGTAAGTGCGATGATCGTGGACCAGGCGGAGAAGCCTTCATCCAATTGAAGCTTGGTATCTTTGGTTAAGCTAGACTTGTGCCAGCCATTGAGGAGTGCTGTTGCCGTGAGCCAGAAGACCATCTCCATCGTGACGGGCTGCTACAACGAGGAGGAGAACGTCCTCAACCTCTACAACCAGGTCCGCCAGGTGATGGTTGGGATTGGCAAGTACGAGTATGAGCACATCTTCATTGACAACAGCTCCAAGGACAACACGGTTGCCATTCTAAGGTCGATCGCGGCCCAGGACAGGAATGTCAAGGTCATCGTGAACGCACGCAACTTTGGCCACATCCGCTCGCCGTTTCATGCGCTCCTTCAGGCCCGAGGGGACGCTGTCCTCAGCCTTGTCGCCGACCTGCAGGACCCGCCGGCGATGATCGCCGATATGGTTCGCGAGTGGGAGAATGGCGCCTATTGCGTATTGGGGATCAAGCGCACCAGCGAAGAGAACTCGCTGATGTTCTGGCTGCGCAAGCAGTACTACAAGCTGGTGGAGCGCATCTCTTCAGTCGAGACCATACAGAACTTCACGGGCTTCGGACTGTTCGATCGCAGGGTGGTGGAGCAGGTGCGTTCCTTCGATGACCCCTACCCCTACTTTCGCGGTATGATCGCCGAGATTGGCCTGCCCACCGTCAAGCTGCTTTACGACCAGCCTGCCCGCAAGTTCGGGGTCACGCATAATAACTGGTACAGCCTGTACGACATTGGCATGCTGGGAATCATCAACAACTCAAAGATTCCGCTTCGCCTGGCGACCTTCGCCGGCTTCCTCGGGGCCAGTGCTTCCTTTCTGATTGCCATGGTCTACCTGGCCCTCAAGTTGTTATTTTGGTCAACCTTCAGCTTTGGCCTCGCGCCGATGCTGATTGGAGTGTTCTTTATCTCGTCGCTGCAACTGGTCTTCCTGGGGGTTATGGGGGAGTACATCGGGGCCATCTATACTCAGGTGCAGAAACGTCCCTACGTTGTGGAACTGGACCGCATCAACTTTGACTTTCCTCCCTCCCTTCCCAAATCGAATGCGCCGGACGGTCTTCTGGCGGCATCTTCCAGTTAGCGGGCATTCTGCTCGGAGGTCGTTATCCAAGAACTTGTGAAGAAGCAACTCACGCAGTCCGTCGCGGTGCTCACCGCGGTACTTAACGACGAGCGCATCCACGAAGCTGTGGTGCAGGCGGGCAAGCTCATCGCCGAGGCGATGAAGGCAGGGCGCAAGCTGATGGTCTGCGGCAATGGAGGCTCGGCCGCAGACGCGCAGCATCTGGCTGGGGAGTTTGTGCAGCGGCTTAGCGTCGACCGTCCGGCGCTGCGCGCCATCGCGTTGACCACCGACACAAGCATCCTGACCGCGATCGGGAACGACGCCAGCTACGACAAGGTCTTCGAGCGGCAGGTGGAGGCGCTTGGCCTCGAAGGCGACGTGCTTTTGGCCATCTCGACCAGCGGCAACTCGAAGAACTGCGTTGCTGCGTTGAAACTTGCGCGCAGCATGGGCATCCACACCGTAAGCTACACGGGCAATGGCGGTGGAGCGATGAAAGCCCTCTCCGATATCAACGTCATCATCCCATCCAACACAACGATGAATATCCAGGAGTCGCACCTTGCCCTGGAACATATTCTCTGCATGATCGTCGAGCGGACCTACTTCGGGCCGGAGTTTGGCTCCACGAACCAGGTGTTGGCGGAATGAATTCCTCAGCGCCGCTTTCGCCGGTCGATCTCGATCTGATTCTCGCTCAGACTCAGGAGCTGTGGCAGGAGATGCGCGGGCAACGCATCTTTATCACCGGCGGGACGGGCTTCTTCGGCTGCTGGGTGGTGGAGAGCTTCTGCCATGTGAACCGTGCGCTGGGGCTAGGTGCGCAGGCAACGGTGCTCACGCGCGATCCGGCGAAGTTTGCGCACAAGTGTCCGCATCTGGCGGTCGATCCGGCGCTGACGCTGCTGGCGGGCGATGTACGGGACTTTGCATTTCCGACGGGCGAGTTCCGCTATGTGATCCACGCCGCAACAGAGGCCAGCGCGAAGCAGGCAGCGGAAGAGCCGCTGGAGATGCTGTCGACGATCCTTGCGGGAACCGAGCGAACTCTACAGTTTGCGGAGCAGTGCGGGGCACGCAAGTTTCTGCTGACCAGCTCGGGCGCAGTGTATGGCCGTCAGCCGCCGGAGCTGACCCATGTTCCTGAGAGCTATCCCGGCGCGCCGGACCCGCTGGCAGTTGCCAGCGTGTATGCGGAGGGAAAGCGCGCGGCGGAACTGATGTGCGCCCTGCATCAACAGGGCGCTGCGGCGAGAGGTGTCGAGTTCGAAGCGAAGATTGCGCGCTGCTGGGCCTTCTGCGGGCCGCATCTTCCGCTGGACGCGCACTTCGCGATTGGCAATTTTATCGCTGACGTACTGGCAGGGCGGCCCATCTCGATTGCGGGCGATGGCACGCCGCGGCGGTCGTATCTGTATGCGGCGGACCTGGCGGTATGGCTTTGGACGATCCTGTTTCGGGCGCCGGCATTGGTGGCGATCAACGTTGGTTCGGGGCGGGACGTGAGCATCCTGGAGCTGGCGGAGTGTGTAGCGGCCACACTGGCGCCTGCCACGGAAATTCATGTCGCGCAGCAGGCTGTGACGTGCGCACTGCCCGCGCGTTATGTGCCTTCAGTGGAGCGGGCGGCGGAGCTGCTGGGGTTGCGCGAGACGGTGGGGCTGGAGGAAACGATCCGGCGGACTGCCGCGTGGTACGGGCATCTGGTATAACTCTTGCGTGTCGCAGGATGCGTGGTTAGGGATAGGCGCACAGGGTGTGTATTCTTAAAACGTATGAGCGATAGGGCGGAAGAGCTTCGGCGACAGATTCTTGAGTTGACGGCACAGTATCACGCAGCCAAATTTCCCGCGCGGGAGTTTGTACCCGGCGAGTCGGTTGTGCCGGTGTCGGGCAAGGTGATCGGCGCCGAAGACATCTGCTCGGTGGTGGACTCGGCGCTGGACGGATGGTTTACGACGGGGCGGTTTGCCAAGGAGTTTGAGCGCAGGCTGGCCAAGTTCGTCGGGGTGCGCTCGGCGAGCCTCGTGAACTCAGGATCGAGCGCGAACCTGGTGGCGCTGAGCGCGCTGACCTCGCCCAAGCTGGGAGCGAGGCAGTTGAAACCGGGGGATGAGGTGCTGACGGTTGCAGCAGGATTTCCCACCACGGTGAACCCCATCTTCCAGAACCGGCTGGTGCCCGTCTTTGTGGATGTCTCACTGCCTACCTACGAGATCGATGTGAGCCGGCTGGAGGCTGCCTACAGTCCGAAGATGAAGGCCGTGATGATTGCGCACACGCTGGGCAACGTCTTCGACCTGGACGCGGTGACTGCGTTCTGTAGGAAGCACAACCTATGGCTCGTCGAGGATTGCTGCGACGCGCTGGGATCGACCTACAAGGGGCGCAGGGTAGGCACTTTTGGAGACATTGCGACCGTAAGCTTTTATCCCGCGCACCACATTACGATGGGCGAGGGCGGCGCGGTGATGACCGACAAACCTACGCTGCAGGTGCTGATCGACAGCTTCCGCGATTGGGGGCGCGACTGCTGGTGCGAGCCGGGCAAGGACAATACCTGCGGCAAGCGTTTCGACTGGCAACTGGGCACGCTGCCCTGCGGATACGACCATAAATACACCTACTCGCACATTGGCTACAACCTGAAGGCGACCGACATGCAGGCGGCGCTGGGGCTGTCGCAGATCGACAAGCTGCCGCATTTTATAGCCCGGCGAAAGCAGAACTTTGCCTATCTGAAGGAGGCGCTGAAGCCGCTGGAGGAGTATTTGATTCTGCCCCAGGCGACCGAGCACTCCGACCCAAGCTGGTTCGGATTTCCTATCGGTGTAAGGGTGGATGCGCCGTTTACGCGTGACGAACTGACCGGCGCGCTGGAGGCGCGGAAGATCGGGACGCGGCTGATGTTCGCGGGCAACCTGCTGCGCCAGCCGGCGTACCAGGGCTGGGAGCATCGCGTGGTGGGCGAGCTGCCGAACAGCGACTTCGTGATGAACCAGGTCTTTTGGATCGGCGTGTTTCCCGGTCTCACGACCGAGATGCTCGACTTCATCGTGAAGACGGCGATGGAGTTTGTGGCGACGGCGAAGATCGGGCTGAACGTACTCTCGTAATCCGCCCACCAGCCGGGATATTCCACCAGCGAATACGGACAGGCGAAAATGCGTGGATTCTTCCCCTTCGCAAGCTCAGGGTCAGAATGACAAGCGTTGAGAGACGTGCGATGACTGAATAAAGCCGGTGTGCGACGGCTACATGGCTGGCGGGTGGTGGGGGTCGACCGGGTCGGTACTTACGGCCTTGGTGATCGCAGGACTCTTGGCTCCGTTCGGGTTGACCGAATCGCGCAGTTCCTTGGAGGGCTTGAAGTAGGGAACGCGCTTTGCCGGGACATCGACGCGCTCGCCGGTCTTGGGGTTGCGCCCGATGCGGGAGTTTCGCTGCCGTGTGCGGAAGCTGCCAAAGCCGCGGATCTCGACCTTGTCGTCGGCCTTGAGGGCTCCAATGACAGACTCGAAGAGGGTATCGACGATGATCTCTCCGTCGCGGCGGGTAAGGTCTCCGAGGGCGGTTACTTTGTCGACCAGATCGGCTTTTGTCATCGTTTTGTCTCCTTGGGACATGGCGCTACATGTAGCTTATCGCTGATTGTAGATGGGATGCGGGATTTTCGACAGCGGTGCGAAAATAATTTGTCATGCATTGGGCCGTGTTGCCACCAAAAAAAGGCGGCACGAACGATAAATCGTCCGTGCCGGGAGGCCAGTGACGCAACTTAATCGACCAGGGGCGGTGCGATTCACGGTCCCGGTCGAAACTTGGGAGCAAACTCCGCTCTGGTCTATTAGAGTATCACGCAAGCGGGTGCGGGGCGAGGCGCAGGGGGCGGTTCAGGCTGCCGCGGTGGGAAGTCTGGCGCTCAACTGGCGCGCCATCCCGGCGTCTCGCTCGGTGATGCCGCCTGCGTCGTGCGAGACCAGGGCTAGTTTGACCAGGTTGTATCGGATATCGATGTCAGGATGGTGCTGGGCCTCTTCGGCCAGTTGGGCCACGCGGTTGACGAAGGACATGGCCTCAACGAAAGTGGGCAGCGTCCAGTTGCGGACCAGCTTGCCGTCTTCCAGGGCCCACTCGGGCAACTCGATCAGCAGGTCGCGGAGTTGTTGTTCGGAGAGCTTCGGTTTGCTGGATGGCATGGGATGCGTCCTCGAGGATTGGATGACACTGTGATAGTAGTCGCGCGGTCTGCCGGGCGCAAACGGAGCGGCTTCCCATGCGCCCCAGTGCTGTTCTAAACGCCTGCGTCCAGGGCGCCGCGGGGCGTCTACGATCTTTTCGTGGGCCTGGGCGAAGCTGGAGGCGCTTCGGTGGCTCGGCCGTCACGCAGCCGATCGAGGCCGTGAGCGGGACTCTGATGTCTATCGGCAGTGCGGGGTGTTCCATCCGCCGCATATAATCGAGCGAAATAATCTCAAGAAGGTGTTTATAACCATGAAACAAGACCAATGGACCGCGGTAGACCGGTACTTCGTGGAGCGGCTGGTGCCTGCCGATGCAGTACTGGAAGCCGCACTGGAGGCGAATGTGGCGGCCGAATTGCCTTCCATCGACGTCTCCCCCGTACAGGGCAAGTTCCTTCATCTGCTGGCCCTGACCAAGGCCGCACACAGGATTCTGGAGATTGGCACGCTGGGCGGATACAGCACCATCTGGCTGGCACGGGCGTTGCCTGCGGGCGGCCGCATGGTGACTCTGGAACTTAACCCAAAGCATGCCCAGGTCGCAAGGGCGAACCTTGAGCGAGCGGGAGTCTCCGAGAAGGTTGAAATTCGTGTCGGGCCCGCAACCCAATCGCTGGCACATCTTCAGGCAGAGGGTGCGGAGCCCTTTGACCTGATCTTCATCGACGCGGACAAGCCCAGCAATCCTGCCTATCTGCAGTGTGCGCTGAAGCTATCGCGACGTGGATCGCTGATCGTGGTGGACAACGTGGTGCGGGAAGGCAAGATTGTCGACCCTGCCAGCGCGGAGCCGGATGTTCAGGGAACACGTGCTCTGTTCGAACTGCTTGCCGCGGAGCCGCGACTCGCATCCACGGCCATCCAGACGGTAGGGAGTAAAGGATACGACGGCTTCGCCATGGCGGTCGTCATTGGAGAATGATTCGTCTGCGACCCCCGGTCAGTCTTTCTTTTTTGCAGCGCTCGCCGCGGCCTTGGCGGCACGGCGAGCGGCGGCCCAGCCTTCTTTGGTGATCTGCTGCGCGCGGCCGATGGCCAACGCTCCTGCGGGAACGTGATGGGTGATACAGGAGCCCGCTCCCACATAGGCTCCGTCTCCCAGGCTGACCGGAGCGACCAGCGTGGAGTCGGAACCGACGAAGACCCCGTCGCCGATGGTGGTGGTATGCTTCCGCTCGCCATCATAGTTGCAGGTGATGACTCCAGCTCCGATGTTGACGCCCTCGCCAATGACCGCATCGCCCAGGTAGGAGAGGTGGTTGGCTTTGGAGCCGCGGCCCAACGTGGTCTTCTTGGTCTCGCAGAAGTTGCCCACATGGGCCTGCTCGCCGATCCGGCTCTCAGGCCGCAGGTGGGCATAGGGGCCCAGGACCGCGCCGTCGCCCACCTCTGCGAGGTCGAGAATGCATCCGTTGCGCACAGTGACGCCATTGCCCAGTTGGGAGTCCTGGATGACGGAGTAGGAGCGGATGCAGCACTCCGATCCGATGCGCGTGGCGCCCAGAAGCTGCACGTAGGGCTCAATGACCGTGTCCGGGCCGACCGTGACTTCGGCGTCGATAATGCAGGTATCGGGGCGGAAGATAGTGACGCCCTGAGCCATCAGGCGGCGTGCGGCGGCGGCGCGCATGGAGCCGTCCAGATGCATCATCTCGGCGATGGTGTTGGCGCCGAGTACCTCGTCCACGCTCTCGGCCTGCAGGGCCACCACGCGTTGCCCGTCGGCAACCAGCAGTTCGGCGACGTCCGTCAGGTAGAACTCGCCATGTGCGTTGTCGCAGGAGAGCAGGTCGAGCTTGCTGAACAGCGCCGCCGTCTCGAAGCAGTAGATTCCGGAGTTGATCTCGGGTGCGGCAAGCTGGACGGGCGTGAGCGCCTTCTGCTCCACAATCGCCGCAACGTCTGGGGTGTTTTCAGCACGGCGCAGAACGCGCCCATAGCCGGTTGGGTCCTTAGGAACTGCGGTCAGGATGGTCATGGCGGCGTGCTGTTGCAGGTGCATCTGGCAGAGCGCGGCAAGCGTCTCCGTGCGGATCAAAGGCACGTCGCCAGAGAGGACGAGGAAGTGCTTTGGGATGGGATTGCCGGAGAGTTCGAACCAGGCCTTGAGCACCTGCATGGCGTGGCCGGTCCCGCGCTGCGGCTGCTGCACGACAAAGTTCACTCCGCTGGACGCCGCCGCGGCCTGCACCCGCTCCGCCTCGTGGCCTGTGATGCAGAAGATATGGTTGGCGGGAACGAGTGTCTTTGCCGCACGGACGACGTGCAGCAACAGGGCGCGTCCGCCCACCTCGTGCAGCACCTTGGGGCGCTTGCTGTTGAGCCGCGTGCCCTTGCCCGCGGCCATTATGGCTACTGCAAAACCGTTCGCTTCCATGTCTCCGCTATCTTCTCACTTCTCACGGCGCAGCGTCACGGATTGATGGCACGGGCAGCTTATCGCCACGAATTGCGGTAGCAGGGAGTCACTGTGTGGGCAGCGGGGTGTCGAGCAGGATTTTGATGGCTTGCTGATAGGTCATGGCGGGTACGGGCTGGTATTCGGCGGTGTCGAAGACCAGCCGCTGATGGACGGTTTTAAGCATAAGCGCGCGCAGCTCCAACTGCTCCACGATGTGTTCGACGATCCAGCGCTGGCCTCCGACATTGGCCTGTTGAAGGGTGACGCTGCCGCCGGGATAGATGTGGGCGACGAAGCCCCATCCAATGTTGACGGCATGCACGATGTTGGCTTCCAGGCGGACCATGCGCCGGGTGCGCGGGTCGATCCAGGCGCGGCCTTCGAGGCCGGTGAGCGGCTCGGCTTCAAAGTTGGGAGGCGACCAGGCAGGGTTGGGCTTGAAGTCGATGACAACCAGGGCGGGGTCGCCGCTGGGCTGGTTGGGCAACTGGGGCTGGCCTGGGGTGTAGCTCCAGACCATGGCGTCGGGCATCAGCTTTAGGAGATTCAAACCCATCTGCTTGTTCTCCTGCTCGCGGCGGATGTGGCGCTGAAAACTGGAGGGCGAGGCGAGCAGATCATTAAGGCGCTGGCGTTCTTCCGCGTCCTCGGCCGCGGTTAGTGGGCGGCCGTTGCTCTGTAGGTTGCGGCCAACACTGCCCTCGGGGGTCTCGATCTGGTCGCGCAGGTGGTCGCCTTTCTCGTCGATTACATGCAGGCGATAGCGCAGGAAGGAGTCGGGATGCTGGATGACGAGAGCTTCGTTGTTGGTGCAATCGACGGCCCAACTGCGGGCGGGCGTATCGGGCACGGCAATGCCGGTAGCAGGCTGAGGCGGGCCCGCTGGGCCGGCTGCCGGGATGCGTGCTGCGCCGACCGTTGCAAGTACCAGGGTGAATGAGCTGAGACGAACCAGGCGCACCGTTGTGCGGTGCCGTAACACAGGCCGCATAGGGAGACTTGTAAGGGAGCGGGCTGCGGGCTGGGCGGTCGAGTGTGCTGGTTTCATGATTACAGAGGATGCATTCTGCTGTCGTAGTGTTGGACGCGGACCAACCATGGGAGGATTCCTCGACGCAGGCAAAGAGTGTGGTTTGCGTCCACTTCCCGAATTTATCCTGAGTTGATAGTGACGGTTTGACTACTGGAAGTTGGGCTGAATACCGAACGCCAAGTATTATGGGTGCAGTCCAAGTTCCATCACTACAGCCGGGGAGAGCGACAAACAGATGAAGCCAGCCGAAGGTTCAACCGTTATTGGCAGGTCCGTCACCATTCGAGGAGATGTGGCAGGCAAGGAGGATCTGTACATGGACGGCGTGGTGGAGGGGACCGTCGCGCTGCCGGAGAATCGGCTGACGGTGGGGCCCAATGCGCGCGTCCTGGCGGATGTGGAGGCGCGCGAAGTGGTGATCTTCGGGTTGGTGGAAGGCAATCTCCATGCGACGGGGAGAGTAGAGCTGCGTGAGTCGGCGGTGGTAAAGGGAGACATCTTCGCGGCCCGATTGTCGATCGAGGAGAATGCAAGCATCAAGGGGCGTGTGGATATGTCGGCGACCGTGGCGACCATGGTTACGGGACGGCTGCCGGGCCTCGAGGACCCTGCGACAGATGACATGGCTTTGGACCTGATCTGAGCTGGAAGGGGCCGAGAGATGAGCAGCTTCTTTGGCGGCAAAGATAAAATCGGCGGTACGGCGACAGAGAGCGAACGCGTCTCGCGGCATTCCAGCGGATGGGGACAACTACTGCATCGGCTGCATGGCGAGGAGTCGCTGCGTGTATTGGATATCGGCCCCACATCGTCCACCAACATCAACTTCATCACTACGCTGGGGCACAGTATTTACCTGGCGAACCTGGTGGAGGATGCGGCCAGGCGCGAGTGGATACTCCCCCAGGAGGACGGCGGTGTTGAGCGCTTCGATGTGGAGCGCTTTCTGGAGACGCACCTGGATTTTTCGGGACGCGGGTTCGACGTGGTCCTGTTCTGGGACACGGCGGATTATCTTCCCCAGGAATTGCTGTCGCCCGTACTCGAACGTATCCACGCAGTGATGGTGCCGGATGGACAAATGCTGGCGATGTTTCATCCTGCGACGACAGGATTTTTGTCAGGGGCGGGGAAGGCGGACTTCCACCGCTATCACCTGACTGATCGAACAATGGTGGATGTGCAGCGCGTGGGAGACTATCCGCAACTCGCAAACTATACGAATCGCCAGATTGAGCGGCTGCTAGCGTCTTACAAGGGTTTTCATTTCTATCTGGCCAAGGACAACATGCGTGAGGTTGTGGTTACGCGCTAGGTGGATGGCTTTACTAATTTTAAATTAAAACAAGATGGAACATCAGCCACTGCTGAAGTGGGCGCCGCGCCATCGCAGAATAAGAGCAAGTGGTTGAATAGACTGGTTCTGGCTACTTGGTGGCTGCGGACTGTTTTCTGCGCTCTGCCCAGCGCTTCTTCATGGCTTCTGCGATGCGCTTGCGGCCTTCCGGGCTGATCTTGCGCTTGCGAGGCGCAGCCTTGGCGGCGGTCTTGGCGTTCTTGCTGCCCTTGGGACGCCCCCGGCCCTTGCTGATCTTCACTGCGGTGCCCGAGAGTAGTTCGCGTGCCTGTTGGAGTTTCGAAATCTGGGCGTCAATTTCCTCAAGAATACGGCTTACTTCCACGTGTTGCCTCCTTGTTGCGATAGGGAATAAACTTCCCAATCACATTCTTCCGGTGCGCTGTCCGGGATATTCCAATGGATCGCGACCGCTCACTTAGTTGTATGTTCGTGATTAAGTGTGCCATGCAAAGAATACATAGGTAAAAACATTCTGGCAAATAAATTGAGGGATTCATGTCTATTACTAAATAGACAATATTTTTGGCAACGCCATGGAAGCACCAATCGGGCATGAGAGGTTGTAGTGGAAAGTTAGTTCGGGATTAACCATTTCACAACGTATTCAATCGGCCGAATATTATCCTTTGGTTCATTAACCCGCCTGTAACTTGCCAGCATGGTGGATCTTATGAGCTGATGCAGTTGAATTTTAAGTTGGTTCCAGAGGCAATCGTGTTGCGATGTTAGACTGCATAGCAATGCGATTAATTCCGGTTCGGTTGTGGACGTTGGCAATTCTGTCGGGTGTGCTACAGGTGCTTCCGTTTCCTATTGCGGGCCCTGCGCCGGTGTGGCGCACGGCATTCTGCTGGTTTGCCTTGACTCCGCTACTGGTGGCACTTATCAGCAAGGATTCGAGGGGGCGTCCTCTTCGCGTTTACCAGGGTGCGATACTGGGCTATGCCTCCGGATTCTTTTGGTACCTCGGGAATTGTTACTGGGTCTATGCCACGATGCACCTATACGGGGGAATTGCTAAACCTGCGGCGGCTGGGATACTGGTTCTCTTCTGCCTCTATCTTGCGCTCTATCATGCGTTGTTTGCCGCACTGATTACTTGCTTCCGACGTGCAAATATATGGGGAAATACCCTTGGTGTACAAGGCGCGCTTCTTCTAAGTCCATTTGCATGGGTTGCGGTGGAGCTGGCGCGGGCACGGGTTACAGGGTTTCCGTGGGACCTGTTGGGTATCACGCAGGTGGACAATTTATTTTTGACGCGGCTTGCTCCTTACTGCGGGGCTTACGGGCTTTCTTTTGTGATTGCCGCAGTAAATGCGCTTTGGCTGCTGCGGATCACGCTGAAGCAACGACGCTATATGCGCCCTGCACTGATAGTCGCTTGTGTGGCGATACTTTTATTGGTGGTGGTTTTTGAACAACGAATACAGGCGCCTGCGCAAGAGCAGACTTCGGCCAGCGCTACTCTACTCCAGGAAAATCTGGAAGTAGGCGCGATGGCGGCTAGCGCAGGGACTCCACTTACAAAAAATGAGATGCTGAAAGCGTTTTCGCAGCTAAGTCTCTTTCCTCCCAATGATGCAGTATGCAATGGTATTCCTGAATTGCCTGGAACTCAGTGCTCAGGCCCGGTTTCTGCGCAACAGGAAGCAGAATCAGTCGGCACGCGTTATTTACAGCCGACGGACCTGATTGTGTGGCCGGAGGCGCCGAACGGTTTTTTTGAGAGCGATCCGGAGTTTCGCGAGGCGATCTCCAGGCTGGCACGCGCGGCGGAAGCGCCAATTATTGTAGGCAATATTGGGATCGACGCAGACAGCGGGGTGAAGCGCGGGTATGACTTATATAATTCCGCGGACTATATCCAACCGGACGGTAGCTTTGTGGGGCGCTACGACAAGATGCATCTGGTTCCATTTGGTGAGTACACCCCGTACAAGCGCCTGTTCTTCTTTGCCGGGAGCCTGCTGCAGGACGTGGGCTTATTCGACCCCGGAAAGAGCAGGACTGTGTTTCCCACAGGAGGACACACTTATGGCACTTTCATCTGCTATGAGTCAGTCTTTGGCGACGAGATGCGCCAGTATGCCAAGATGGGCGCGGATGTGCTGGTGAATATCTCTGACGATGGATGGTATGGCGACACCAGCGCTGCGTGGGAGCACTTGAATATGGTGCGCATGAGGGCCATCGAGAACCATCGCTGGGTGCTGCGAGCGACCAATACCGGGGTAACGGCGGCAATCGATCCCTATGGACGAGTCGTTAGTTCCACACCGCGGCATATGCGCACAAGCCTTCGCGCGCGCTTCAATTATGAGCACGATGTTACCTTTTATTCCGCGCATGGAGATTTATTCGCGTATTTCTGCGCGCTGGTAACAGTGTGTGGCTTGGGGTTGGGTCTGCTGTGCAAAACGGCATAGTCATAATCGGGACAAAGATTCCTTATTTACAGTGAGCTGGAGTATTTTTCCTGACCGGCTACTACAAAGTTCCTTTAGCCGATCTCTTCTTCCCAGTTCTCCAGATACGATTTGAAGTCGGCCATGAACTTGCCCGCGTCCGCACCGTCCACGATGCGGTGGTCGAAGCCCAGCGCAAATCGCTGGACCGAGCGGATGGCGATGGAGTCGTTGCCGTCCTTGTCGGTGACGACCTCAGCCTCTTTGTTGAGGCCGCCGATGCCAAGGATGGCAGCCTGCGGCTGGTTGATGATGGGCATGCCGAACTGCTCGCCGAAGATGCCAGAGTTGGTCAGCGTGAACGTGCCGCCCTGGACCTCGTCGGGTAAAAGTTTTTTACCGCGCGCGCGCTCGGCGACGTCGGCAATGGCACGCGCAATGCCCAGAAAATTTTTCTCCTCGGCCTGATGGATAACAGGAACGATGAGGCCCCACTCCAGCGCCACGGCGATGCCGATGTTGATATTCCTGCTGTAACGGATGGCGTCGCCCTCCACCGATGCGTTGACGATAGCGTGCTTGCGCAGGGCGGCAATGGCGGCGCGGGTGATGAACGGCATGTAGGTCAGCTTGACACCGTTGCGCTGTTCGAACTTTGACCTCTCGCGCTCGCGCAGGCGAACGATGCGCGTCATGTCCACCTTGAAGACAGTATGGACATGAGGGCTGGTGTGCTTGGATTCGACCATGCGCTTCGCAATGATGCCGCGCATCTTGGTCATGGGGACAAGGCTGCCGGGTGGGGGAGTTGGAACAGTTGGACTGGCCGGAGCGGCAGATAGCGCTGACTTGGCGGCGGGATTTTGGATATAGCCGAGAATGTCTGTTTTGGTGATGCGCCCGGAGGGGCCGGTGCCGGAGATCCGGCCAAGATCGACGTTATTGTCTTTGGCGATCTTGCGCACCAGCGGCGAGGAACGCGGACGCACACCTGAGGCTGTTGTCGCGATTGGGGCAGTTGGTGCGGCTGGTGCCACGGCAGGTGCTGGCGCAATGGATACGGGTGCGGTAGCAGTTGCGGGTGAGGGCGCTGCGGGTGAGGTCGCTGCCGCCGGATTTGCGGCGCCGCCGCCTCCCCTCCC
>DATKGA010000059.1:0-22535 GCA_035510935.1 Acidobacteriaceae bacterium
GGGGGAGGGATTGACGAGCGTAGCTCACACCCCGACTAGCGCCTGCGCCAAGTACGATTGCTGTGTTGGAATCGTTCAAGTCCGCTACCTCCTTGGAAAGTGCCTGTCGTGTCCGGCGGGGAATCCAAATTCTACACAAGCCCGGTGCGACAGCAGGCAAACCGTCTTTCTCTCGCAATGGTTACAAAAATGGTTACAGTGGCAAAGGAAAAGGCCCAACCGGATTCGGTGGGCCTTGCTTAAGTCCTTTGGATTGAGTGTGGTGCGGAGGAGGGGACTTGAACCCCTATGCCTTGCGGCGCTAGCACCTCAAGCTAGTGCGTCTGCCAATTTCGCCACCTCCGCATAGAGCCTGCACACTGGAGAATCGTGGCAGCAGCGACCTGCATTCTGAGGGTCAGTATAGCATTCTTAGAAGTGTTGGATGAGGTCTGCGAAGGCCGCAAGTTCAAGCAGATGTTGCCCCGCTGGGGGCTGGTCGACGGCCTCATGCTCCAGCACCCAGGTAAAGTCGTGGGGAAGAAAGACAGTGTGTAGTCCCGCGGCCAGCGCCGGGTTGATGTCAGACTTGGGACTGTTGCCAATCATCCAGGTGCGAGCGGGGTCGCAGCGATGATGTTCTGCGAGTGCGCGATATGCGGCGGCGGTCTTCTCCGGCAGCACTTCGACGGCACTGAAGTGACTGGCTAATCCGGAACGCACGAGTTTGTCGCGCTGCTCGCCGGGGTCTCCTTTGGTAACCAGGATGCACCGGTGGCGTGTGGCCAGTTCAGCCAGGGTTGCATCCACTCCAGCAAGCGGCTCGATCTCATGCTCGGCGATGGACTGTACGAAGCGGAGTATGCTCGCGTGTTTCTCCGCGGTAACGGGAGCGTCCGTCAGTTGCTCGAAGCAGGTCACCAGTGAGCGGCGAAAGCTCTTGAGTCCATACCCGTGCGCTGCGATGGTGGCATGCTCCACACGGTTCAGATGGGCGCGCACCTCCTCCGGCGTGCGGGTGCGGTGATCGAGGTAGGAGATAAAGGCTGCGATAGCGCGCTCGAAATAAATATTGTTCTCCCACAGCGTGTCGTCTGCGTCGAAGAGCAGGGTCTGGCCGTGTGGTTGGCGTTCGGGAGCGGAGTCGGCGGTCACAGGTGGATTATAGGATGGGCCGCCAGGCGCGGAGAATAGCGAACAGCGATAATAGCTTGCGGAGGTTTGCCATCTTCTTGCTGAGTGCACTGACATGGGGAGACGTACTGGGCTGTCTGCGTACGGTGGTTGTCTTTGCCGCCGTGCTGCTTGCCCCGGGCTACTGTCTTGCCTGGGCGTGCAACCTGCTTGGCTTTCGCGCGCGCGCAACCGTCGAGCGGCTGGCCTGGGCAGTGACTCTCTCTTTTGCTGCAATGACCATCGTAGCGGTTGTGGTTGCGAAGGTTGTATCGCTGACGGCAGTGTGCTGGTTGGCGGCAATCTGCGCGACTGGATGCGCGCTGCTTTTGTCGAGTGGCGCGTGGCCGTTGCGGCACAGCCTCGCCAGTAAGTGGAGACTGATTGGCGGTTGCATCGCCGCGGCATGGGTTCTGTTTGTCATCTTTGAGCTGGTCGATGTTGGCGTGGGCAGTCGGCTCTACTTGAGCGTTACAGTCTTCGACCACGCGCTGCGTACGGCGTTTGTGGACGCAGTAATGCGCACGGGGGTGCCTCCGGCGAACCCCCTCTTCTGGCCGGGACACGCGGCTCCCATGCGCTACTACTACTTCTGGTACGTGTTGACGGCAGTGGCTGCGCGGATGGCCGGAGCAACGGCGCGCCAGGCCATGATCGCCAGCGTTGCCTGGGCTGGCATCGGGTTGGCGGCTGTGCTGGAGCTGTATTGCAGGAACTTTCTTGGGAGTGGCGAACGGCAGAGTTCCGGCACACAGCACCATACGGCATCTTCCCACCCACGGAGATTTTCTATAGCGCTGGGCTTATTGGCGGTGACAGGGCTGGACATTCTACCGGTGGTGGTAAAGGCGCTGCTGCACATGCCTGCCGACGGCGACATGGAGTGGTGGTCGGCGGCCCAGGTTTCGTCGTGGTTGGATTCACTGATATGGGTGCCTCATCATGTGGCGGGACTGGTCTGCTGTCTTCTTGGGTTCCTTCTGATTTGGATGTCGAAGGGACTTGGCGGCGGACAACGCGCTCTGTGCGGGATCATGGCGGGCCTCTCGTTTGCCAGCGCCTTTGGTCTCTCCACCTGGGTTGCGGTCGCGTTTGCCATGGTGATGATGGCCTGGATATTGTGGGCGCTTGTGTGGGAGAGGGATTCGCGGACCCGTGTCACCGTTCTTCTACTGGCAGGATTGGTCGGAGTAGTCGCACTTCTTCCATATCTGGCGGAGCTGCGCGGGGAGAGCTCGGGCACTGCGTCACGCATTGCTACGGGGGCGGCCTCACTTGACGGCCATGCTTCCATGGCAAACGATGGAACGCATCTTCTCAGCTTTGGTGTGCGCCATGTGATTCCCGCCGAGAGCATGCAAGGCATCGGCTGGGTGGCGCGGTTGGCCGAATCGCATCCGGCGCCGGAAGACGCTGTAGTGGGTCTGCTGTTGCTGCTGCCCGGATACTTTGTCGAGCTTGGATTCTATGGGCTGGTGCTGGTGGCCGCGCTGCTTGCGATGCGCCGGTGCAGGCTCGACGAAGCGGCGCGTACGGCGGTTGTACTTGCTGTCGCAGGATTGCTGGTCTCCACCTTTCTGCGCTCCACCATCGTCGAGAACAACGACTTCGGTATGCGCTCGATCTTGATTGCGCAGTTCTTTCTTCTTATGTTGGCGGTGGTGTGGTGGGAGGAAGGGCTGGGAGCGACCCACCGGCTCCTGCGCGGCGCGATGCTCACCATGGCATGGATCGGGCTGGCGGGAACCCTGTACCAGGCTGTTCTGTTGCGAGTCTATCTGCCGGTGGAGGAGGCGCTGGGGCGTCCGGAGGTGAGTGGACTGGCGGAGCGTGCGATGGCTTTGCGGCTCGGCTTCGATGCGATGGACGCCCGCATACCCAAAGATGCCGTCGTGCAATACAACACCGAGCAGCCTGGAGAGTTCTTTTATCTGACAGAGGTAATGCAGGTGGGGCGGCAGGTTGCCAGTGCTCAAGCCGGCTGCGGAGTTGTATTCGGCGGTGACGCGGCCGCGTGCAAGGGCGTGGAACAGGGCGTGACGCGGCTCTTCGAGCTACACGCAGTTCCAGCAGAGATGAACCTCCTGCTGTCTACTCCGGTCGCTGCCCGCTCGACGCCATCCTCTGCGCTTTCTGCAAACGAAGCTCGCGATCAGTGCGCAAGTTTGGGTGTGAACTATCTGATCGCCACGCGCTGGGATGCCGTCTGGGCCAACCCGCCGGGCTGGGTGTGGACGCTGCCTGCGGTGGTGGATACCGGTGATGTGCGGGCCGTCGATTGTGCTGCGCCGAGGCGATAGTGCATCCACGCTGACCCGCCGCGCGTCTTCTCAGGGACGCGATGCGTAATTAACGATGAGTACACAACCATGCCTACGATGCTGTGCGTTTGGTGCTTGCTTCCAGCTCGCAATCTGCCGCAAGATAAAGGGGTGTGTTCATCGTCACATAGCAGCCTCAGCCGATTTATTAGGATGGAACCCATGAAAACGATTTTGACCTGCATTCTGGCGGCGCTGATGCTGCTGGCGCGCCCGGTGCTTGGCCAGACAGACGCCGCTGCCCTGGAGACCGCGATCCACGCAAAGCTCTTCGGACTGCGCAGCTTCCCCGCGGATGCAGTCGTGACCTATACCTGGTTCGACGGAAAACTGATTCCGGATACCGTCATCATGCACGGCATGGGGGCCTTCATCCCCGATACCGTCCGGCAGAAGGGAAGCAAGATCCTGATCGAAGGCCAGTTCGAGACACTGGTCCGCGCCGCGGGCAAGATTGCCCCCATGGGCCAACTCCCTATGCGAATCGAGGTAGACCTGCAGAAGGCCGCTCCAGCCACGGTGCTTCCGCTGCTACAGGCACAACTGTTCTTCCCCAGTCTGGGAGAGGCGCTGAAGAGTCTCCCCGAATATGTTGCGGACATGCTGCCGTATCCGATCGACGTCAAGCTTCAGCCGCCCTGCAATTGTGTCCACGTATTGCAGGATGGAAAGTGGATCGATATCGATGGCAGCAACCCGAATCTTGTTCCTCCGGGGTTCACCAAGATGGTTCCCAATCCAGCCCTCGACCAGATGGCCATCGACGCCAAAATATCGGGCACCATTACTTTTATCTACCAGGTTTCCGATATGGGCCGGGTGGATGAGCTTTGGCTGGCCAAGCCTCTCAGCTCCGCTCTGGACGAGAGCGCCGCCAAGACCTGCCGGGAAGACATGTTTAAACCAGCGACTCTGAATGGCAAGCCCGTCGGTACAGTCCTGCTGAGGACCATGCCCGTCAACTAAGCCCGTGGCAGGCGCTGAAGTCCTTGTTTTCTGGCTATTTGTAGTGCTATGCCTTGCTTTTTGCCCTTAAATGCCCTAGAATGAGTCTAGATTGATTTGAAACAGATAACCATGCAGCTTGCATGGCGTTCGGCCCGCAAGGGCTGCGACTGAGAATAAGGACACAACTGAAATGGCAAAGCGTCGTGGAAACCCAAACTGGGGCAAACCTGAGCCGATCGGGCCGGTTGTTCCAACAGTAACTTCCTTCGAACAAGTGGTCAAAGAGTTCAAACTGACCCCCGACCAGTACATCCGCTCCACCCGTCTGCGCGAGTGGGCGAGGCATAACAAAAACTCCAAATATATCCCAGAGGCGCTGCTCGAGGCCTGGGGCTTCGAGATTGAGTCCATGCTATAGAACTTGCTGGACAACTGAGTTTGAGCTGATCCGGTAAGCGTCGCCTTTCAACGGGCGGCGCTTTTGCATGGAATACTGTCCAGAGAGGGTGTATGCAAGACCTATTGAACAAGTCCCCCTTCGCCAGCGTGGAAGCGGCCATCGCGGAGATTCGCGCGGGCCGCATGGTGGTGGTGGTGGACGACGAGGACCGCGAGAACGAGGGCGACCTTACGCTGGCCGCCGAGTTCGTCACCCCCGAGGCCATCAACTTCATGGCGCGCTTCGGGCGCGGCCTCATCTGCCTCACGCTAACCGAGGAGCGTGCCGACTACCTGCGCCTGGCCCCCATGACCAGCGAGAACACCTCACGCTTCGGCACCGCCTTCACGGAGTCCATCGAGGCGCGCGAGGGCGTCACCACCGGCATCTCCGCCGCCGACCGCGCCCACACCATTCGCGTCGTCATCGATCCGCGCTCCACCGCCAACGATCTGGCGCGTCCCGGCCACGTCTTTCCGCTGCGCGCGCGCAAGGGGGGAGTGCTGGTGCGCGCCGGGCAAACCGAGGCCTCGGTGGATCTGGCGCGCATGGCCGGGCTGGTCTCCGCCGGCGTCATCTGCGAGATCATGAACGAGGACGGCACCATGGCCCGCGTGCCCGACCTCATCTCCTTCTGCGCCGAACACGGCCTCAAGTTGCTCACCGTCGCCTCGCTCATTCGCTACCGCCTGCAGCACGAACGGACCATTCAGCGCGTGGCCGAGGCCATGCTGCCCACCCGTTACGGCGACTTCCGCATGATTGCCTACGAGAGCGAGATGGATGGCATGGAGTCGCACCTGGCGCTGGTATACGGCGACCAGATTGCTTGTGACGGCAGCGGCCAGTCCGTCACCCAGCCCGTGCTGGTGCGCGTCCACACCCATTGCCTGGCCGGAGACGTCTTCGGCGCAACCCTCTGCGACTGCCACGAACTGCTGGACAACTCGCTGCGCATGATCGCCGAGGCAGGCCATGGCGCGCTCATCTATCTGCACAACGCCGGACGCGGCTTCTCCATCGACCGCAGCAGTACGGCTTCGTCCGGCGAGATGGCCCCCAGCCGCCTTGTACTGCACCGCGATACGCAACGCGTCCCTCGCACCGACGAACTCAGCCAGGAGCGCATGCAGCGTGCCCGCCGCACCCTGCGCCAGATCGGCCTGGGCAGCCAGATCCTCTCCGACCTCGGCATCCAGCGCATTCGCCTGCTCACCAATACACCCACCCACATTCCCGCGCTGCAGGGCTTCGGCATCGAGATCGTGGAGCACGTGCGAATTCCGCTGGGCGTTGAAGTACAGCCGTGTAAGGTGAATTGACGATGAGAGACAACGTCTTCTTGTTGATCCGAGTTACAGAGGCTTGCCTCATCAATTTTGTTGTTTGGGGCACGCTCGTTATAGCTCTATCGTTCAAGTTTGCCTCGACCGATGTCCCGTCGATATTGTTAGCTTCGGGACTGTGTCTCGGCTGCGGAATTGCAACTTGGTGGATTGTTCGAAGACTCAAATTGCGTTATACCAGGCGTGAGGTGATAGCAGTCGCAATGGCTTTTGCTGTGGTTACTCCAGTAGCGTTACTCGCATCGGCATTCTGTGATCAGGTGCTGGGAGTTTACACAGCGCAGCCGTTCGACCTTATATTCAGGTCTAAAACCGGTATTTTCGATGCCATCTGCACATTCATCAGCATCGCCGTTACGACCACGCTTTTAAGCTATGCGGTTTGTGTGTTCGTGCTGTGGACGACACGTCGCATACTCAAAACTCAGCCGGTATCATAGGCCCCTATTGCACGGTGAGGTTCAGCGTCACCGTCTCCGTGATCTGCACGCCGCCGCTGACCGAGCTTGCGGTCACCTGGTACTGATAGACGCCCGATGGTGAGAAGCGCAGGTCCGAGGTGACGCTGCTGCCTGCGCCGCATCCGCTGGACATGATTAGAAGAATGGCAACGAAGATCGCCCACACGATGGGCCCGGCCCGACGCCATGCCTTGTGCCGCGAGGTGCGCGCCTTCCAGAGGAAGATCAGCGCCGGCAAGAGCAGGCTTAGTGCCGTCCCGCGGAAGCTGCGTTTACCCGGCATCGCCGGGATCGAGCTGGAACTGATCTCCGTGACCGTGTTGAGCGTTGCGACTGCGTTCTGCGCCGTCCCGCTCAGCGTAACGCTGGACGGCAACAGCGAGCAGGTGGCATACTGCGCCGCCGACACCGCCGTGCAGTTCAACACTACGGTTCCGCTGAAGTTGTTGCCCGGCGTCACGGTCAGGTTGTAGCTCGCGGGTGTTCCGCTGGCAATCGTGTCGGAGGCACTCGTTCCTCCTCCAACGGTAAGCGTAAACGTCCCGTTAATGAAGCCGCTGCCGGTCAGCGGCACGGCATCGGGCGAGGTTGCGTCAGAGCTGGTGATGGTCAGTGTTCCATTGCGCGCTCCGGTGGTGGATGGAGTAAACGTCACGGTGATCCCGCAGCTTCCGCCCGCGGCCAGCGTGGTGACAGGGCAGGGCACCGTGACCTCGTAGTCGCCAGTTATCGCCAGCGTGATGCCGGTGATGGGCGCGCTGCCGTTGTTGGAGAGAGTGAGAGAGAGGCTGGCCGGTGAGTTCACCGCAATTGACCCAAAGCTCAGGCTGGTGGGCAGAATCTGCATGTGCGACTGCTCGCCTACGCCGGTCAACGCCACCACCAGCGGCAGGGTCGAGGCGGAACTTGCGATCGAGAGCGTTCCGGCAATGGTTCCCGATTGCGTCGGCGCAAAGCCAATCTGCGCGGTGCAGCTTGTACCCGCGGCCAGCGCCAGCCCCGGCTGCGGACAGGTGCCCAAGGCGACGGTGTAGTCCCCGGCGGCCGCGTTCAGTGTGGTCGATGCAGAGAGAATGCCGAAGGTAATTGCGCTCGAGCCCGTGTTGGTGATCTGCAAGGGAAGCGTCGAGTTCGCACCCACCAGCACTGTGCCAAAGTTGAGGGAACTTTGCCCGAGGGTGAGCGAAGATGGGCTGGAGACGCCGACCACGGAGATGAACTCCAGCGAGGTGGTGGCGTTGGAAGCGATCTCAATCGCGCTGGGCCGCGATCCGTTGCCCGATCCCTGTTGGGTCGAACTCTGCGGTGTGAAGGTGACGGTCAGGGTGCAGCTTGCACCGGGAAGAATCGACGCACAATTGCTCGACACCGTGTAGTCGGGCGTGGTCTGAATGCCCAGGATGTTGAGCGTCGCCGTGCCCGTGTTGTCCAGCGTCACCGTCTGCGGCGCGCTGACGTTGCCCGCCATGGTGTTGGCGAAGGTGAGCGAGCTCTGCGATGCGGTAAGCGCGGCCAGCGGAGGGGTGTTGCTGGGAGAGCTCACACTAACCGGAGTGGAACTGCCCGTCAGGTCGATCAGAACTGGGCTGGAACCGGCATCGCTCTCAATCACCAGTTCGCCACTATCGCTGCTTGCAGGCGGCGGGCTGGAGCCGGCGGCCACCTGGTTGATCGGCGTGTAGGCGAGTGTGACGGTGCAGTTCGCTGCCGGTGCAAGCGTCGCGCCGCAGGTGGTGGTGGACAGGAACGGCCACTCGCTGGTGATGCGCCGGATGGTAAGTACCGCGGTGGTTGAGGCATTAGTCAACGTAAGTATCTTCTGCACCGACTGACCCGACGGCACCTGGCCAAAGCTGAGCGCCTCGCCCGGCTGTAGTCCTCCACTCACAGTGAGTATTCCTGCTCCTACGCCGTATCCCTCGACGTAGCCAATGCCGTCCAGCGTGGCCGAGCCGTCGGTAGGCGTGGCCTCGGCAAAGAGCGTGCCCGTGATGTCTCCGTTATTCAGCGGCAGGAACGCGACCGAGAAATTGCAGCTTGCATTGGGCGCAAGGCCTGCGCAGGGCGTGCCGCTGAGCACAAACTGGCGTGGCAGGGCAATCGCCAGAGTGACGGCCTTCGCCGTCAGGTTGTCGATGGTGAACTGTCGCGTGACGCCGGGTGAGCTCGTGGCCTGCGGACCGTACTCGGCGTCGTTCGCCACGATCTCCAACCCCTCATCCTCAGTGGTATACGCGCCCGTCAGGGGGACTGTGTAATTGATCAGAACGGGCACGCCAGCCACTGTGCTGGTGACGGGAATTGTGAGCATTCCGGCGGCGGGTGCGGTTGCCGGAGTGAAGATAACAGCAATCGAGCAAGTGGCTCCGGCGCTCAGCGTGCCGCAGTTGCTGCTTGCATTGAAGCTGGTCGCCGAGGAACTTGTCGTCGCCGCAGAGACCGCGCCGATCTGCTCGGTGGTTGTGCTGGTGTTCATCAGCGTGATGCTCTGCTGTGTGGACGTGCTGCCGGGAACATTGTTAAAGACCAGCGCGTTGGGCGTGAGCGACAGGCCTGGATCAGCCTCGCCGTAGCCAGTCAGCGACGCTGTTGCTATTGAGCCGCCGCCCTGCAAGGTAAGCGTGCCAGTGCGCGGGCCCGCAGCCGTGGGCGAGAAGACAATCTGCACGAAGCAGGATGCGGTGTAGGCCAATGCGCCTCCGCACGCCGCGCCGCCACTGACCGCGTTCGAGACACTGAAATCGCCAAATACGGCAGGTGTAGCCACCGTAATCGGGCTGCCTCCCGCAACCAGGTTGGTCAATGCGAATAGCTCTGCCGAACTCGCGCTGTTGATTGGCACTGGGCCGAAGTCCCGCACAACCGGCGTCAGCAGCAGGCCGGTCAGCGGCAGGCCATTGCCGGTGAGCGAGAGTACATACGGGCTGCCGGCGGCAGACGAGTTCATGGTCAGCGTACCTGTCTCCAGACCTGCAGTTGGCGGAGTGAATTGCAGTCCTACCCAGCAGTTGAGGCATGTGCCCGATGCATTGGTTGTAAACGCAGAGCTGGCTGGCTGGCCGTGCCCATAACCGATGTCCTCGACGATCATGGTTGTGTAGGGTGCGCCAACCGTAGTGGAGGCTGTGGCGACGGCGAAGCTGGTGAACGGCTGCGTGATCTTGAACCACTGCACCGACGGCTGACCCGCGATGACACCGCCGAAGCTCAGCGTACCGTTGTTGGCGGGCGACAGAATCCCCGTGCCAACCCCGGAGAGCGTGACGTAGGCCGGAGTTGTCCCGGCCCCTGCAGTGACGGCCAGCAGTCCCTGGCGCGTTCCCGGCTGCGACGGTACAAAGCTGAAGACCACACTGCACGAGGCGCCGCCGCCAAGTGTCGCACCGCAGTTGGTGTTGTCGCTGAAGTCGCCCGAGAGCACAAGTGAAAGCGTGAAGACTGTTGTGCCGGTGTTTTGAATCGTAAGTGTTTGCGTGTTACTGGAAACGCCAGTCACCACCACGGCGTTGGCGAAGTTGAGCGACGTTGTGGAGACGCTGAGGTTAGGATTGACACTTGCTCCGTTGACCGCGGGCTGCGGCAAAGAGCGTCCCGTGATTAATGCCGTCAGTCCCTGGTCCAGCGATAACGTCTCCGCGTCGGCTGCGGGAGTGTGCGCGTTCTGGTAGGCAAGCTGAAGCTGGCAGACAGTCTGCGGCTCCAGTGTTGACGGGCAATTGTCGGTGACCGTAAACGGCGATGCAGCGCCAAGAGTGACTGCACTATGCGTAAAGCTGGCCGTCGAGTTATTGGAGAGAAACAGGCTGCGTGTACTGCGCAACCCACCCGTGAACTGAGTGCCAAAGTCGATCTCCGCAGCCGAGAGCGAAAGCGCTGCGGCCTGTCCGTAGGCCGTCATCTGCACATCGCGGGCGCCGATCAGCCAGTTCTGCTGGATTGCTCCATCGTTGCTCGAAACGTTGGACGCGGTAAGTCCCACCGTGACGTGGCAAACTGCGCCCGGAGCAAGCAGCTTGTTACTACCGGAGAGTGCACAGTCGCTCGCCGTCTCCACAAAACTGTAGGGCAGCGTGATCTTTGTGCCAATGTCCCACTGCGAGGCAAAGGTCTGGCTCTGCTGCGTCAAATTTGTAACCGTAATGGTTCGGGTCACCGCGCCGCTGGCAGAGCTGACAATGCCAAAGTCCAGTTCTTTGGGCGAAAAGACTACCGGAAGCTGTACCAAACCGGAGCCCAGCGCGGGCAGAGCCTGGGTCTGCGTGCTGGAGTTCGTTGCTGAAACCGTAATGCTCCCCGGACCGCTGCCTGTCAGGGCGATGCTGCATTCGCCGCCAGCAACGAGCGTTGCGCCGCAGTTGTTGGCCTGGGTGAATCCGCTCACAACGATTTGCATTCCGGTTGCCTGTGCCGAGCCCAGGTTGCGCAGCGTCAGGTTGGGCGAATCGT
The DNA here is from genome assembly GCA_035510935.1 of Acidobacteriaceae bacterium. Lineage (GTDB taxonomy): Bacteria > Acidobacteriota > Terriglobia > Terriglobales > Acidobacteriaceae > Edaphobacter. Next base: position 11,114 of record DATKGA010000059.1, read on the forward strand.
CCACCGAGAGCGCCAGCGCAGCTGTTACCGACGATGGGCTGACCGGAATCGTTACCTTGGCCAGATACGCCGCTGCGCCCGCGCAGATACTCCCATTACAGGCGGAGACCGGCAACACCGCTCCGCGCACCGTCGATGGAAATGCCGCGGTTGGCGCGTTGTTCAGCGGCAGTTCGTAGGTCTCGGCCGCCAGCAGGCTCTCGGATGCAGACGGAGCGAAGCTGCCAGCCAGGAGTGCCTCGCCGCTGGCGTCGATCGCCACGCTGCTCAGCGTGACCGGCGCGTTTGCGTTGCCAGGGTTCGATGCCGCAATGCCGCCAAAGCGGGCCGTCTGGTCCACCAGGTTCGCCGCGTTTACTCTCACCGCAAAGCTATTGCCAATGGTCGAGAGAGGAGTCAACGGCAGCAGTGGCAGACCCAGGCTGCCGTCCACCCACGCCGTTCCCGACGAGCCTGCCACCACAAACGATTGTGTTCCCGCTGCAAGTACCGTGGATCCCAGTACCGCGCTGCCGTCCAGCGTCATTCGCAACAGCACCTGGTACGAAGCGGCGGTCAGCGGGGTGGAGACGCTGGTCACGGGGAACTGGCCCAGTGAGACCGTGCCCGATAGTAAAAGGTTCTGCGCAGCCGAGTCGATCGCAAGGGAACTGATCCCCGTCCCGGGAATAAAAGTGGAAAACGTAATTCCGTTGCCGGACGGCGTCAGCTTGGTTACAAATCCCGTGGTCGTGCCCAGCGCCTGCGTCGCCAGCAGATTCGGCACCAGCGCCGCCACCGTGGGATAGCCCGGTGCGGTGGTCATTCCAACGATGTACGCATCGTCGCCGGAGTCCGCCACAATGGCGGCCGGAGAGGTGTTGCCGTTGGCGCCGCTCAGGTACGTCGCGTAGAGCAGGGAACTGCCCGGCGCGGAAAACTTCTCCACAAATCCATTCCACTGGCTGCCGAACGCCGGCGTCTGGATGATTCCGGCTGATGTCACCGGCAGAGTCGCGCTAAAGATGCTGCCGGTGATGAAGACCGCGTCGCTGGTCGCTGCAATTGAGCTGGCATCCATAAACCCGCCGCCGCAGAAGGTCACGAAGAGAGGGCTGCCGAGGTTGGCGCTGAACTTGGCCACAAACGAGTTGGTCGCCGTTCCACTGAAGTTCGCGAAGGCCACCCCACTGGTCGACGTCAGCGAGCCGGAGTCCGTGGTTCCGGTAACGTAGACATTGCCCGCAGGGTCAAGTGCCATCGCCAGTCCGACGTCAAACTTTGCGCCGAAATACGCCGAATTGAGTACAGTGCTTGCAGTCGAGTTGGTCTCGATCACGCGTACACCGTCGCCTTGATTGATCAGCAGATAAAGATCACCCGCTGCGTTCGTCTGCACTGCGTTGATCTGGCCTGATGGCTGGCCTTGATTCAGCACCGCGCGAAGTCCCGCGAAGGCAAGCTGCTGCGCGCCGGTCGCGGGCGCCTGCTGCGCGTTCAAGGAGGACATCGGCCCGCAGGCCATTCCCAAGGCCAGTCCCAACGCCAGCGCAATGGACCCACGGCCTGGTCTTACTGCCGCCGGCACGATGCGCGCTCTTCCCCGGATCGCCTCATTCTCCGAGGTCCGACCCGCAGGCTTGACGGTCTGTAGAGAGTTCAACATGGTCATTGGCTGCGGTGTTGTCCTGAGTGCAGCCTGCCCTCAATATCCATGGAACCGTACGAATTAGGTTGTCCGATTCTGAGAAAACCTAATGAGACGCAACTATACCGTGTCTTTTCGGGAATGGGTACTGTTACTTCGCGGCAGTTTCTCGTTCCACTTCACCGCAACCTTTCGCCCTCTGGCCGTCCAGCCCTGTGTCCAGCAGCCAGGCCAGTCCGCGATCGCGCATCGTGTACTCAAATTGGATGTGCGTGGTGTAATGCACGGCCTGCATTCCAAGCTCTGCTGCAGCGGCAATGTTTTCTTCGCGGTCGTCGATAAACAGAATGTTGCCCGCTGCCGTCTTCAACGCCTCCGCGGTCTGGATGTAGATCGCCGGGTCGGGCTTCGCCGTCAGCATCGCGTGAGACCAAACGCAGGTATCGAATCCAGTTAGCCAAGGCAGTCGCGCCACCACTCCCTCGCCTATCGCGTCACCGATATTCGATAGAATTCCGGTGCGCACCCCCGCCCGCTGCAATTGTCCAGCCCACTCCACCATGGGCTGATTGAGATCGGTCCACACGTCGATGTCCACCGATCTTAGCGCAGCCATCTGCACCTCGTCGAAACGAACTCCCGCGTCCGCTGCAACCGTCTCCCAGTAAGTCTTACCGTTCAGCGCCCCACGGTCGTAGTCGTGGCGGAACTTCCAGTACGAAGTTTGCAGTTGCTCCTCGTCCAGCCCGCTCACCTTGCGCAGCTTGTCCCACGCCTCCGGGTTGGGAGGCCCGGAGAGTACCTGCCCGTAGTCAAAGAGCACTGCGTCAATTTGCGAAGCCGTGTTCTCCGGCCGCTTCACTCTGGTCTTCGCTAGTTTCGAGTCGTTCGCACTTTCATGACATATGTTTTCTGAAGGGTAAGAAGAAGAATTGTCCATCTCCTTCGATTGTAGGCGATTTAGAGCATTTTCACTGTTACGGTGGTGTCGGAAAGAGTGTGCAGTGTGGTTCTCTTTAAGAGAAGACCATGCAGACCTCGTTTGCCTCACTCTACAGCTACTGTGAACATGCTCCACCCTTGGAACTAACGGAACGGCCACAGCGAATGCATAAGAACGATGCAAAGTAATCAGTGGAACCCGGAGCTACGACACTGGCTCGACCAGTCCGCCCGCGCGGTGGGCTTCGACGTCGTTGGCGTCGCCGAGGTTCACGGGCTGGACGACCCCGCCGCTGCGCAGAATTCAGCTCGCTACGCTGCATGGATCGACGCGGGCCACGCCGGCGAGATGGAGTATCTCAAGCGTCGCGACCAGCAGGGTATCTTAGTCCGCGGCAACCTGAACATCGCAGTGCCGTGGGCACGCACCGTCATCGCCTGCGCAGTGAATTACAACTTTGCCACAGCGTCAAATCACGACGATGATTCGTTGCCGCGTTCCGCAACACCACTCTCCATCGACCCTGCCCCTGCGGGATCGGGCTGGATCGCACGCTACGCGTGGACTGGCCGCGCGCTCGAAGATGGCATATGCGCTCCAACGGATTATCACGACGAATTGCTCACTCGCCTGCGCGAGATTGAGTCAGGGCTGATTCTGCGCGCCACCTGCACCACCCGCTGCTATGTGGACACCGGCCCGCTCGTGGAACGCTCCCTGGCCGCCGAAGCGGGCATCGGCTGGATCGGCAAGAACACCTGCCTCCTCAACCAGCAGTTAGGTTCATGGCTCCTGCTCGGCGTCATCATCACATCGCTTTCTATGGAGAAAGTCAGGGAAACGATGAGCAACGCACACTCCGCATCTACATCTAGCAAACCTCTAGAAACACATTTTAATACAACTGTAAATACAGCTATAGAAGAAGATAGGCATAAACCTATTGTGTCCATTTATGCTCCAGACCGCTGCGGTTCCTGCACTCGCTGCATCGACGCATGCCCCACTGGCGCGCTGCTCGGATCGAAGTCGCAGGATGCTCCACGAACGATGGATGCCTCACGCTGCATCGCCTACCTGACCATCGAGAAGAAGGGAGCAATCGACCCCGGCCTGCGCGCCGCGATGGGCCGTCACGTCTTCGGCTGCGACATATGCCAGGACGTCTGCCCATGGAACTGCAAGGCTTTCCTCGCAGACAAAGAACTCACGGCCGTCCCGTTCGAGCAGCCAGAGACGCCGGGTGCCCCATTCCTTCCGCGTTCGATGCGGAATGGGCCTGAATTAAATCAACCATATCTACAGCCGCGTCCCGAGCTGATTAATCCTTCGCTCGACTGGTTGGCCGCGATGGATACGCCCCAGTTCAAGCGACTCTTCAAAGGGTCGCCGCTGGAGCGCACTGGCCGCAAGCGCTTGCTACGCAACGTCGCCATTGCTATGGGTAACAGCGGGGAGGCGCGCTTTCTGCCCCAACTTGAAGCCTGGGCCGCGGGCGACGACCCTGTGCTGGCCGATGCGGCGCAGTGGGCCCGTGCCCGTCTGCTAGCCTAATAACGAATGGTTCCAGGCGATCCCATGCAAGCCCCGCTCGAGTTTCCCAGCGAAGTTCCCATAGCGCAGGTACGCCCCGTCGTCCGCCGCGAGGGCCTATGGCCTCAGGCTGTCGCGCTTGCCAAATACATGACGCAGACCGAGGTGCATACCTATGCGTTCAGCGTCGCGGCCAACATCATCCTCTCGCTCTTTCCCTTCATCGTCATGCTGCTCACCCTCTCCCGCCATATCTTTCTTTCGCACTCGATGGAGCCGGTGGTATGGAAGATGATGTATACCTTTCTTCCGTCAAACCAGTACTTCATCATGCACAACATGGAGTTGCTGTTGGCGCACCCGCACAAAAGCACGCAGGTCTATTCCATAGTCATGCTGCTGATCAGCTCCACCGGTGTCTTTCTGCCGCTGGAAGTTGCGCTCAACAAGGTCTGGGGAGTACGCGAGAACCGCTCCTATCTGCACAACCAGGCCGTCTCGCTCGGCCTCGCCTTTGCGGTCGGAGTGCTGGCCATGACTTCCGTCGCACTCACCGCGGGCCAGGAGTCGCTGCTGGCGTGGGTCTTTTTCGGTCACATCGACAACTTCGTATACGCGTTCCTCAATGGCTTGACGCTAAGGACTCTCGCGGTCGTAGTCAGCATCCTGATCTTTTTCCTCATCTATTGGATTCTGCCCAACCGCAAGGTTCCCGCACGCGCCGTGCTGCCCACCGCCGTTGTCATCGGAGTGCTTTGGGAGGGCGCCAAATACCTCTATGTCATGGCACTTCCGCGTCTCGATTTCGATTCTGTCTATGGGCCATTCCGCGTCTCGGTTGGGCTGATGATGTGGGCCTTTCTGTCAGGACTGCTGCTGCTTGCCGGAGCACATTTTTCCGCTACGCGTTATGCTCTCTCCGTGGCGCGCCAGGAAGAACTCACCCAACCCAAGCAACAGGACGCTCCATCGGCGCAGTGAGCATTTTTACAGTAGGTATAGAGCAAGGTGAATGAAGCCCACGTGGTTTTCTCTAAAAGAAAACCGCCTCCCACGAGTTCTCCGACATCACATGTACTGTAAAAAACTCTAGAATGAGGCCCATGCAGAAGACGAATCGATACGGCGCTCCGCAGGGGCATTCAGCTTCCGCAATGCGCACCGCTCCCTGGTGGCGCCGTAGTCCTCCGACCGGAGTCGCTGGTGCGGTCTTCTGGCTCGCTCTCGGCTTTGGCCTGCTCTGGCTGCTGCGTCTTGCGCCCAGCGGCGGCGGAGCTCTGCTTGGCGGAATGCAGCTTTTGGTTGGGCTGGCGCTCATCTGCCTGACTGTCCCGCTGGCCTGGCGTTTGATACACCGACATCTGCTGTGGAGTCTGCGCAACAAGCTTATCCTCACCTACATTTTGATCGGACTTGCGCCGGTGGTTCTGTTTGTCACCTTTGCGGCGATCTCGGCCTACATCGCGGCGGGACAATTCTCCATCCACCTGGCAGACACTCGCGTGCGCCAGCAGTTGGAAGAGCTAGGCGTGACCAGCTCCTCCCGAGCATCGCGTGAGTCGAGCAGACTGCGCGACCGCGCCGCGCAGCCGGTGGGCCAGCCTCCGCTGGGAGCGCCAGGGTCGCCGAGGCGAAGGTTCCGCACCAATGCTCCTGGCGCTCCCGGGGGTGTTGCGCGATCCGCCGCACAGCGCTCCGTACGCGCAAGCGAGAACGCTGCGCAGACCGCATCCGATGCTGCGGCGCTGGCGGCTTCCCAGACCACCAACCAGACAGAGGCGTTGGGCGAGACTGCTCCCGATCCGTTGCTCGTTCGCCTGCACACGCACACCTCGCTCTATCTGAACGGAGCGCCTTACACTCCACCGCAGTTTTTCGCGCCGCCTGCCGCTACCAGCGCTCAAGCCAACTCAGCGCGGCAAACCAACTCCGCCGTTCTTCAGACAGGCACCGCGCCGGAGAGCGCCTCGGGCCAGCCGGCGATGCCGCTCGGTCTCCCGCCCTGGGCCGCGGACCTGCAAGGCAACCAGTTTCGCAGACTCGTGCTTGACGGCCAGGACCTCTATCTCGTCGCCATCGATCAGCGCCACATCGAGGGCAGAGGGTTACTCACTGTCATTACAAGTCTTCCGGTCGACAGCGCGCTGATGGACGTGGTGGCCGAGAAGCTGGGGCGAGTGGGTCTCTATGGCTTGATGACCGGCGGTCCGCAGTCAAATCCCGCCTCCTCCTCCTTGCCTCCACCCTCCGGCGCGTCAGCCAGCGGTCCCCGCTCCCTCGACAACGACCTGCAACGCACCTCCGTTTTTGGCGGTGAGGAGCCAGCGGCCGTCAACTTCTGCGACTTCGAGGTCCCGTTCCTCTCCACCATGGAGATTCGCAACTGGGAGACAGGCCTTCCCGATAATGTTCCCATCCGGGTGTACTCCCGCCCGTCCGTGCTCTACAGCCAGCTCTTCGGTAGTTCGCTCGGGGGCATCGTCACCAGCTATATCCGCTACGGACTGGTGGGTCTATGCATCCTCTTCGTTTTGATCGAGGCGCTCGCACTGTGGGCTGCAATGCGTCTCAGCCGCAACATCACCACCTCGGTTGAAGAACTCTATGCGGCCACGCAGCGCGTCGATCGCGGAGACTTTGTGCATCGCATCGCCACCGCACCGGCGGTCAAGCGCGACCAGCTCGGCGAACTGGCCCGCTCGTTCAACCGCATGACCGGATCGCTCGAACGGCTGCTGGTCGAACAGCAGGAAAAAGAGCGCATGCAGAACGAACTCACCATCGCCCAGGAGGTGCAGGCCAACCTCTTCCCCCACAAGGTACACGACCTGCCTGCGCTTCAGTTGCATGGTATCTGCCGCCCGGCACGCTCCGTCTCCGGCGACTACTACGACTTCCTCATCTTCCGTCACCCCGACAATCCCGACGGCTCGCGCGGCGCGGAGTCCGGCGTCGGCATCGCCCTCGGCGACATCAGCGGCAAGGGCATCTCCGCAGCCCTGCTCATGGCCACCCTGCACTCCGCCGTCCGCGCCTACCGTCTCGCCAGCGAGGACCTGATCTACAGCCAGAGCGCCATCGCAGCCCTCACGGCCAGCCGCGAAGACCTTGCAGGAGACAGCGGCAAGCTCTTCGAATCGCCCGGACGCATCCTCTCCCTGCTCAACCGACACGTCTACCGAAGCACCCAGCCGGAGAAGTACGCCACCCTCTTTCTTGCCCACTACGACGCGGACTCCGCGCAGCTCACCTACTCCAATGCAGGCCATCTGCCGCCGTTCATCGTCAACCGCGAGGGCAGGGTGGTTCGCCGTCTCGATCGCGGAGGCACCGTCGTCGGCCTGATGGACGGCATGCGCTATGAGGAAGACCGCTTCCGCATGAACTCCGGAGACATTCTGGTGGCCTACTCCGACGGCATCACCGAGCCGGAGAACGACTTCGGCGAGTTCGGCGAAGCGCGCCTGCTGGAGATCGTCGCACTCTACCGCGACCAGCCGCTCTCGGTGATCTCCAACCAGGTTCTGCTCGCGCTCGATGCCTGGATCGGCGCCGCCGAGCAGCCCGACGATATCACCCTGGTATTAGCAAGGCAGCAATAACCCTGGCCTGCCAGTTTAGCTCTCGTCACGATCGCTGGGTACCCCATTCATCGCAGTTCTATCGCGATAAGTGGGCATTAGGCGCACACAATCTAGCTCAGAATTTTTCCTGCATCGCCTTCACCACAATGTCGGTGGGTGAACTGCCGACCGGCAGGATCGTGAACAGCCCCGGAGTGGGCGCGGTGCGCATCACCGTCACCTCGCCGGAGCGCGCGTCGGCGGAGAGCAGCAGGTGTTCGTCGGCTGAGAATGCCAGCGTGTCGGGCGCGTGGCCGGTGCGCACACTACCCGCCACCTTGCCATCGTCGATGCTCCATAGGTTGATCGAGTCGGCCCCGAAGTTCGACACCCACAGTGTTCCGTTGTCCACACTCACAACGCCATACACCGGCTTGCTGCCGATGGTGTACGTTCCCGCCACCTCGTTGGTCCCGGTCTCAATCTCGCTGAAGGAGTCGGAGCCGTAGTTGGCGCAAAAGATCTCGCCGTCGTCCGGCTTCAACGCCAGTTGCAGCGGAGTCTGTCCCACGTCCAGTAACGCCAGCATGTGGTCGGTCAGCAGAGCGGAGTTCTGCTTCGCGGCCCACGACTCCGGCGCCGCTGCCAGCGACACCGCCATCACCTGGTGCCCGCCCGAGCAGGCGATAAATGCCTTCGAAGAGTCCTTCAGAATCACCGCATCGGTCGCGCCCGGGCAGCCCGTAAATACCGCGCGCAGATGCGGCAGCGTCTCTCTTGCCTCAGTTTTTGACTCTAGCTTGCCGGCAATGCCGAGCCCCTCCGCCTTTGTCGCGTACGGTTCAACCGCGAAGATGGAGACGCTGCCGCCGCCCCGGTTGGTCACCACCAGCGTGCGCATATCGCGCGAGATGCGCGCCAGGCCTGGCTGCTCGCCGGTGCCCACCACGCCAATTTCTCGCCGCTGTTCCAGGTCGATCACGCTCACCGTGTTCGATCCGCTGTTGGCCACATAGGCACGCGCTCCCGCTGAGTCCACGTCGATAAAGTAAGGCTGCTTGTGTACCGGAATGGTGGCCACCACGCGGTTCTGGTCCGTGTCGATCACAGAGACGGACCCCGTGCCTGTGTTGACCACATACACTTCGTTCCGCTTCGGGTTCACCGCCATGCCGGTCGGCTGGCTGCCCACCAGCAGGGTACGGTCCGGCCTCAGGTACACCAGATCGAGCACCGAAACTGTGTTCGACGCACCATTCGACACATAGGCAAACTCGCGGTAGCCAGCGGGAACATCGGGGAAGTGGCTGCGGCAGCCCACGGGAAGCAGCAGCAACCCGGCCAGCGCAGCCAGCCCGGCTTGATTCATCTTTGCCATCACTGCGAGTCTAGCGAGGCGGACACGCAACGGCAAGCACACATCGCGGCCCACCCAGCCATCCCGGCATGAAACTTTATTTTGCCGGGCATTGTCTATATCAATGAGGCGGGATTCTACGCAAAGTAGAAATCTACGCATCGATGCAACGACCCTCGGACAACGAAGTTGGGGGAAACATCCCGGCTTCGTTGTTTTTTTTGCGCTTACGAGTCTTCGTCGAACTGGGACGAATCCGCGGGGTCCGATTGCAGTTCCTTGCCGGTGCGCGCCCATTGCAACGCGATCCAAGCAGCGTATCCACCCTGAATCAGCCACACAGTCACATAGGCGTACAAAAGATGGTGCGCCTCCATGCTCGGGCCGAATATCCAACTCAGCTTCATTGCGCGATCTCCAGGGAGGCTTCAATGGCCTGCAACGCCGCGTCCTGCTCGGATTCCTGGCGCCGGCGCTCCAGCATGTAGCGGAAGACCAGCAGGAAGATGCCCCACATCGCCCAACCGAGCACGTTGAACCAGAACGCTGGTCTCATGGACGGGTCGAGACCCGAATCGCCGCCGCCGCCGAAGACAGGCGCGGGGTGCTGGGTGCGCCACCACCGGATCGACATATAAACGATGGGCACATCGATACCGGCGAAGACAGAGAGGACAGCCGCCAGCGTATGCGTCTGGCCTGTCGATGAGAGTCTTCGCAGCATCAGATAGCTGACGTAGAGCAGCCACAGCAGCAGCATGCTGGTGAGGCGCGCGTCCCAGGTCCACCAGATGCCCCACGCTACACGGCCCCAGAGCATCCCTGTCCAGAGGCAAATGGTGGCGTAGACAACGGTTACTTCCGCCGACGAGATGGCCACGGCGTCCGCGGTGAGCGCCTTCAGCGGGTCACGCTGCCGCCAGTAGAGATAGAAGAGCGACGCCACCAGGTTCACGTAGGGGAACAGCAGACTGAGCATCGACGTGGGGACGTGGTAGTAGATGATGCGGAAGATGTTGCCCTGGAGCGCGTCGACCGGCGCGAGGATCAGCCCAAGCCGGGTGGCGTAGGCGATGACGCCCAGCGACGCGAGGAGCCAAACGATGCCAACCAGACCGAGGATGCGAGAGCGCTTCACAGTGTTCTCAGTTTACCGCTAAGGCGGGAATTTTGGGACAGAGGATTGTGACGGGCGTCACCCACTTTCCAGATGCGGCCATTGGACCGGGAGGTCATTCCGCACTCAGAACGGTCTCGAACAGCAGCAGGCAGACCGTGGTGAAGGCGATGTTGTAGGCAATCAGAAGGCGAATCCACAGGCCGGGCTCGAACTCGCCGGTCAGGATGGCGGTGGTGGCCTGCATCATGCCCAGCAGCGCGGGGATGGAGATAGGGAAGAGGATGAGCGGGAGCAGCAGTTCGCGGTTGCGCGTGCGCAGGCCGAGCGCGGCGAAGAAGGTGCCGTTGCACACCAGCGCCCAGGTTCCCAGCGGCATGACTACAAGGAATAGCCATCCCTGCCCAAGTGCATGCAGGTTGTAGAAGACAATGAACAGCGGGGCGAGCACCGCCTCGACCAGGGCCACGAAGAGCAGGTTGGCGATCGCCTTGCCGAGGAATAGCGCCGAGGGCGGGGCAGGGGACATTCGCTGCGCGTCCAGCACGCGGTTGCGCTGCTCGCGCGTCCAGGCCTGGTTGAGGGCCGTGATCGAGGCGAAGAGAAGCGCCACCCACAGGATGCCGCCGGCGATCTGGCGTGACATGGCGGCGGTGGGATCGAAGGCAAGAGAGAAGACGACGACCACCAGCAGCGAGAAGAACAACATCCCGTTGATCGAGTCGCGGGAACGCCACTCCAGTTGCAGGTCCTTGCGCAGATGGGTGAGCACGTGGCCGAGGTAGCTCATGCATGTGCCTCTGCGCCGGGTGCGACGGATGTGGACTTGGTGAGGTCGGCCAGGATTGCGCCGGTGGCGCGGAGATAGTCGGCCGGTGCGAGCAGTAATTGGAGTCCGCGCTGACCGGCGGAGACGGAGATAAGGTCGTGCAACTCAATGGTCTCGTCGGCATAGGCTGGAAAGCCGGTGCGCGCGCCCATCACAGTTACGCCTCCGCGAACGTAACCCGTGAGCGGCTCGACATCCTTGAGCGCTGCCAGTTCAACCTTCTTCACGCGTGCCGCCTGGGCGAGCTTTTTCAGATCGAGTTCAGAGTCACCTGGGATAACGGCGAAGAAATAGTCCTTATCGCGTGCGCCCATGCCGGTGATGGAGCGAGTCAAGAGCGTTTTGAAAACTTGCTCAATGGGAAGGCCGATCTTGCGGGCTACAGAAATTGCCGTGAGGTCTGAGGGGTCGACTTCGTACGCTCGCAACTGATACGAGATCCCCCCCCCCTTC
>DATKGA010000060.1:0-27033 GCA_035510935.1 Acidobacteriaceae bacterium
GATCGTGCACGGCGCCATGATGATCGAGCCAACCGAGAGCGAGAGCCGCGAAGAGCTCGATCTGCTCATCGACGCGCTGCAGCAAATCGCGCGCGAGGCCGCCGAGAATCCCGAATTTGTGCGCTCTGCCCCCCACACCACGCGACTACGCCGTCTGGACGAAACCGCCGCCGCGCGCAAGCCCGTCCTGCGCTGGAAGGCCCCCGCCGCCTCAACCCACCTCACCCCAGACACCGCCGCAAAAGAGTGGTGACGCAACTTAAATGGCCTACGCCCCGCCCCGCCGCAGCTCCTTCGTCTTCAGCACAATCATGAACTCATAGAACGCCTGCAGCGTTGCGTAGGTCACTCCCGCCGTGCCGTCCAGCACCGCTCCGCGCACAAACATCATGTACAGCCACTTGATCAGCGGCCTTCCCGGCATCCGGTAGAAGATCGCCTTCTGGTGCAGCCGCCGTGTGTGGAAGTCCTTATCCCAAATCGCAATCCGCAGGCTCGGATTCTGTAGCACCTGTTGGCGAACGATCAGCTCCGCCTCCATCGTCGAGTAGGTATTGTGCTTCGCAATCCAAACGGAAAACCCCTTCGAAAATGGGAAGTGATCCAGAGGATGCGTCAGCTCCGCAATCCTCCCATCCACCTCCAGCACCTCGTTGATCGCACGCGTATACCGCGCACGCTCCGGCCGCACCAGCCGAATGTAGAACGGAGTAAGCTGCGCGTGCTTCAGCCATCTGCCGAACAGATAATCGCGCCGCCGCAGGCGAAATCCCCCCGTATTCGTATCTGCCTTCGCATCTGCCTCGCCCACCACACGCTGCATCTCTGCGCACAACTCCGCCGTGGGCCGTTCATCGGCGTCCAGCAGAAAGACCCAGGAATGCTTGAACGCCAGCTTAAGCGCCGCATTGCGATGCGTCGCGTAGTCGTCGAACGCGCGGGTGTGTACCTGCGCCCCCGCCGCACGCGCAATCTCCACCGTCGCGTCCGTCGACTGCGAGTCGAACACATGCACATCGTCCGACCACGCAACCGAGGCCAGCGCGCCAGGCAGATCGAGCTCCTCGTTCTTCGTTAGGATCAGCACCGAGATCATCGCAGAGAACTCTTAGCCATTGTTTCGCTGTACCATCGGCGATCGCCTTTGCCACGGCTGATTGCCTGTCTTGCTTAAGGGGCACGGGTTCACCCGTGCCGTAAAGCGCCATGTTTGAAATACTCTTTAGCCGCTGAGGCACGGTTTCGTTCGAACTGTTTTGGTGGGCCCACAAGGACTTGAACCTTGAACCAACGGATTATGAGTCCGCTGCTCTAACCAATTGAGCTATGGGCCCCTCGTCTGCCATGCTACTGCATCCGCTGCCTCACATGGGACTGCAATGCCGGCACTTCCCTGCCCATCCCCATTACGCATCCTCGCGGAGTCGCTCTCCGCTTCGCGGTGTGATTCAATGAATCTAGCGAGCAAGCAAGGAATCTATCATTGATGGCCCGGCAGAATACAGCACCGCAACGTCCCATGACAGCGCTCCGCCGCTGGAAGGCTGCAACGCGCAAGATGCGCGAGCTGGGATCCATCGCGTCCGCACTCCTCGACACCGGCCATCCCTACATGGCGCATATCGTCCCCATGCGCCGCTGCAACCTCGCCTGCACCTACTGCAACGAGTTCGACGACGTTTCGGACCCCGTGCCTATAGAAGAAATGCTCCGGCGCATCGACGAGCTGGGACGCCTCGGCACCTCTGTTATCACCATCTCCGGTGGCGAACCGCTACTGCATCCCGAGCTCGACCGCATCATCGCGCGCATCCGCCGCACCGGTGCCATCGCCGGTATGATCACCAACGGCTATCTTCTGATGCCCGACCGCATCGCGCGCCTCAACCGTGCCGGTCTGGACCACATGCAGCTCTCCATCGACAACGTCATGCCCGACGAAGTGTCCAAGAAGAGTCTCAAGGTCCTCGACGCCAAGCTGCGCATGTTGTCCGATCACGCCGACTTCCACGTCAATATCAACTCCGTGGTAGGTGGCGGCATCGCCAATCCAACCGACGCGCTTACGGTCAGCGAACGAGCGCTGGCGCTGGGATTTTCCTCCACCATCGGCATCATTCACGATGGCAGTGGGCAATTGAAGCCGCTGGGCGACGCGGAGCGTACAGTGTGGGACAAAGTGCGCCGCCTCACCCGGCGCAATTACTCACGCTTCAACCATTTTCAGGAGGCCATCGCCAACGGCCAGCCAAACGACTGGCGATGCCGCGCCGGTGGCCGTTATCTCTATATCTGCGAGTTCGGCCTGGTGCACTACTGCTCTCAGCAGCGCGGATACCCCGGCGTTCCGCTGGCCCAGTACACCAGGGCGGACCTGCGTCGAGAGTTCCTTGCGGAGAAAAGCTGCGCGCCCAACTGCACCATTAGTTGCGTCCATCAGGTCAGCTACATCGACCACTGGCGCGCGCCGCAAATCTCGCATGTAACTCCCGGCGGCGCGCACGGCGCCAGCTCTGGGGCCGATCCGGGACTGGTGCAGATTCGCTGATCTTCGCAGTGCATCCGGGCAGCGGCGACGCTATGAATTCGCCTTCAGCCCTTGCTCTTCAGGCTCTCCGCAATCTCCTTCAGGCTGGTGGCGGCGCACTTCAGGCATTGAACAATCTTCCATAGCACCCAGATCAGGAAGATCCAGAAGACAGCAAACGCTAGAACGTAAATAAACCGAAAAGCGGCGAAAAGTGCCAAGGCTGTATCCTCATCGTGGAAATTTACCTGCAAGCATCGCGAGCATATACCAGCGATAGTCCCTGCACAATCAATAATCGCTGTGTACCAGGGGCGAGTACGGTTCCCACAAGGTGCCCAAACGCTCTAAACTTATAGAGGCCGTGGCAAATCTTTTGCAGTCGAGTGCTTTAGTGGAATCAGCGCGGATGCAGTGGCGCAAGCTGGTTGTGTGCGGAATGCTGCTGGCGCTTGCCGCACCCGGTGTCCTGCTGCTGGCACAGCAGAATACACCCCTTCCCATGGCTCCCAGTGCACTCCTGGCCGCGCTGCCGGCCCCATCCTTACAACCCGCCACCGGTCAGCCGCTCGTCGATCCTGCCTTCACAGGCCATAGCCTCACCCGGCAGTTCGCCGTGCGTCAGTCAGTGGTCACGCCAGGGGCTCGCTATCCCGTGCAGCAGGCTACGCCGGGCGTCCTTCTGCTCTCCCTTGACGACGCCGTCGGTCGCGGACTCCAGCGCAACCTGCAGATACTGCTTGCCGCCCAGACCGAACAATCCGTCCGCGGGCAGATCCTCGGCGCTTACTTTGACCTTCTGCCCAATATGCGCGCCACCGCCTACTCCAATGCCCTGGAAATCAATCTGGCAGCACTTGGCTTCAAGCCCTCGTCGCTGGTGGCCCTCGGTTTCGCGCCCGGCGCCGCCCACGAGATCGTCAAGGTCGATACCACCAGCGCGCAGCTCAGCGCCGACCAGATTCTCTTCAATCTGCCGGACATCTATCTCTACTTGGCAGCCAAAAAGGCAGACACCGTCGTCGCCATGAATCTGCTCAATGCGCGCGGGCAAGTGGTCGATGCGGTCGCCACCCAATATCTTGCGGCGCTGGCAGATCAGGCGCAGATCGCCAACGCCCAGGCGCTCGTCATCGCCGATCAGGAAGTGCTTCGACAAGCTACCCTCGCCCACGATGCAGGCGTCAGTGCCAACCTTGATGTGCTGCGCGCACGGGTCCAACTACAGTCCGAACAGCAGACCCTGCTGCGCGCGCAGAACACCTTCGCCAAGGATAAGATCGCGCTCAACCGCCTCATCGGCCTGCCCGCCGAGCAGGAGCTGACCCTCACCGACGCGGTGCCCTTCGCCGAGCTGGCCGAGTTGCCGCTCGACCAGGCCAAGGCCCTCGCCTATCAGCGGCGCAAGGACCTGCTCGGCCTGCAAGCGCAGCTCGAAGTCGCCCAGCGCTCCCAGAAGGCAGTCAGGTACGAACGTCTCCCCTCGCTCTCCTTCAACGGCGACTACGGTGTCATCGGCGTCACCCAGGGCAACTACCACGGCGTCTTTACCGCCCAGGGAACGCTCAGGATTCCCCTCTTCGAGGAGGGCCGTTTCCGTGGCGAGAGCCAGGTGGCCGCCGCACAACTGATCTCCCTCCAACGCCAGATCGACTCGCTCAAGGTCACCATCGACGCCCAGATTCGCTCCAGCCGCCTCGACGTCGATTCCTCCGCCGCACTGGTCAAGGTCGCGCGCAGCAACGTCGATCTGGCCGCCCAGGCACTCTCCGACACTCGCGACCGCTTCGCCGCCGGCGTTGCAGACAATCTCCCCGTGGTCGAGGCCCAGGCCACCCTCGCCGCCGCGCAAAGCCGCCTCGTCGCCACCGAGTTCCAGTTCAACCAGGCCAAGCTCACCCTCGCCCTCAGCACCGGCGTCGAAGAATCCCAGTACAAGCAATACCTCGGTCGCTAGTTCAGCTTGTGACTGCACGCAACAGGAGATAACATCACGCAATGTTACGGCGACTGCTTTACCTGATTCCTCTATCTCTACTCGTGTGCCGTGTAGTTGCGCAGAAGCCAACCCCCACGACGATTTACATACTTCACGCCGTGAAGGAGACTCGTTCCTCGTATCTTGAATTCACCCTGCTTCAACGATTGCCAAATCAGGCACTATTGGTTCTCGTCCCTCAGCAGAACGGCAAATGGCTCATCGAGCGGATTACGGCATGGGATACGAGTAGCCCGAAGGAAGAAAGCCTCTCCTTTGTCGGTGAGTCTCCAAGAATAGGCAAACAGCACTTGGAAGATCTGATGGTCGACCCGTCAGGCACCTATGCCATCATTCGCTTAAAGAACTTTACTGCTGATTTCTCAAGACCGGAGAGCCTTTCTGCTGAAATCGTTCTGGTCGACCTCCGCAGCTTCACCATCATCTCGCAGAGCACGACAAACGAACCATTGCTTGGGGGGAGGAGTTCGTGGTCGTTTTCGCCGGCCGGTCCACTCATCTCAGACGTGCAGATCAAAGAGACAACAGTGCCTCAGACAAAAATGCCGATAAAACTATCGGTGCATGTGGCCATAACAGATACCTATCAAGCTGCGGCGTTGAGCCTACCGGATCTTAAGCCCACAGTAGCTTGCACCTACGAACGATTTTTAGATGATCGGGTTGATGGCGACCACCAAGGATGGAGAACTAGCAAGGTCGGCGAGGGATGTGCCGAATTGGTCGGGCTGGCGCAGGTCGCCAATGTGGAAGCCCTTCCAGGCCATTCCCCGCTGTACTCTCCTTACGCACTACTCGATAGTACATACGCGCGACTCGCTGGGCCGACCTGCATACCTGCCGACGTAAGTCCGTCGATGGATCTTGAGTTATATGAGTGCCGTACCGGGCACGATTTTATGGACAGCTTCTTTATGACCACAAGCAGCAGGGACCTACGGGTGCTGAGCGTTCCCGAAGGCAAACAAGCGTTGAAAGTTCCTTTGCCGCACAATCTGACACCCTACCCAGCAGTTCTGGCGAATGCAGGTGGTCAGACATGGCTTCTTCTGCTGCGGGACGGCAACAGGATTGAAGCCTATCGTCTGCCTTGACCGTCGGCACTCAATCGTCGAAACCCAGTATAAGCAATACCTCGGTCGCTAGCTCCACTCCCTCACAAACAAGCCGCGCAACGCACTTGTTTTGCAACTGCTCGCGGCTTCTCCCACCTCTGCCCCGTCTAAAATATGAAACCGTGGAAATATATGGCAGAGGGCGGAAACGACGTAGAGGCAGATTGTAGCCGGATCAGCGCCGGCAGTGCGTTTCTCTCGCGCGACTTCCGCCTCTATCAGACCGCGCGTCTGCTGGTCATCCTGGGCGCCGAGGCGCAGTCCATCGCGGTGGCCTGGCAGGTCTATCAGATCACCCATTCACCGCTCTATCTCGGCCTCACCGGGCTGACTATCTTCGCTCCCGGATTGTTCTTCATGCTCGCCGCCGGCCACGTGGCCGACCGCTACGACCGCCGCGCCGTCATCCTCGCCTGCTATTCGATCCAGGCCTTGTGTACCCTCGCGCTCCTGCGCTTTGCGCTGCATCCCAACGGCCACGTATGGCCCATCTACGCCGTCCTCTTCGGCGTTGGTCTGGGACGCGCATTCAGCGGTCCCGCCTCTGCGGCCTTCTTGCCCAGCCTCGTGCCCGGCAACCACTTCGTCAATGCGATCACCTGGGGCTCCATCGTCTTTCAGGTCGCCAACATCGCGGGGCCTGCGGTGGGTGGCCTGCTGTTTACCCTAAGCCTGCCCGGATCTATGGCGCGCTGGGACGGCGGGGCCGCCGTGTACGCCTTCACTCTGATCACCCTCCTGGCCTTCCTCACCCTGATCGGCATGATGCGTACCAGACCAGTGCGTATGGTCAAGAACGCCTTCAATCTGGAGACCATGCTGGCAGGCTTCAAGTATGTGTGGCATACCAAGCTCCTCCTTGGGTCGTTCTCCGTGGACCTCTTTGCCGTCCTGCTGGGCGGCGCCACGGCGCTGTTGCCGATCTTTGCCGTTGACATTCTGCACGCAGGGCCCCGCGCGCTGGGGTTGCTGCGCGCCATGCCCGCCCTCGGCGCCCTGGTGGTCTCCCTGGCTTTGACGTTCAGGCCCATCCGGCACAACTCCGGCAAGCTCATGCTCGTCTGCGTCGGCTTATACGGCGCGGCAACCGTGGTCTTCGGCCTCTCCCATGCAATTTGGCTCAGCCTGCTTGCCCTGGTCATTGTGGGCGCAAGCGACATGGTCAGCGTCGTCATCCGCGCAAGTATGCTGCAACTGGCGACCCCGCCCTGGTTGCGCGGTCGCGTCAGCGCCGTCAATGGCATCTTTGTCGGAGCGTCCAATGAGCTTGGCGGATATGAGAGCGGCCAGACCGCGCAGTGGTGGGGAGCGGTCCCTTCCGTGGTCGTGGGAGGCATCGGAGCGATCCTCGTCACCGGTCTGGCCTGCGGGCTCTTTCCCGTCCTCCGCAAGGCCGATGCTCTCTCCGCTGAATCCCTGATGAAGTCGAATCAGCAACAGGGCGTCAGCAAACCCTTGGACTAAAATCCCGTTCTCTCTGAACTATATTGAGGAGAAGGAGACGTAAGCATGAATGCAGGCAAGAAGGTGGCGATCGCCATAACCGTAGCTTTGCTGTTGGTGCTCGCCGTCCGCGTGGCGCTCATCTACCACGAGCGCAACGATGCCGGACCCGCTCCGCAGGAATCCGCCAAGGTGGACCCCGACGAGCTCGTCTTCCTCAAGAAGCAGCGCCCCTCGTCCCTCGCCGACGAGAAGCAGCTCATTGGCAAAACCATCTGGGTCTCCGCCGGAGGCCAGCTCGACTACTACCCCACCTCAGGTCACCGCGCGGACTACGCCCACTCCGCCGGCACCCTTCTCGGCGCCCAACCCCTCGCCATCAAGGACGCCTTCGAGCAGGTCGCGCCCAAGTCCGCCACCTTCCGCATTCCCGGTGGAGACAGGCATGTACTCCTCGCCTTCACGCTGCCCGGTTCCGCAAAGCTCTACGCCGTGCCCGTTGGCTACCGGCAGGGCAGCGACTACACCTTCATGTCCGACGACATCTTCTTCTACGACGACCCCCACCAGCTCTTCAACTACTGGAGCCCGAAGATCTGGCAGGCCATCGATGCCCACCAGGTCGTTCTTGGTATGAACGAGCGTCAGGTCTCGCTCTCCCTCGGCCAGGTCTCCCAAAGCACCAGCCAGGACTACGGCAATCGTATGGTGGTCTTCGACAATCTCGGCAAGCCCCAGGCCGTCACCTTCGTCGGCGACCACGTCACCGCCTTCCGCCCCGACCAGGGCTTCTGATCCGCTCCCTGAACTGGATTTTGGGTACCCCATCCTCGTGGCAGTCTCACCGCCGCGGGGTGGGGTATCGCTTTCGGTAGTAAACGACCGCTTTCGTTGACTCCAACACAAATCTGTCATCCTGAGCGAGTTTGGCGCGTCAGCGTCAAACGCAGTCGAAGGACCTGTGGTTGCTTGTTTTGCGCCGTCATCCTGAGCGAAGCGAAGGACCCCTGTATGTGTCTTCTCGTTTGTCATTCTGAGCGCAGCGAAGGGGTCCCCAGCCAGCTTGCTGGCAGGGG
Organism: Acidobacteriaceae bacterium; assembly: GCA_035510935.1. Classification (GTDB taxonomy): domain Bacteria; phylum Acidobacteriota; class Terriglobia; order Terriglobales; family Acidobacteriaceae; genus Edaphobacter. Next base: position 8,161 of record DATKGA010000060.1, read on the forward strand.
CAGGAAGAATCCCCGCATTTCGTTCGAGGTGCTGGCTCTCCCACCTCCGCCCTTTCCCCGTCTTTGTGGCGCCGCCCATCTCCCGCTATACTCTAAGTTCCCATGCTCCCAGCCCAAACCACACACTTCGAGCGCGCGGCACTGAAGGACTATCTGCTGGACCACGCCTACGACGAGATGTTCTCCGGCCCTGGCGAGCTCCACCCCCACTACGAGCCGTTGCTGGAGCACTTCTCCTCGCTGCCCACCGAGGAACTGCGCCGCCGCAAGCAGGCCGCCGACCTCAGCTTCCTCAACCAGGGCATCACCTTCACCGTCTACGGCCGCGACGAGGGCACCGAGCGCATCTTCCCCTACGACCCTGTCCCGCGCATCATCACCGCCTCCGAGTGGGCCACCGTCGAGCGCGGCCTCACCCAGCGCATCACCGCCCTCAACCTCTTCCTCAAGGACATCTACAACGAGGGCCGCATCCTCAAGGACGGCGTCGTTCCTCGCGAGGTCGTCTATAGCTGTAAGCACTTCCGCCGCCAGATGGTCGGCCTTCAGGTCCCGCGCAATGTCTATGTCGCGGTCTGCGGCACAGACCTCATCCGCATGCAGGATGGCGAGTTCGTCGTCCTCGAAGACAACCTCCGCGTCCCCTCCGGCGTCAGCTACATGCTCACCAACCGGCGCGTTATGAAGCGCATCTTTCCCCAGCTCTTCCGCAGCTACAACGTTCGCCCCATCGAGCAGTACACCCAGCTCCTGCTCGGCACCCTGCGTTCGCTCGCACCCGAGGGGCGTCCCGAACCCAACATCGTCCTGCTCTCGCCCGGCGTCTTCAACTCCGCCTACTTCGAGCATGCATACCTCGCCCGCCAGATGGGGATCGAACTGGTGGAAGGCCGCGACCTCGTCACCCACGACAACGTCATCTACATGCGCACCACCAGCGGCCTGCGCCGCGTCGACGTCATCTACCGCCGCGTCGACGACGACTTCATCGACCCCATGGCCTTCCGTTCCGACTCTATCCTCGGTGTCAGTGGCCTCTTCAACGCCTACCGCGCCGGCAACGTCACCCTGGCCAACGCATTCGGCACCGGCGTCGCCGACGACAAGGCACTCTACGCCTACGTTCCCGACATCATCCACTACTACCTCGGCGAAGATCCCATCCTCCCCAACGTCAAAACCTTCCTCCTCACCGACCCCAAAGCCCGCCAGCACGTCCTGCAGAACCTCGACAAGCTGGTCGTCAAGGCCGTCGGCGAGAGCGGCGGCTACGGCATGTTGATCGGCCCGCAATCCACCGCCGCCGAGCGCGAGGATTTCGCCCGCCGCATCCAGTCCGACCCGCGCAACTACATCGCCCAGCCCACCATCTCCTTCTCCCGCGCGCCCTGCCTCATCGGCGACCATCTCGAACCCCGCCACGTCGACCTCCGCCCCTACATCCTCTACGGCGAAAAAATCAACGTCGTCCCCGGCGGCCTCACCCGCGTCGCCCTCAAGCAAGGCTCCCTGGTCGTCAACTCCAGCCAGGGCGGCGGCAGCAAAGACACCTGGGTCTTGAGTCAATAACGCAACTATTGCTGGAGGAAGACGAAATGCTAAGCCGCGTCGCCGACAGTCTCTACTGGATGAGCCGATACATCGAGCGCGCCGAGCACACCACCCGCCTGCTCGACGTCAACCTCAACCTCATGCTCGACGAATCCGCCGCCAGCGCCGACCGCCGATGGCAGCGCATGTTGCAAGCCCTCGGCAACCCAAAATCCGTGGTCCAGTCCAACGATCCCTACGACCTCACCCGGCAGCTCATCTTCGACACCGGCAATAAGGCCTCCATCCTCTCCTGCATCATCTCCGCCCGCGAAAACTCCCGCCACGTCCGCGAGCAGATCTCCACCGAGCAGTGGCACCGCATCAACAGGCTCTTCCTCCAGGTCACCCGGCCCGAACTGCAACTCGCCGCGCCCAACTCCGAGCAGCCCACCGAGTTCCTCCAACAGGTCATGGAAGGGGTCCACCAGTTCCAGGGTGTCACCGACTCCACCATGAGCCATGGCGAGGGTTGGCAGTTCATCCAGGTCGGCAGATATATCGAGCGCGCCACCGCCACCGCCCTCCTCCTTGAGGCCTATCACGATGACCTCTGGAGCCAGCCCGAGCAAATCCCCGAAGGCAACGAGTATCTTTTCATGATGGGCCTGCTCCGCTCCGCCACCGCCTTCGAGGCCTACTGCAAGGTCTACACCGCCGACCTCACCCCCGACCGCATCCTCGAATTTCTCCTGCTCGACCAGGAGTTTCCCCACTCCCTGCGCTTTGCCATCAACAACCTGCAGCATGCGCTGGAATCCATCGACAATGAGAGCGGACACAGCCGCGCCGAACCCCTGCGCCGCCTCTCCGGACGCCTCCAGGCCATGCTCAGCTACTCCAGCGTCGAAGAGATTCTCAGCAGCAATGTCATCGCCTACCTGCGCGGAATCCAGATTGAGTGCCGCGCCATCCACAACGCCATCTACAACCTCTACATCGACTACTCCGTCCAGGCCGCCCTCGCCGGATAAACCGTGTCAAGTTAAATCACTCATAGCATTGATCGCAAAGGAGTACAAAACACAAACTCCCGCCCCCAACTAGCTACAATTTATAGAAGGGGCAATTTCGGTTCATTGTTCATTCCGCAGTGACTTTTATTTGTCATTCCGCAGCGCAGCGGAGGAATCTGCTTCTGTCGTCGCCATTGTTTGTTTTGCCGTTGTCCGTTTTACGCCGTCATCCCGAGCGCGTCTTTCGGGTGCGAAGGATCCCGAGGAAGTTTGCACCGCCGTTCCACCGTAACCTGTTGATTCATAAATTTTTACAGCTAAATTATTTACAATCAATAGGATGAAGGGGTGTTTGACCCAACCGCTTGCCTAACTCCTCTGGATAGAATGTTTTAGCAAATCGGGGGGGGGGGGTACCCCCCTATACTTTATGACCATGCAATAGTCACCAATCGGATTCATCGTCCGCGACTCTCGATCATCCAAAGGCTGTCCTTGAACTTCGCGCTGAACCCAGGAGGAGCATGTATTACTCGATCCGTCATCTCACCAAGTTCCTCTACTCCAACCCGGTAAGCGAGAGCATGATGGAGACGCGCATGCACCCCCGCAGCGACCAGAACCAGCGCTGTCTCACCTTCCATCTCTCCGTCAGCCCGCGCTGCCGCGTCTTCAGCTACCGCGACCACCTCGCCAACCAGGTCCACCACTTCGACATCCCCGGCCAGCACGGCCAGCTCGTCATCGTCGCCGAGTCGCTGGTCGAGGTGCAGCCGTCCGCGCCCCTCCCCGACGCCCTCACGCCCGCCGCCTGGGACGATCTGGACAACCTCGTCCAGCAGGGTGATTACTGGGAGATGCTTCTGCCCAGCGAGTTCACCGCGCCCACTCCATCCCTCGACGCCCTCGCCGAGGAGTTCAACGTCATCCGCCGCGACGACCCGCTCACCGTCCTCCACCAGCTCAACGAGCAGATGTTCCATCACTTCGAGTACGTCCCCAAGTCCACCAAGGTCGACTCGCCCATCGACCTCGCCCTGCTCACCCACGCCGGCGTCTGCCAGGACTTCGCCCACATCATGATCGCGCTCGTCCGCTCCAAGCTGCGCATCCCCTGCCGCTATGTCAGCGGCTACCTCTTCCACGGCCACAGCGACCGCGACCGCTCCGTCACCTCGGCCACCCACGCCTGGGTCGAGGCCTTGCTGCCGGAGCTCGGATGGGTCGGCTTCGATCCCACCAACCACCTCGTCGCCGAAGAGCGCCACATCCGCACAGCCATCGGCAGCGACTACTCCGCCGTCCCGCCCACCCACGGCATCTTCCGCGGCCACGCCGCCAGCGAGCTCACCGTCGCCGTCCGCGTCACCCCCAGCGAAGGCACTCCGCCCCTCGATCAGGAACTCCCCGTCCCAGAGGAGTGGTCCATCCTCGTCGAACGCGCCCAGGCCCTCCCCGACCTCCCCCCGCCCCCCACCCGCCAGCAACAGATGGCCCAACAGCAGCAACAGTAGGAGGTATATCGCAGCAGTCTCGAAATATCTCAGGGCTTCGGCGGTTCAGAATTCGCAGGCGGTTTGGAATCGTACGGATTGCTCGAGCTGGGCTTGCTGCCTGGCACGCTGAAATCGTAGACCACTCCCGGATACTGATTCACATCCTTGGGCAGAAAGGCAACGGCAAACTCGCCGGGCAGCAAGGGATCATTGGGGGTGATCTTCAACCAGTTGGTCCCATCGATCATCTCCAGGTCGCACGGCACCTCGTCCACGTTGCGAGTGCGTTGGCCTCCGAAGATGTTTCTGCTGAAATCGGAGACCTCGCGCCGTTTCTTCCCAGGCTGCAACCACAGCAGGTGAACGCGCGTTCGCATGATCTCAGCTTCTTCGCCGCTGAGTCGCACATAGAGGACAGCCTTCGCCGAGGAGAGAGCGATCGGCGCGTGCGGGCCGTCCACCTCGGTGCTTGAATGTGGGCCGGAATACACCTGGGCGCGCAGGAAGTTGGTCACCGCGTGGGATGCGGTCACCACCTCATGCGGCTGGATGTGCAGCAGCACGGGACCGCTGGCCGGTGTGTCGAGGATATACACAGTGCCATCGCCGCCGGTGGGCAGCGAAATACCTGGAGCAACTTCGGGGGGGTTAGGGGTCTGCGCGTTACCTGGAATCAAGCCCGATAGAACGATGACCGCAAGAAGTGTACGTGTTCGCATGGTGAGCATATTGTCGCAATCCATCAAACGTATAAATTATTTTAAGTTACAGGTTCAGCTTCTTGAAAATCCGCTCTGGAATGTGGCGGATGATGAACATGATGGGAAGGAATATCGCGGGCACATAGAGCACATCCACGCGCTTGTCGATCGCTTTCACGATCGTCGCGGCCACCTTGTTCACATCGGCCTTCTTGATCTTCATGTGGGCCGTCATCGAGGTATTCACTGGCCCCGGCTTGATCGTGATTACGCTAACGCCTTCGCGGTCGACGCGGTTGCGCAGCCCGCCCAAGTAAGTGCTTAGCCCTGCCTTGGACGAGCCGTAAATATAGTTCGACTTACGCCCGCGTTCGCCCGCCACCGACGATAGCACCGCGATCACCCCCGCATGGCGCTGCACACAGTAGTTCGCCAGCCACGTCAGCAGCGAGACCGGCGCGAGAAAGTTGGTGTATAGGATCTGCGCCGTGTGCTGGAACTCCTGCTCGCCGCGCGCTTGGTCACCCAGAATGCCATGCGCCAGATACGCAATATCCATGCCAGTCAGCGAGTTCACCGCGTGGGTCAGCAGCTCGGCGTGCTTGTTCGTGTCGTCCAGGTCAGCGACGGCTGTACCGATGTAAGAAGCCCCGCGCAGCTTCAGGTCGGCGGCAACCGCGGCCAGCTTCTCCGCGTTGCGCGCCACCAGAAACAGTTGCGCGCCTTCGGCCGCCCAGATGCGGCAGGTCGCCTCGGCAATGCCGGAGGTCGCGCCCAGCACCAGAATCTTCTTCGCGATTCTGGCGTTGGGATTGGCAGCGATCGCTGCCGTTGCAGGCTGCGTTGCAAGAGTGCTCATAGGGTCGATTCTCCTCCCGTGACGCGCTCCCAGAAACTGGAGTTCAACATTGGATCGCGATAGTGCGTAAATCGTTGCCACTGCGGATAGAACGCCCGGAACTGCGCCGGAGTCATCGCCGCGTCTTTGGCAGGATACAGCCGCCCGCCGAACTCCCGAGTCATCTCGCCCAGCCGCTCCAGCAGCGGAAAGGTCAGGCCGCGTTTGATGGGAAAGTCCAGCGCCAGCATGATGCCTGCCTGGGGAAAGCTCATCATCCCCAGGGATGGAATCTCGCCGAAGGCCTTCAGCACTGCCAGGAAGCTGGCGAGCCCGGACTTCGCGATCTCGCGCAGGATGGCAATCGTTCCCTCCTTTGCGTGCTGCCACGGAATCGCGTACTGGAACTGCACCAGGCCACGCTTGCCGTACATCCGGTTCCAGTGCAGCACCGCATCCAGCGGATAGAAGAACGGCTCGTAGTCCAGCACCTTCCTCACATGCGGCTTCCCCTGCTTGTGGAAGAAGATCGAGTTGAAGAGGCTCACAGTAGCATGGTTCAGCGCAAAGCCCGGCAGATCGAAGGGCAACACCAGCTTTGGCTCTGGCGAAGGTTTCAGCTCTCCCGGTTCCTTGCTGTGCTCGCCCAGCATAAAGATGCCGCGCGCAAAGTTCCTGCCCGTCGAGGCACAATCCACCCAGCTCACGCTGTACTCCACGTTCGGGTAGCGCTGCTTCAGATCGAGGAACTCGTCGATGCCATGGAACTGGATTCCCTTGTAGTCGAGATTGCGCGATACGATTGGTCGAAGCTTCAGCTGCGCCCAGGTAATGACACCGGTCAGCCCCATCCCGCCGATCGTCGCCGCGTACCACTCAGAGTTCTCGGTCGGCGAGCAGAGCCTCCGGCTTCCATCCGAGCGCACCAGCTCAAAGCTTGGTACATGGTTGCCAAACGATCCGGCAGCCTCGTGGTTCTTGCCGTGGATGTCATTGGCAATAGCGCCGCCCAGAGTGACATACTTCGTCCCTGGAGTCACCGGCAGAAAGAAGCCGCGCGGCACCGCGAAATCCAGTACCTTGGCCAGCGACACACCAGTCTCAGCGGTCAGGATTCCTGTCTGCGGGTCGAACTCGAGCAGGCGATCCATTCCGGTCGTCTGCAGCAGATTGCCGCCCTTCAGCAGGCACACATCACCGTAGCTGCGGCCCAGTCCCACCGGCAATGCACCGCCGCGCAGCCCGGCCATTACACGGGGAAAATCACCCTGCCAGTTCAGGGGAACGATCTTCGCGTCGTACTTGGGATACCGGCCCCACGACTCGAACGCGGGAGGCGCGGTCGTTGCTGCATGCGGATCGACAGCAGACTGAGGCATGGCCTTAGGATACAACCTGCGCGGAGCAGGATGGATCTACTCGCATTCCTCGAGGATTGCCCGTCGCCCAAATCACTGGGAGACAGGCGTGCGGCGGATCTGCCCCGGATCGACCAGGTCGGGCGACGTGGGCTGCACCGGCTGATTGGCTCCGGGATCGACATAGCCCGGACGCAGGCTCACCCATTGTTTGCGCAGGTCGGCGGCGGCAATTGCAACCGTCGGCTGGAAGCGCAGGCCAGCCATGTAGTCCAGAATGGAGCGGCGCAGCGACGGCGCGCCCGCACGCGCGGTGTTCAGGTCGATGCTGCACACCAACAACTTGCCCGGCCCTACGGAACACTCATAGAGAAGGCCAAGCTTCCAGTTGCGGTTCCAGTCGTCGATCGGTTGGACGATGGGTCGCAGCGACGCTGGCAGCGTATCCAGGTTCATCGCGCGTGCATCGCCGGCCAGATCGATCCACTGCCAGTCGCAGTTCGCCTCCGTCGGGAACCCCGCCAGCGCAGGGTGTTTCGTATCATTCCACAGCCCAAGGAACGTCGTTCCGTTGGGGTTCATCAGATGGTTCCAGAAGATCGGGACCGTGGAGAGTTTGGGGTTGGTGGAGTCGAGGTCGGCGGCCTGCGGCAGGAAAAGGACTTTGCCACCCGCGGCCAACCGCGCCTCAGCCTGCGGCCACGAGGTTGCAATCAGCACGTCCGATGGGACCGGCGCATCGATCTTCGCAGGGTAGAGCCAGAAGTTCCATTCGTTGCGGAAGGTCGACGCTCCGTGAAGTTCGACGGACAGCGTGTATCGCGCTGGGGCAGGGAGTTTGGAGAGGTCGGCCGAAATAGTGCCGAGCGGTATGTTCTTGCCACGAGGCACCGCTCGTGCAGGCCAACTGCCGCTTGCGATAGTCTTGCCGGCGGCGCTTACTATCTGCCACTGAGAACTCGCACTGGCCAGCGACGCAGGACCGAAGTGCGCGACTTCTACATCGGTCTTCAGCGTGTTGGCCGTGGTGTAGACACGGTCTTTGAGGCGCACCAGCGGAACCGTAGCATTGCAATACTGGCGGAACTCGGCTGGCCCAACGTAGCTCTTCGACTCCCAGAAGGCATCGAGCAGGCCCATCAGTGCGCCTCCCTGGCCAAGATAGTCGTGCAGGTCAAGCAGCTCGTAACCGCTGTAGCTCGGCGTGCGCAGGCTCGCTTCGATCTCCTCCTTGTAGCACGCAACCTGGAAGCGGCCCGACGCGTGCGCAATCTCCTTGTTCCTGGCCAACAGGTGGTGAGCTTCTGCCGAGTCACGCCAGATTCGGTAGTTACCGGGAATCATGTACGGCACTTTTACCGTTTCAGGTGCGCCTGCGAAGGTGGTTGCCGGGCCGCTGAACTTCTGGATGACATCGAAGTCCGGGTAAGCGCACCACTGTCCAACCTCGTGGCCGACGGCAGGCAGCGGCAGGCTGTGCAGGGTGAGCGTGGGCGCACCGACGGGGGAGTTTTCGTAGTCGGAGCCGAACCAGCCATGCGGGCCGCGCGCTCCCGGGGTGACAAGAAAGTCCGCCGCGTAGGGCGTACCAGGGCCTCCGGGAGGTGGAGCGAATCGACCGGTGCCGTCGGAGTACAGCCGGCGTGGATCGGCATCGTGCCATTTCTTGTCCCAGGTTGGTAGCTGCTCCGGATAGTGCCCGGCCGGTTCGTTGGTGGCGTTCAGCAACACCAACGACGGGTGGTTGCCGTAGGCCTTCAGCAGACGCGCGGTCTCGTCGTTGAGTACCGCAAGCATCTTTCCGTCCGCGTCAAAGGAGTTCCACATGCCGCACTCCGGCTGTAGATAGAAGCCGAGTTCGTCTGCAGCAGTGAACGCAGCCTCCGGCGGGCACCAGGAATGGAAGCGCATGCCATTCAGACCCCATGCCTTGCAGATTCCGATGATGCGCTTCCATGTTGTAACGTCCGTGGCTGGGTAACCTGTCAGCGGGAATCCGCCGCCATCGTGCGTGGCGCGGAAGTTGAACAGCTCGCCGTTGAGCAGGATGTGCTTGCCCTCCGCACGAATCTCGCGCAGTCCAAAGGCCAAATCGCGACGGTCATATGCCGAAGGCCCGCTCAGTTTCAGCGTCAGGTGCTGTAGCACGGGCGTGAACTCGCTCCATGTCGGCGTCGTATGCGGCAGAGCCACAGCGATGGTTCCCTCGCCGCCAGTCGCGTCCCAACTCACTGGCGCTGTGGTTGTGCCAACCGTAAGCGTGCCCGATGCAGCTTGGCCGGTCGCATTGCCGATACGCACATTGATATGCGCTGTCTTGTCGCCGACATTCGGAAAGACCTGCGCATCTTCGATCCACACCGGACTGGTCGCGGCAAGCTCAATGCGGCCCACAATGCCGTTCCACGTACCGCCCTCGCCGTCCGAGACCGAGTGACCGTCGGGCCGGTAGACCAGAATCATACGGTTGTCGATACGGATGGAGAGCCGGTGCCTGCCGGGCTCAATAATACCGAGGTCGTACTCATGCGGCGCAACCAGCGAGTGGCATGTGCCCATCTCCTTTTCATCCAGGTAGACCGTCGTCTGCCAGCGCGTGCGCTCCAACGTGAGGCCGACCCGCTTACCGCGCCATCCCGCTGGAATATCGATCTCGCGCTGGTACCACGCAACACCCAGATAGTGCTTCACTGGCTGCGACAGATAAGGCACCTCGACATGACCCGGCTTGGTATAGGCCGCGTACTGCGGCAGCTTGTACCAGGCCATATCGCGCGGCAGCGCTGCGACAAACTGCGTCTCAGCGGTAATATCGTCGCCATAACCCTGCGTCTGAAGAATTCCGGGTAGAGAAATGCGAGATGTCTCTGGTAACTCGCGTGAGAACCAGCTCTCCTTCACGCCGGCATCGTCGCGATCGAGCGAAAAACGCCACAACCCGGCCAGAGATTGGTTCCCGGCGCGCGCGGGAGTGGAAGGCGTGGGAGCTGCATAAAGCACAGATGCAGGCGCGGCGGCTTGAGCTAAGGCCGCACCACTCAGAGCAAGAAACCTGCGGCGGGAGAGACGAGTAGAACTGGGCATGATGCCTCGTGAAATTGAAGCGGGTAAGCTGCCTTTCAACCTCTGGGCAGCTTCGCCCAGCGTGGGTTTCCGGCCCATCCTTTGTTAGTCGTTCCTCAGTAATGCGTGTGGTTGGCGATGAGTTTGCGGCACTCGACGTTGCATGGCTTCGGCTGAGGTGTAATGCCGGCGTAGCCGTATACCCGCAGGGTCTGGGTGCCACCTCCACCAGGGCCTCCGCCACCACCCTCCAGCGTGATCACCTGATCAGCCCCCGTGTGCTCGAAGTCGAACATGTGATACGCCTCACCCTTGAAGTACAGTGTCGCATTGCCGTCCGGTTCAAGCTTGAAGCGGTACCAGAAATACGTACGCTTGCCTGTTCCGTACCAGTCGCCGCGCACGAAATTCGGGTTACCGGCAAGCGGTTGCGCAGGCCATTTTTCCAGCAGCCTTCCTTGATTGTCAAACCAGTAAAGCTGTGCGCTGAGACCGTTGGTGTAGGTCCTTCCGTTGGTGACCACCTGAGGTGTCTTCGAATCGCTCAGGATGTAACCCGCCGTCACCTGCTGCGAGTGGTCGGAGTTATTCTGCCAGATAATCTTTCCGTTCTGCGCGTTATACTCCATGGTTCCCAGGTCAGACTGGCCGACCAGAAGCTCCGGCTTGCCGTCGCCATTCATGTCGAAGAACTCCATCGCGTCCATGTGATCGTGGTTATCCTCGAAGTACTTGGCGTCGTTCCATATCTCTTTGCCATTCGCGTCCAGGCACAGATGGCTGATCATCACCTCATCGATGCCGTCGCCATTAATGTCGTAGGGGTAGATGTAGTGGCCAAAGTAATCCTTCAGACGGTGTTCGGCATGCTGCCACAGCTGATTGAGGTCCTTGTCATACGCAGTCAGCGAGATATATCCGCCCGTATCCACGAACACAAGCAGCGTGTCCGGCCCGTCAGAGTCCTTGTGGAACTTTGCCACCGCCATGCGGTAGTTGTTATCCACATGCGGTAGCGCCGGCGCAGGCCACGGCACCTGCCTGATGGGCTTGCCGGTCATCCCATCCGCCAATACCAGCCATTCCTTTCCATCGGGGGTCTCGCGCCACTGCGCCAGTTCATCGCGTCCGGTGTGATGAAAGTCCCATAGAACTCCTGCTGCCTCATTGCCGCGCGGGTCGCCCTGCGTTGTGGGCGGAGCATCCCAGCGCCACAGTATGTGGCCATCGTTGGCGTACATGATGGTGGAGTAGTTGTTCAATATATCCAGGATTGCGTACTTCCCGGAGCCATCGACATCGCCAAATTTGACGATGTTAGACGGCGCGATCGTATACTCCCGCAGAAGCTTTACCTCGGACGGCAACTCCAGAGGCTTAAGGTCGTCTTCCTTGAAGTTTGCATTCTTGGTGAGTACAAGCACGTTGAATACAGGTCGAGGCTGAATCGACGTGAGCTTGATCTCCACTGTCCCCGGCTTCAGTGTAAATTCGCCCCCTCGTTGCATCTCCATCGCGCCCTGGCCAAAGGTGGCTGGGTCCGCCTTACCGTCAATGGCGACATGGAAAGCGCTGGTCGGAGTTCCGCTGCCACGCACAAACAGGTGATATGTGCCGCCTTCCTTGACCGGAATCTTTGCTGTGACGTCCCCTACAACCCCTAAGGTTAGCGAGTTGTTGTTGAACTCCCACGCTGTGGCTTCCCCACGGCGACCGAAACCTCCGCCGCTGCTGTCACCTGCGGGGAAGTCCGTGAAGAAGTCCGACGCGGGCACCACAATGGTGCCCGGCACCTGGTGCGTAGCGTCGTGGTGGTGCAGTGTGAGCTTCTGCTGACCGTGAGCAGGGATGGACATGAAGACAGTAGAGACAGCGAGCAGACTAGCGAGAATGATTTTCATGGACGCACCCCGTGGGCGAGTTCAAATTCTGGCGTGATATCAACGGGAATGTCCCGGGTGGATGCGAGAGCCTGATTCAGCGCCGGCGTCATGACATCGTACTTGGCGAACCAAGCCTCAACCCCGGCGTGGTCGCCGTGGGCTTCAAGCGTGAGCAACTGCTGTGCAAGCGACGCCACCGCAGCAGGCATTGCCGCATAGTCAATGGTGTACCTGCCATCGCCATCCCGGGCCAGTGCACCATGTTCGAGCAGGTAGTTGAATTCCATCAATTCCGCGCGACCGTGGGCCTCAGCCGTACCGAAGCGCAGCGTACGAAAGATCCCCGCGACATACGAAGCGTAGATGCCATTCAGTTCGTTCGCCGACAGCTTCTGGTCCACCAGCCACTTGGCAAGGTAGATGCCCGTCGTGTCGGCCTTGGCTTCCTCCAAACCGCTGTACGCCGGGCCAATCGCCTCGTTGATCGCAACCTGCTTTCCATCCACATGTGCATACGCAGGCCCCAGGCCGTGGGATATCTCATGCAGAATAACCCCTGTCAGATAGCCCTCGCCGCTCACGTCTTTAATCTGCGCAGCTGTCAGCATTTTTTGAGCGACCGGCAGAACCACATATTCCACACGCGCATCCATGAAGTTCTTGAAGAAGATCTTCTTCGATCCCTTCTCCGCATGGATACGCGGGTCGTTGGGCAGATTGTCCGCCACTGCCTGGTATCCATAGTGCAGGTCGCCGGCACGCAGCGGAGCGTCGGCAACCTCCATCGGGGTCGACTGCCCCTCCTTGGAGGGCTTGTCCTCCGCGGGAACCGGCAATGCCTGTTGCATTGCAGCTTCGTGTTGCTGATACATCGCCAGCTTGCGGCTCTCCACGTCGTTGCGGATCAGAATCGCCCCGCCGTACGAAGTCTTCACCCCAAGGACGCCATCCAGATACGTCTCATACGGCGCAAAGATCAGATCAATCTTCGGGTTCTTCAAATCCAGCCACGCAACATCGCTGGCGTAGTAATCGTCGCTGAGCAAGGCATCCGAGCGCAGGTTCAGATAGTGCGCGAACGCTGGATCGGGCGAGAGCTTTGCCGCCGCCCGTAGATCGGCAACAATCGGATTCACCCACTCGGCATAAGCCTCGTGATAGGGGTAGGTGTAGAGATGGTCGGCAACGCTTACCACCGGCTGGCTCTGTGACGGGTCAAGGTCCAGCGGCGCCGAGCGGACCACCGTCCACGGGTTGTAGAGAGCCGCCTTCTGTTCCGGATGCGCCGCGGCGTATTTCTCGATCACAGCGCTGCTGGTCCCAAACGGATAAAGCTCATGGCCCGGCACCAGAGGCTCTTCTCCTATAACCGGAGAGTTGTGTTGGGCCAAGTCCCACCGGCTGCCATTGATCGAAAACAGGCGGACCATATCGGCGTTAGACGTCGCATGATACATCGCCCATCCACCCAGGTCGCTCTGGTGCAGGTAGATCTCGTCCATCAGGTGGCATGCGTCGGCGAGTTTGGCGATCATCTGCTGCTCGGCTGGCGTCAACCCGGCCCGCGAGTACGGCATCGCAACCACCTTCCACCGCGCAGCGCGCTCGGCTTCATTGTGGATCGGACGTCCACCCGCGTTGCGCTCCGGATCGGGCATACCGGGTTGGGCCGCAGGTCCCGGCGCTCGACCCGGCGCGCGAGAACCGGCTGGGCTCAACACTGGATTCTGGTTAGGCATCTGGGCAGAAATCCGGCTGGGAGCAGGGATTGCCAGCGCGAGAGAAAGCAGGAGATAGATTGATGGTATCCGCAACACAGATTGACCTCGCAAGAATGCACACTACTATCGCACCGCAAAACCTCCCCGCACAAGCTCCGCCTGCAAATCTATGTTGTTTCTAGTGAACCGGGGAGCTACACAACCGTTCAGGCAGGAATATTCGCCAGCTAGATCTTTGGCAACTCGGGAAACTTGACGCCCAGTTCCTGCGTCATCAGTGGTCGCAGCGGCTTGTCGAGGCTCGAGGCATCGTAGTCCGCGTAGGACTCCAGCAGCATTCCGTAGTAGAGCGCCGTGAATCCCCAGAAGCGTGTCTGGCCCAGCCCATCGCCAGTCTCCGCGTTGTAGTACTCGCGCAGAATCGGGTTCCATACAACCGCCATATGGAACAACCGCCGAGCAAGTTCCCTCGCCTCCGCGTGATAGCCGTACTCCCGCAGCCCCTGGAAGATCATGTAGTTCGTCGGCACCCACGTCGACCCTCGCCAGTTGCACTCGTGGTAGGAGCCCTGATAGTAGTCCGGCTCCGTCTTGGCATAGCTGGCGACCGGGTACTTCAGCCAGAACTCCTCCGGATTCAGCAGGTGCTCGTGAATCATCCGCTTGGCGCGCTCCGGCGTTGCCGCCCCGGCAAACAGTGGCATGAAGTTGGTCACCGACTTCACATACACCCTCTGCCCGATCTTTTCGTTGCGGTCAAAGTACATCCCCTGCTTCTCGTCCCAGAAGACCGCATTGATCAGCTTCGCGACCTCGTCTCCATGCGCCTCGAACGCAACAGCATCCGCCTTCAAACCCAGATGCGTTGCAATCACCGCCATCGCGCGCAGTTCGCGGATCAAGTAGCTGGCCAGGTCAACACCTTCAATTTCGAACGCACTCAGCTTTCCCGCACGTGACCATTGATTGTCAGTACCGGCGGCGTCAGCCGAGTTCCACACCGGCAGACCGTTCTTGTCGCCATCGTAGGAGAACCACTTGGCAACGTACTTCACCAGGCGGTCGTAGTAGTTGCCGCGCAGCCATTCGTAGTCATCGTGGTTCTGCTTCGCGCCCAGCACCGTCAACTGTGCCAGGAACGGCTTGAAGTGCTGTCGGTCCCGCCTATTAATCAGGCTTCGGTTGATGTAGCCGTCGGGTTGCTCGCGGTTGAGAAACTCCTTCAGATTGGTGAAGCAAAGCGGCCAGACCCCGTAGTAAGAGAGATAGAGATTCTCGAAATAAAGGTCCCAGTCGTAAAACTCATTCTTCGGATAGCCGGTCAAAAAGGTGTCGTTGAGCCCAGGAAGGTGGCGTAGACCATTCGCAACAAGGTCCACATTCACAATGCGCAGCTTGTGGTCCAGTTCCGTGTACGCAGCCGCTCCTACATCGGCGAAGAGTGCCTTCGCCGCCTCGGTCCCAGGCTGTGGCACCGGCGCAAACTCAAGCTGCGGCTCGGGAGCCATGACGAATTGAGCGAGCCCGAGCCGCTCCGCAGTCGCAAGGCACGCAGCCTTCGCCGTTGTTGTGAGAATCTTTCGACGCGACAAGGACATCGGATCTCACTCCACGGAGGTTAACTTAGGTGGTTGAAGGAGTCGGCCACATCTTGGGCAAGTCGGGAAACTTCACGCCCAGTTCCTGCGTCATCAGTGGGCGCAGCGGCTTATCCAGGCTTGACGCATCGTAGTTTGCGTACGACTCCAATAGCATTCCGTAATAGAGCGCGGTGAATCCCCAGAAGCGCGTCTGGCCCAGGCCGTCGCCGGTCTCGGCGTTATAGTACTCGCGCAGCACTGGATTCTTGAGAACAGCCATGGTGAAGAGCCGGCGTGCCAGTTCGCGTGCTTCGGTGTGATAACCATAGTCTTGCAACCCCTGGAAGATCATGTAGTTGGTGGGCGCCCAGGTGGGTCCGCGCCAGTTGCACTCGTTGTGCGTCCCCTGGTAGTAGTCCGGCTCGGTCTTGGCGTAGCTGGCGACCGGGTAAGCGAGCCAGAATTCAGCAGGATTCAGAAGATGATCGTGGATCATCCGCTTCGCGCGCTCTGGCGTGACCGCTCCGGCATAGAGCGGGGTAAAGCTGGTGGCCGATAGAACGTCTACGAGTTGGCCGGTCTTCACATTGCGGTCGAAGTACATTCCACGCTTCTCGTCCCAGAACACCGAATTGATCAGCTTGACGACCTCGTCGCCATGCTGGTTGAAGGCTGCGGCATCGGCCTTGTTGCCCAAGGCCGTGGCGATCACAGACATGGCACGCAGTTCACGGATCAAGTAGCTGGCCAGATCGACGCCTTCGACCTGGAACGAGCTGAGCGCGCCAGCGCGAGACCACTGGTTGTCGGTGCCCGCGGCATCGGCGGAGTTCCACTCCGGAAGGCCGTTGTGGTCTGCATCGTAGGAGAACCACTTGGCGACGTACTTGGTAAGCCGGTCATAGTAGTTGCCGCGCAGCCACTCATAATCGTCGTTGTTCTGCTTCGCTCCTAGCACCACCAATTGGGCGAGGAAAGGTTTGAAGTGCTGCCTGTCGCGTTGCTTGATCAGGCTTCGGCTAATGTAGCCGTCGGGCTGTTGGCGGTTCAGAAACTCCTTCAGATTGGTGAAGCAGAGCGGCCAGACACCGTAGTAGGAGAGATAAAGGTTTTCAAAATACAGGTCCCAATCGTAAAACTCGTTGTAGGGATAGCCGGTGAGGAAGGTGCCTGCAACGCCGGGGATTTGTCGCATGCCGCTTGCGACGAGGTCGCCGTTCACCGTTTGCAGGCGATGGTTGAGCTCGGTCCAGGCCGTTGCTCCTATGTCGGCGTAGAGCGCCTTTGCGGCCGGTGTAGCGGGAGGCGCGACTGGAGGGAAGACCCGCTGCGCGGGGGCGGTTGCTGCGGCCGATTGCGCGAGGCCGAGACGGTTGAGTGCCGCGAAGCCCGCAAGCGTTGCGGACCCAGTGAGTACGGTACGCCGGGTAATTGTCATCGTTTCATCCTGTCACAGAGTTCTCTTCCCAGGTGTCGTTGGCCCTAATGCTTACACCAGTCCGCGCTGAATATCCACGATGGAAAGTTGGGTATGAAAATACCATTAATGGCTCACAATGCGGAAGTCTGGGGGCCTGGAATGAGTACCGCAGCGGGCTGCATTTACAATCGGCTCTGTGGACACCTCAACCATCGTCATTCTGGACTTCGGTTCGCAATACACCCAACTGATCGCTCGCCGCATCCGCGAGTTCAACGTCTTCTCCGTGGTACTGCCGTGTACCGCGCCTATCGAGCAGGTCCGCGAACTCAAGCCGTTGGGGCTAATCCTCTCCGGAGGGCCCAGCTCCGTCTACGATGCGGACGCGCCAGCCGCCGACCCCGCATTGCTGGCGATTGGTGTGCCCGTGCTCGGCATCTGCTATGGGCTGCACTTCATCGTTCATCACCTAGGCGGGCGGATCGAGTCTGCTCCGGCGCGCGAATACGGCCACGCTGAGGTGGAAGTGATCGCCGAATCGCAGCTCTTTCGTGGCCTGCCCGCCAAGCTCGACGTATGGATGAGCCATGGCGACGAGGCCAAAAACCTGCCAGCGGGATTCGTGCTGACTGCCAAAACCGCGAACGCGCTGGCCGGCATTGCGGATGAGGAGCGGCGAATCTGGGCTGTCCAATTCCATCCCGAGGTGGTACACACGCGACACGGCATGGAGCTGCTGCGCAACTTCGTGCTTGGCATCTGCGGGGCGAAGGCCGATTGGACGCCGGAACACTTCATCCAATCCACCGTCGAGCGAGTGCGCGCGCAAGTTGGCGAGGGGCACGCGATCTGCGGGCTCAGCGGCGGCGTCGATTCTTCGGTCGCAGCCGTTCTGGTGGCCCGCGCCATCGGCGATCGACTGACCTGCATCTTCGTCAACAACGGCGTGCTGCGCAAGGACGAGTTTGCCAAAGTGCAGAAGTCGATGCGCGAACAGCTTGGCCTGCGTGTAGTCGCCGTGGACGCCAGCGAGCGCTTCCTTACGAGCCTCGCCGGCGTCACCGACCCCGAGCGCAAGCGCAAGGTGATTGGCGGCGAGTTTATCGCGGTCTTCGACGATGAAGCGAAAAAGATCTTCGAGTCGGAGAAGCATGAGGGTGACGAGGTTGCCTGGCTGGTGCAGGGCACGCTCTATCCCGACGTGATTGAATCCTCCAGCGTCAAAGGCCCATCGCAGACCATCAAGAGCCACCACAACGTGGGCGGCCTGCCGGCGAACATGAAGCTCAAGCTGATCGAGCCGCTGCGCGATCTCTTCAAGGACGAGGTCCGCCGCATCGGGCGCGACCTGGGCATGCCGGAAGAGATTCTGGAGCGGCAGCCCTTTCCCGGTCCCGGACTCGCTGTCCGCATCCTGGGCGAGGTAACGGCCGAGCGCGTGGCGTTGTTGCAAGAGGCGGACGCGATCGTGGTGGAGGAGATCAAATCCGCCGGTCTGTACCGCAAGCTATGGCAGTCGTTTGCCGTGCTGCTGCCGATCAAAACCGTTGGCGTGATGGGCGACCAGCGAACCTACGCCTACACCTGCTGCGTGCGCGCGGTGCACTCCGAAGACGGCATGACCGCCGACTGGGCTCCGCTGCCGTATGAGGTGCTGCGCGCCATCTCCAGCCGGATCGTGAGCGAGGTGCGCGGCATCAACCGCGTGGTCTACGACATTACCTCCAAGCCGCCAGGCACCATCGAGTGGGAGTAGGGCTGGCCGCACAGGAAGTCGCGCTTCGCGCACTGCGGTTGACTTGGTAAGACCAGAAGAAACAGGTTGATTTCGCTGCCTAAGGTGTACCCCCCTCCCCCCTCCCCCTCCCGGGGGTATCTTGGGCATAAATTATTTAAAATCAATGGGATGAAGGTAGCCGGCGTCGGTAAAAGTTTCATTCCATGGTTTTTATAGCTAAGATATCCGAAATCAATCAGTTGCGAAGGATGCGCTGCTTGTACGACGGAGAATCTCCTCCCACAGATTCAACGCGAGTCTCTCCCTTACTTTAATGATACGGGTTGGAGCATAACTACTATGCCAAGTATTTTGGGGAGGGAAGTGGTTGGTGCGGGGTGGGTTATGGAGTTTTTGAGGCGCGCAGCGGCTTGACACGCGATATTGCTGAGGTTTTTTGGGAAAGAAAATGCGGGGGGGTTGGGGTGGAAACGGAGATAAGAGGCGAGATGTTTGCCCTCACCCCGGCCTTGACTACTCGACGGGCGTA
>DATKGA010000061.1:0-7044 GCA_035510935.1 Acidobacteriaceae bacterium
CCTGGTGCCGCAGGTGATTGCGGAGAAGGTTCTGGCAGCGGCAAAACAGCCCGTGCACAATGAGGAAGAGGAGTAAGTCGCTGGCTCCCGTACACTAGCTGGAATGGGAACAGGAGCGGAGTGCATGGACCTCTTCAGCAAAGCGCATGCGGCGGTTGGAGCGATTCGCGAGCGGACGCAGATTGCGCCGCGGGTGGGGATCATTCTGGGCTCAGGACTGGGTGGGTTTGCGGCGCAGGTGGAGGACGCGGTTGCGATTGCGTACGCGGAGATTCCGCACTTTCCGCAATCGACCGTGGTGGGCCACAGCGGCAAGCTGGTGCTGGGGACGATTGGCGGAGTTCCCGTGGCCGTAATGCAGGGTCGCGTTCATGCGTACGAAGGCTACGCGATGGATCAGGTGACGTTTCCGACGCGCGTGCTGGGGCTGCTGGGAGTACGTACGCTAATTGTTACGAATGCGGCGGGCGGGATACGCGCGGACATTGCGCAGGGATTGCTGGTGGCGATCAGCGACCACATCAACCTGACTGGGACGAACGCGGCACTGGGACCGAATGAGCCGCGCTTCGCCTGCATGCCGGGCGCGGGAGAGCGGTTCTTCGATATGACGGCGGCCTACTCTCCCAGTCTGCGCAAGCTGGCGCACGATGAGGCGGAGCGGCAGAAGGTTCCGCTGAGCGATGGCGTATACCTCGCAGTGCTGGGGCCGAGCTACGAGACGCCGGCGGAGATTCGCGCGTTCCGCACACTGGGCGCGGACCTGGTGGGGATGTCCACGGTGCATGAGGTGATTGTGGCTCGGCATATGGGGATCGAGGTGCTGGGGATCTCGCTGGTGACGAATGCGGCGGCCGGAGTGCTGAATGAACCGATCCACCATGAAGAGGTGATGGAGATTGGGCGGCGTGTGGAGAAACAATTCACTGGACTGTTGACAGCGCTGGTACCGCAGATTGCGGCGGCGAGTTGACAATGACTGTGCGTGCGCGTCCGCAAGTGATTGGGATTGCGGGCTGTTCCTGTTCGGGCAAGACGACGCTGGCGCGCGAACTGGCTCGGCAACTGGACGCGACGCTGTTTCCGCTTGACCTTTACTATCGCGATCTGTCGCAGTTCCCGCTGGACACGCGGAGCAAACGCAACTTCGACCATCCCGACTCGCTGGAGAGTGAACTGATTGTGGAGCATGTGCGCGCGCTGGCCAACGGAGAGACGATTCAGCGGCCAGTGTACAACTTTAAGACGCACACGCGGGTTGCGGGAGTCTTTGAGACAGTTGCGCCGACGAGCGTGGTGATTGTAGAAGGCATCCTGGCGCTGCACTACGCGGAGTTGCTGCCGTGCTATGGATTTTCCATCTATGTGAACGCGCCGCATGAGGTTTGCCTGGCGCGGCGCATCCATCGTGACATGAGCGAGCGGGGGCGGACAGCGCAGGCGGTGCGTGCACAGTGGGAGGCCACGACATTGCCAATGGCGGAGCTCTATGTGGTGCCGTCGGCGAAGCGCGCGTCGATGATGGTGGATGGGGCGAGCGCGCTGGATTGGCCGGTTGAGCAGGTGATGAAGCGGCTGAAAGAGGTAGGGTTGAAGCATTGAACTCCGGGGCTAAAGCCCATTTAGTCATGGGACTTATTCAGGGGGCTGAAGCCCCCTGCTCCTTCCGAAGAAGCAACTGCAAGGACAAAAGAAGAAGCAGATTCCCTGCGGGAATGACAAACAAAGGAGCAAAGACAAATACGGAGATTCTGGCTACGCCAGAATGACGACTTCAATAGGAGGTGCGGCGTCGCGGAGTTGCAGGACTGCTGCGCGTGCCTGTTGTGCGGCGAGTTTGCGTTGATTTGAGCCGACCGAAAACGCGATGGGCGATTCGGCGAAGTACAGTTCCACTACGATTCCACGCAGCGAGAGCATGCGGAAGATATGCTTTACCAGCAGCGTGTTGTCCCAGAAGCAGACATCGGCCAGCGATCGATTGGGACCATTGTTCTGGGTGATGCGATAACGGACATACGCAGCCGTGATCGGTTGCCCAGCGTCGATTGCCTCGCTCAGCAGACCGCTATGAAAGGGCAGAACCGTTTCTCCGAGGCTGGTGGTGCCCTCGGGAAAGAAGACGAGGGGAATGCCTGCATCCGCCGCCGCCTGCATCCCTGGCTTGGCGCGCCCGGCGGAGCCTCCACGCCCGCGCTGCACATAGACCGTGCCCGCCATGGTGGTCAACCAACCCAGAAGCGGCCAACTGCGGATCTCCGATTTGCTAACGAAGACGCATTGGTGCAAGGCCGCAAAGGCGACGATGTCCAGATAACCGAGGTGATTGGAGATGACGACGCCGCGCTCCGGAAAGGTGCCATGGCTGCGAACCACGATCTCCATGCGGCGGACAGCGCGCGCACAGAACTGGTGCAGCCATTCGGCCCTCTGCCGATGGGCTGCCGGTCGCTGCACAACCAACTGTAGTGTGGCGTAAGCGAAGACCGCGGCCAGCTTCAGGCTTCTTCCCACGGATCGTACGAATTGCACCGGGTCCGCCTTTCAGAATCAGCCCATCCTGCGAAGGCCATGGAACCAGTTTATCCTGTCTGTGTGCCCCGTTCCGTTGCACCTGGCCACCACAACTGGATCTATCGCCATGGCGTGCTGCCGATTCTGGCGCTGCTACGCATGGGAGCGACTCCGCGCAGTCTGGCCTGGAGCATCGCGGCTGGAATGTTGATCGGGATCAATCCGGTGGTCGGCAGCACAACGCTGCTCTGCCTCGCGGTGACGTTCCGCTTTCGGCTGAATGTGGTGGCAACGCAGATAGCCAATCACGTCATGTTTCCACTGGAAATTGTGCTGCTGATTCCATTCATCCGGCTGGGCTCGCGCGTGTTTCATACAGCGGCGATGCCGCTTGCTCCGGGCGAGTTCCTGCGGGCGGCGCGCAGTGCGCCACTGGCGCTGACCCATAACCTGTGGATGTGGGTTTGGCACGCGTTTGTGCTGTGGGCGGCGATGGCATTGGTTGCCGTACCACTGCTGGCGCTGGCGCTGACTGCGTTGCTGGAGCGACTGCAAGCGCGCATCCGGCGGCGCCAGTATCCGATTGTGCCCACGCCCCTGTAGGCGGCGACCAATCGTTTACAACAGCCGGCTAGTTTCCTGAATAGGCGGGGACTGGATCGGCGGATTTAACCCACGCGGTGTAGATCAAGTCGCGCAGCTCGATGGCTCCTGCGGCGAGCCGCTCGTCGACGAAGGCCTTGCTCTGCGGAGTTCCCGCGCCGGTGAATGCCCCGGCCTTCTCCAATTGATAGGTCTGCTCGACCAGTGTGTTGGAATGGCGCAGATAGGCGAGGTAGCCGGCGAAGACATCCTTGAGGACAACGGGCTTGGCAGCGGCGACGAGAGGTTGAACGTCCGCGGGCTTCACATTGGCGTGGACGAAGGCAGTCTCGAACTGTGAGTGGATGCGGTGCTCGGTGGTGTAGCCATGCGGGTTGGGGCCGGTCCAACCGTTGTATTGGATGGTTGTGTGCAGCGGTTGCGAGCCGTCGGCGACGTAGTGGCCGAGCCATCCGGCGAGGAAGACGATCTCTGCCTCGGAGGGTTTGGTGTCCTGCTTGGCGACGACGAGGGCGCGATAGTCGCGGAAGGCGCTCTCGAGGCGCTCGAAGACCTCGTCGGTGACGTAGGGTTGCAGGCCAACCTTCTCCGGAGTGAGGGTAATGTCGGGATGCGTGGGCTGCGCGGCGGCGAGGGCGCGGATGAAGTCGTAGCGGCGGCGGGGCAGCGGGCCGACGAGATCGGCCCACTCGAGGTCGATGAAGTGCTCGGGCGCCTGCGCGGCGTTCAGTTCGGGCTCGGCGGACGAGCGCCAGCGGTCCGGCTCAGGGCCGTAATATTCCAGCGCGTCGAGCGCGGCGGGGGTGCGCAAAAAGGCTGGAACATCCGCGGGTAGCGCGGAACCTGCCAGGCGGTTGATGAGCATGTGGCCGTCGCTGCCCCAGCCAAATGCAGGCTGAATGGCGAGCAGAGGCAACAGAAGAAGCGCAGCAGCGAGGCGGGCAGCGTGGGTGGGTGGGCGCATGAAGAAAGTATAGCGATTGGTGACGAGAAGCAGATTCCTTCGCTGAGCTACGGAATGACAACAAAGCTACGCTGCGGAATGACAAACTATTGGGGGAAGGTTAGACGAGCACTTCGATCTCTTGCGATACGGGGGTGCCGAAGACGCGGCGGTAGCGGGCGATTTCGGAGTCGGGGCCGGTGGACTTGCGGGGGTTGTCGCTGAGCTTGACGGCGTGGCGGCCTTCGACGGTCATGAGCTTGCAGACGAGGCTGATGGGTTCGAAGTCGCGCTCGCCGCGGGGATGGCAGCCGCGGAAGTCGTTGGTGAGCAGCGTGCCCCATCCGGCGGAGAAGCGGATGCGGCCGTGGAAGTAATCGTGCAACTTGAGAATCTCTTCGACGTCGAGGCCGTCGGAGGCGATGAGGCGTTTGCGGCGGGGATCGCGGCCATGCGCCATTAGCCAGAGGATGTACTCGTCTCCGGCGATGAAGGGGTCTTTGGAGTCGACGCGCTGGCCGGTCCAATCGGCGACCCAGGCGGGCGCGCCTTCGAGGAACTGGGTGGTGCCGAAGGTGTCTGGCAGAAGGATGAGCAGCTCGCCGCCGTAGCTCTGTTGCCACAGCTCCAGCACGCGATACTGCGCGGAGTGGAGGGCGGCATCATCCGGCGCGAGCGCGGCCATGGCCATGGGGAGTTCGTGCGCGTTGGTGCCCATGGCTTCGAGGTCGTGCTTGTAGGCGAGGAAGGTGTTGGAGGAGCCGGCGAGGCTGGGGCCGATGGTGGCGCGGAGGGACTCGATGACGTACTCCTGCCAGAGAAAGCTGTGGCGGCGGCGGGTGCCGAACTCGGAGATGCTGACCTCGGGCGTGGTGCGCAGGCGCTCGATCTTCTCCCACAGACGTGTCTTGGCGCGGGCGTAGAGGACATCGAGTTCCATCTCGTTGAGGCGGGAGAGTGCGGCGCGGGTGCGCATCTCGCTGACCAGTGCGAGGGCGTAGACCTCCCACATGGTGACCTCTGTCCAGAGGCCGGAGAAGCGCAGTATGAGCTGGCCGTCGTGCTCGGCGACGGTGTAGTCGGAGAGACGAAAGTCCGTCTCCAGCCAAGCGAGGAATGCGGGCTCGAAGATGTGTCGCGTGCCGTAGAAGGTGTTGCCGGCGAGCCAGATTAGCTCGGAGCGGCGAAAGCGCAGGTCGCGCAGATGCTCCATTTGTGCGAGGAGGGCGGGCGCATCGATTTCGTCGGCAAGACGGACGCGCATGGTGCGGTTGACGATCTCGCTAGTGACGTGGACGGCGGGGAAGTTCTTCCAGATGAACTGCAACATGAGCAGCTTGTAGAAGTCGGTGTCTAGCAGCGAGCGGACGATGGGGTCGAGCTTCCAGTTGTGGTTGTGGGCGCGCTCGGCGAAGTTAACATTCATGCGTCCATTGTCGTCGGAATGCGGCGGAGGGACAACCGTGCGATATTCTGATATGGTTTGCCAAAACCTCAAGGTCGATTGCACACTCTAAGAAGTAGGTGGTGGCGAAAGCCGGAGGTGGTGGGATGGTGATCCGAAGGGGTGGGAGTTTGGAGGGGCGGATTGCTTCGTCGGAGGTTACGCCGAAGGAGGCGTTCTTTAATCGGCGGAAATTTATCTACGGAGCGGCGGCGCTGAGCACGGGTGCGGTGCTGCTGGACCAGGTGCCGGGGCTGATCCATCCCAAAGCTGTCCATGCGGGAGATAAGCTGGCGACGGTGCCGTCGAAGTACAACGTAACCGATGCGCAGACGCCGTTCAGCAAGGCGACGACGTACAACAATTTTTACGAGTTTGGGACGGACAAGAGCGATCCGGCGAAGAACGCGCACACCCTGCATACGCGGCCCTGGACGGTGCAGGTGGCCGGGCTGGTGAAGAAGCCGCAGACGATCGACATTGACACGCTGATGAAGTACAGGCCGCTGGAGAGCCGGGTGTACCGGCACCGCTGCGTGGAGGCGTGGTCGATGGTGATTCCGTGGGACGGCTACTCGCTGAGCGAGTTTATCGGGTGGGCGCAGCCGCTGCCGAGCGCGAAGTATGTGCAGTTTATCTCGGACGATAAAAACAGCGACATGCCGGACAAGCCGAGCGCGCTGGACTGGCCCTACTCCGAGGGGTTGCGCATGGACGAGGCGATGAACCCGCTGTGCCTGCTGACGTTTGGCTGCTACGGCGAGGCGCTGCCCAACCAGAACGGAGCACCGGTGCGCGTGGTGAGTCCGTGGAAGTACGGGTTCAAGAATGGCAAGAGCATAGTGAAGATCGTGTTTACGGACAAGCAGCCGAAGACGTCGTGGAACGAGAGCGCGCCGGATGAGTATGGTTTCTACTCCAATGTGAACCCGTCGGTGGACCACCCGCGGTGGTCGCAGGCGCATGAGCGGCGGATCGATTCGAGCTCGTTTCCGAAGACGATTCCGACACTGCCGTTCAACGGATATACCGACCAGGTGGCGGGGATGTACTCTGGGATGGACCTGAAGAAGAACTTTTGACCGTGCCGTAGATGTCAGATACAACTTTTACAAGTTATTTTAGGAGAATAAGATAAAACTATAATAGTATTTTTTGGTTGAGGTAATTGATTCCAATTATCGAGTCCAGATGCTTCTGGTTTGGCACAATACTTTCGTATTTGCTAATATACGAATATGCCAGATTCATTGAGACATTTTAAGGCAGACATCTTTCAGGCGCTTGCGCATCCGACGCGAATCGCTATTTTGGAGCTGCTGGGTGGGGGCGAGCTCTCCTCCAGTGCGTTAATCGACAAGCTGGGGATCGAGCAGTCGAACCTGTCGCAGCATCTGGCGGTGCTGCGGGCGAAGCAGTTAGTAACGAACCGCAAGGTTGGCAACCAGGTCTTCTACTCGGTGCGGGACCCGCTGATCAACGAGGTGCTACGGCTGATGCGGGTGTACTTCCAGGACCGTGTGAAGGACGCGATGGGGAT
>DATKGA010000062.1:0-7960 GCA_035510935.1 Acidobacteriaceae bacterium
CCATGCCAACGTAAGCACGCCTAGTACAGCAAGCAGAACAACGCTGCTCGCCAGCCCATCCTTCGCGGCCATCTTCCGGTTGAATCTCCAAATATTGACGAACAATGACCGCGCCGTCTGCGATAGGCCGTATAGCGACACCCGCAAAATATGTCCCAGGCTGTTCAATGGCTGGTCTGCCTCGTGCTCCTCGCGTGGGCCCAGCCAGGTGTCCGCCCGCGAGTAGAGGATCATGGTCAGGGCCTCAGTCTCCTGCACGCTCAGCGAGTCAAACTTCGCGCGCAGCATCTCCCCCTCGAGAGCAATCACCGTGGCGGGCAGCGTCGCCGTTCCATCCAGCAGCGGGAAGACGAATCGTACGGAATCGCCAACCGCGGCATGGATCGCGCCCTCGATCCGCGCCTGTACTCCTCCGTTGGAAAGATCGCTGGTAATCCCCTGCGCCACTGAGCCGTCGCCCAGCAGAAGGTCCGAGGGCACAGCCATCTTCATGCGCACCGTATGACGGCGCTGCAGGCTCTCGCGCGCAACCGCCAGGGCAACCCCCAGCAGCACAATATTGAACAGCGACCACATCACGTTCATGAAGATCGTTCCCGGATGGGCCCCGTCGTACATCCGGGCCGGCCAGTTCAGGAAGTTCATCCACCCCGCGACAGTAACCGTGGGAAACTGTACTGCCCGTGCCACAGCGCACACCAGCCCCAGCAGGTTGAACCCCAGCAATACCAGGTACGGCCGCGCAATGTGTGCATCGAAGAATTCGCGGTCCACCACGCCGCCCTTGGCCGTCACGTTGAAGATGCCCTTCCTGGCGCCCAACAGGGCGAGCATCGTGGGCACGAGTATGTACGGCGCCAGTACCGTCTCGTAGATCTCATTCCAGAAGGAGTGCCGATGGCGTCCCTGAATACGCGAGTTGGTAAGGTTCGACAGCACTAGGTGGGGCGCCGCGTAGGCCAGGATCATCATCCAATAGCCGGGGATGTTGGTCTGCCCCAGCACAAGATAGATCAGCGGTGCGGTGAGGAAGATAAGCCGCGGCAGAGCGTATAGAAAATGCGTCATCGCATTGAAGTAGCAAAGCCGTTGTGCCAGCTTCAGTCCCGGCGCCCACAGCGGGTTCTCTAGGCGCAGCACCTGCACCATGCCGCGTGCCCAGCGGATGCGCTGCCGCACATGCCCGCTCAACTGTTCGGTCGCCAGGCCCGCTGCCTGCGGGATGTTGATGTAGGCCGTGTTCCATCCCCGCATCTGCATGCGTAGAGAGGTGTGCGCGTCTTCGGTCACAGTCTCTACTGCGATACCACCCACCTCATCCAGCGCGCTACGCCGGATCACCGCGCAGGACCCGCAGAAGAACGCCGCGTTCCAGAAGTCGTTGCCGTCCTGTACCACGCCGTAGAATAGTTCGCCCTCGTTAGGCGTCACGTGGAACTGGCCCAGATTGCGCTCGAAGGGGTCGGGCGAGTAGAAGTAGTGCGGCGTCTGCAACAGGGCCAGCTTACGGTCGCGCAGAAACCAGCCCATCGTGATCTGTAGAAAGCTGCGCGTCGGTACATGGTCCGCATCGAAGATCGCCACAAACGGCGATTCCGTCTGGCCCAGCGCGCAATTGATGTTGCCCGCCTTGGCATGCAGGTTGTTGTCGCGTGTCATGTACCCGATGCCAGCCTCTTCCGCGAACGCGCGGAACTCCTCCCGCCTGCCGTCGTCCAGAATAGTGACGTGCAGCTTCTCCGCCGGCCAGTCGATATTCATCGCCGCCAGCGCGGTAAAGCTCACCACGCTCAGCGGCTCGTTGAAGGTCGGAATCAGGACGTCCACCGCCGGCCATTCCTTCAGGTCGTCAGGCAGAGGCACAGGCATGCGGCCCAGCGGCCACAGCATCTGTATGTAGCCCAGCAGTAGCACCGTGAACGAATAGCACTCCGCCAGCAGAAGCAGGCAGATGAAGAACCCATCCAGAGCGTTCCGGTGCGTGCCCGGATCGCGGAACCAGGCAAGCACGGAGGAAACGCGCCAGAATCCGTAGCGGAACGTCGAGTAGATGGACAGCAGCATCAACGTCAGCGTCACCGGGTACGCACTCGAGCCGCGGTCCATCCACACCGCCAGCAGGACCGTCATCATCGCCAGGACCAACTGTTGCGGCCACGTAAGAGGAAGCACTCCGGTAAAGCCAAGGAACAGCACCCCGCTCGCCAGTACCGCGGCGCGCAGCATCCGCGACCCAGGGCTGTGCGCCGACTCGAATTCTCTCCACAAAGCCGAGCGCGTCACAGGCCCGTCCTTTGCCGGTTGGCGTTCTCAACCGCCGTCAGCGGAGTGATGCTGCGCAGCCACGCAGCCACATCGATGTAATCCTGTGATACCGGAGCGTCCGGCTCGTAGTCCACTACCGTCATCCCCTGGGCCAGCGCCTCGCTCACCGCCGGCGAGCGGCGAATCACAAATCGCAGCAGACGGTCTCCAAGCTGGCGGCGCAGGACCTCGCGAACATCGAGGTGAAGCGGTAGTGACACATCGAACTGGTTCAGCACGTAATACGGCAGCAGAGGTCGGCCATCGCTGTCCACTATGCCGCGGAAGACCCTCTCCACCGCCTGTAGGCTGATCACCGAGTTCATGTCGCCTGTCATCGGCACAAGCACAATGGGACGCAGGTCCGCCAGACGCCGCAGCAGCCAGCTCGACCCAGATGCCAGGTCAAGTACAGCGCGCTGGTTGCCCTTGCCATTGCGAAGAATCTCATCGGTCAGGATCTCCTGCCATCGCTTGTCATCGCTCATTCCCGCTGCATCGCGGACCACCAGCGAGATCGGCGCGCCGCAGCTTCCCTCCGGCGGCAGAAAGGTCCGCACCTCGCCTGGGCGGACCTCACGCTCCCCAAAGTAATACGGAAGCAGACCGCTCGCGGTCGTGTCCGTCAGCAACACCCGTTCCCCCAGTAGGCTGAGTGCGCGCCCCAGCGTTGCCGCCAGGCTTGTCTTGCCCACCCCTCCGGCCAGCGAAAACAGCGCCAGCAACTGCATCTGCCCGTCGCCTTGCATGGCTGGCAGCATCGCAGGCAGCTCCGGAGCAGCCTCTTCAAACACACCCTTCAAGGCAAACCAGCGCGCCGCAACCCGCTCCCGCGAGTCCTGCAGCGTCTCTCCCCTTTGTGCCTCAACTTTCGCTCCTGTCATCTCCCCCATGGGGAGTTGCTCAATCGCCCTGGAAGGCTGCGCCAGCTGCGAGGTCTGCAAAGCATACAGCCACGCCGGCCCCGTCAGCCCTGCCTCTGCCTCCGTCGGTTCAACCTCCGCTCCCAGCACCGCAGTTCCTTGGGCCTGCTTGCTGTGGTACGGCAAGCCCTCCGGAAGCACACGCAACAGCGCAGGATCATTCATTCCGCAATCCATCTCTGCACCGGGCAGGTTCGCATTGCTGGACTGCGCCACCGGCGCGGGGCTCACAGCCGTCATGCCGCCCCCAATCACGCTGCGTGGCTGCGGTCCCGCCAGGTGACGCCGCCGCTTCTCACTCTCCGCATAGCGCAGCGCCTGTTGCCGTGCCGAGGCCCGCGCCGCCGCAATCTCACGCTCTTCGCCAAGCACGACGGCTGCGGCATGGGCCGCCGCTTCGCCCCGGTGGATCGCTTCCAGCCGTTGCGCGGTCACTCTCCGCGCAGCCTCCTCCGCAATCGCCAGCGACTGCATCCGCAACTCCCGCTTGCCATCCCCATCGTTCAACTGGGCAGCGGCCATCGCAGCCAGTTCCTCCTCTTCCGCTGCCGACGCTGCCGCCTGCGCCGACGCCTGCTCCCGCAACTCACGTTGTTGCATCGCCTTCGCGGCGCGGTATCGCACCTGCGCGCGGTACTCCCGGCGCGACGCCGAGAAGTCACGATACTTCGCCCCTTGCAGATTGGCCCACAGGTACAGTGCCGCCACATCTTCCGGCGTTCCAGCTACCGCTTCTTCATCGATTGCTTTTCTGACGCTTGAGTCCATTGCAGCTCCGGTATGGCCCCCTGCCGCATCGCGATTGCGTCCATCCGACCTGGCGTATTCACTTCCATCAAAACCACTTATGCGTAATTATCCATGCTGTCCTTCAAGCCTACGTTCGCCTTCCAGCCAAGTCAATGCACCATTCATGCGACTTATAAGCGCTTCCGTGCGACTTAAGCGTCACTCCATCAACTATTTTGCCTCTTCCATGCACCGCATTTGCTGCATCGATTCCCTCTAATAACGGCTTCCACAGCAATCTATTCCAGCCAACGCTTCGGCCCGCATATATACTGCCCCATTCGCCCTCCACTCGCGCTGCAACGCGCCTCGCAACCCTCCAATTTATGCTACCGTTGGAGTGTGGTTAGAGAGCGTAGCTCAGTTGGTAGAGCATCGCCCTTTTAAGGCGTTGGTCCTGGGTTCGAGCCCCAGCGCTCTCACCATAAAATCAATCACTTAGTTCAAACCCCTCAGAGCGAAACCCGTCCTTAGCTTGTCTCCCAGCCTCCCGGTTCTTTATAGTGAGCCCAGCCGCTTTGCCATTACCACCGAAGGAATAACATGTCCCGGATCTCCCCGGAAGAGTTTGCCAGCAAGATCGGAGCGGGTCTTTTATCGTTCCCGGTCACCCATTTCACCGAGGCTCTCGCCTTCGACGAGCTCGCCTATCGCGAGCACATCGACTGGCTGCTCCAGCACAAACCGGCGGGTCTGTTTGCCGCCGGAGGCACCGGCGAATTCTTCTCCCTCAGCCTGCAGGAGTTTGCCACAGTTGTCTCGGCAGCCGTCGAACAGACAAATCATCGCGTCCCCGTGACCGCCGGATGCGGATATGGCACGGCCATGGCAATACAGTTCGCACAGGGCGCTGAAGCTGCCGGGGCCGATGGCCTCCTGCTCTTTCCTCCCTATCTCATCAACCCCGATCCCGCAGGTCTGGTCGCTCATGCCGAGGCCGTCTGCGCTTCTACTCATCTCGGTGTCGTCTTTTACAACCGCGACAATGCCATCCTCAACGAAGTCTGGCTGGAGCGCCTCTGCGACCGCTGCCCCAACCTGGTCGGCTTCAAGGATGGGCTCGGCGACATCGAGCTGATGACCCGCATCTACGCGCGCATGGGTGATCGCCTCACCTACATCGGCGGCCTGCCCACCGCGGAGACCTTTGCGTTGCCCTATCTCGAGATGGGCGTCACCACCTACTCCTCCGCCATCTTCAACTTCCTTCCTGTCTTTGCCCAGAACTTTTATGCCGCTGTCCGCCGACGCGATCACGCCGAGGTCTTCCAGCAGTTGCGCGATTTCGTGCTGCCCTACATCGATCTTCGCAACCGGCACAAGGGCTATGCGGTCTCCATCGTCAAGGCCGGGATGCGTGCCGTTGGCCGCCCAGCCGGCCCGGTGCGCCCGCCACTCACAGACCTCGACAACTCCGAGTTGGACGCTTTGACCAGGCTGATCGCGGGGCGCTCGTGAACAGACCCGATCAATCAATCCTCCACGATAAGCAGACCCACATCCGCTACCTCATCGTGTCCATGCTCTTCATCGCCAGTTGCTTCAGCTACGGCGACCGCGTGGCGCTGGCCGTGGCCGGAGTCGCCATGCAGAAGGCGCTTCTGCTCAACCCGATTAAGATGGGCTGGCTACTCTCTGGCGCGGGATGGGCCTACACTGCTGGCCAGTTGCCCTCGGGTGGACTGCTCGATCGCTTCGGGTCCAAGCGCGTCTATGGCATCAGCATCATTGTGTGGTCGATCAGCGCTTTTTTCATTGGGCTTGCCGGATATGCACCCGCGGCAATGGCCTTCACCATCATCTTCAGCTTGCGCCTGGTCTCCGGACTTGTGCAGTCGCCGGTCTTTCCCGGCAACGGGCGCATCGTTGCAGCGTGGTTCCCCACCGCCGAGCGCGGCCGCGCCTGCGCCATCTTCAATTCGTCGCAGTATTTCTCCCTGTTCGTTTTTGGGGGGCTATTTGGATCGCTTACTACTTACTACGGCTGGAAGAGCTGCTTTTACTTCATGGGACTTGCCGGGTTGTTGCTAGCACTTGCCTGGTGGAAGCTGGTCTTCAACGTCAAGGACCATCCACTCATCTCGCAGTCGGAGATCAATTGCATCGAGAGCGGCGGAGGCCTGGTCAATCTTGACTCTTCCACTGGAGCGCGTCGCAATCCGCTCACCTGGGCCACGCTCAAGCTGCTTCTGAGCCAGCGGATGCTGGTGGGAATTTACATCGGACAATTCTGCATTAACACGCTGACAACGTTTTTCCTGACGTGGTTTCCCTCCTACCTCGTGAAGCAACGGCACATGACGATTCTGCAGGCGGGATTCGCCGCAGCGCTGCCGGCTCTCTGCGGCTTTACCGGTGGCATCCTTGGTGGCATCTCCTCCGACTGGCTTCTGCGCCACGGCCACTCTCTCACCTTCGCCCGCAAGACGCCCATCATCGCCGGCATGTTGCTCTCCGTCACCATGATCGCCTGCAACTACACCAACGCGCAGACCCTGGTGATGGTGCTGATGTCGCTGGCCTTCTTCGGCAAGGGATTCGGCGCGCTGGGTTGGACCGTGATCGCGGACACCTCGCCGAAGGAATTGATCGGTGTTAATGGCGGTGTCTTCAATACCTTCGGCAATCTCTCCACCATTACAACGCCGACTGTGATCGGCTTTCTGGTTTCCAGGACTGGCTCCTTCAACGATGCTCTGATCTTTGTTGGACTAACTGCGCTGCTAGCCATCTTCAGCTATGTCGTGATTGTCGGCCAGATCAAGCGGCTGGAGCTTCCTCTTCCTTCGCAGGCAGCTTCGTAATGCGCAAGCGCAACATCGCAATTCGCATGCGCCTCGGAGAAATCCGTTGAATCCGCTTCACCAACAAATCGCGTGCCAACAGACCCCGCTGGTCACTGCCATGCGCGTCGTTCCCGTTGCTGGCTACGACTCCATGCTGCTCAACCTCAGCGGCGCCCACTCTCCGTTCTTCACCCGCAATCTTGTCCTCCTCACCGACAACGCGGGCCGCACCGGCGTGGGCGAGGTCCCCGGTGGGGGAAAAATTCGCCGCGTGCTCGAAGAGTCGCAGCCTCTCGTCATCGGCCAACCGCTCTCTGCGTATAACGCCATCCTCGACCACATACAGTCTCGTTTTGCCGATCTCGACCGCGAGGGCCGTGGCATGCAGACCTTCGATCTGCGCACCACCATCCATGCCGTCACTGCCATCGAGTCCGCGCTGCTCGATCTGCTCGGCCAGTTTCTCTCTGTCCCAGTCGCCGATCTTCTCGGCGAAGGCCGTCAGCGTTCCAGCGTCGATGTACTTGGCTATCTCTTCTTTATTGGCGACCGCGCGAAGACCGGCCTGCCCTACCGCAGCGAGCCGGATGCCAGCTATGCATGGCTGCGTCTGCGCCACGAAGAAGCCCTCACTACCGAAGCGATTCTCAGGCTAGCCGAGGCCGCGCACGCGCGTTATGGCTTCAACGATTTCAAACTCAAGGGAGGCGTCTTCTCCGGCGCGCAGGAGATGGAGACCGTCGCCGCGCTCTCCCAGCGATTTCCCAATGCGCGCATCACCCTCGACCCCAATGGGGCCTGGTCGCTCGACGAAGCCATTCGTCTCTGCACCGGCAAGCAGAACGTGCTCGCTTACGCCGAAGACCCCTGCGGCGCGGAGCAGGGTTTCTCCGGACGCGAGATCATGGCGGAGTTTCGCTCCGCCACCGGCCTGCCCACCGCCACTAACATGATTGCCACCGACTGGCGCGAGTTGAACCATGCCATCCAACTCCATGCCATCGACATCCCCCTTGCCGATCCTCACTTCTGGACCATGCAGGGCTCCGTGCGCGTGGCCGAGCGTTGCTGCCAGGCTGGCCTCACCTGGGGCTCGCACTCCAACAATCACTTCGACATCTCCCTAGCCATGACCACCCACGTCGCTGCCGCCGCCCC
>DATKGA010000063.1:0-78199 GCA_035510935.1 Acidobacteriaceae bacterium
ATCAAGCAGGCCATCAAGGATGACGTGGGCGATTCGCTGCGCTGCTCCATCGGCATGGCGCCCAACCGCTTGCTGGCCAAGATCGCCAGCGACATGCAGAAGCCCGACGGCCTCATCGGCCTGCTTCCCTCGCAACTTCCCCGCGCCATCGCGCATCTGGAACTCCGCGACCTTCCCGGCGTCGGCGCACGCACTGAAGCGCGCCTCAACGCCAAGGGAATCCTCACCATGCCGCAGCTCCTCGCGCTCGACCGCAAGCAGATGCACGCGCTTTGGAACTCGGTCTGGGGCGACCGCCTCTACCACTGGCTGCGCGGCGACGAAACAGGCGACGACGGCGCTCCCGTGGACTCCGGCGCGCAGAAATCACTGGGCCACTCGCACGTCCTCGCTCCGCGATACCGCACGCCCGAGGGCGCCTGGGCCGTCGCTCACAAGCTGCTGCACAAGGCTGCGATGCGCCTGCGCATGGAGCGCCTCACCGCCAGTTCCATGCGTGTGTCCGTTCGCTACGCGCTCACCCGTGAACAGGTTTCGCAGAAGGAGAACGCCGGCAAGCGTGCCAAGCGCCACTTCAGCGGCCTGCACCACTCCGGCTGGGGGATGGAGGCGCGCTTTCCGCCCTGCCAGGACACACTCACCCTGCTGCAGGCGCTGCGCGGCATGTGGGAAAGGAGCCCCAAGGGAGCCGAGTTTGCGCGACCCTTCCACGTCGCAGTCACCATGCACAACCTCATCGCGGAGAGCGATCTGCAGGCCTCGCTCTTCACCGATCCAGGTCACCGCGCGGAGCTTGCTGCCACCATGGACAAGCTCAATATGAAGTACGGCAACACAACGCTTCACTTTGCCGGAATGCTGCCGGCCAGGGAATCCGCGCCTACCCGCATTTCCTTCACCCAGATTCCCGTGAAGTACGGTGTGGATTACATGTAGAAAGGGTCCCTCAGTACTGCCAAAAGCCCTACTGCGAAGGGGAGGCGGGTTGAGGTGGGGTGGGTTGAGTTTGTTTGTTGTCGCCGCCGCCGAAGATTTTCTCAAGGATATTTTTCTTCTTGGGCTCGGTCTCGGGTGCTTCGGGGGTCGCTGGTGGCTGCGGTTCGGTACTTTCGGGCTGTTTGTTGCCGCCAATGCCGAAGATCTTTTCCAGAACGTTCTGCGGGGCCTCGCTCATGTGGCTGCATGTGTTGGCGGGAATCGTGCCGTTCAGGAAGGCGAGGCTGTAGTCATCGGGGCAGGTAGAGTCGGCGGGCAACCAGGTATTCCTGTCGATGGGGACGATCTGGACTCCGTCGGGCGCGCTGAAGGACTTCATGTCAGAGTACTGCGGCAGCTTGATGGCGCGATTCATGAACTCCGCCCATATCGGCGCGGCAGTGTCTGCGCCCTGCAGTGAGTGGGTCAATCCAGTCGAAATGTCCGTGTAGTCGTCGTTGCCAACCCAGATGATGCACAGCAGATTGGAGGTGTAGCCCGCGAACCATGCATCGTGGCTGGTGCCAGTCTTGCCTGCGCCCGGTGCGGAGAATCCGTGGCCGCGGACCGCGGACGCTGTGCCGTAGCTCATGGTGAATTGCAGCAGGCTCTGCGTCAGGAAGGCGGCGCGAGGATCCAGTACCTGTTTGGCTTCGGGGGCGAAGTCGGCCACGATATCGCCGTTGGCGTTGCGCACGCTGGCCAGCATCCACGGCTTCAGGTGGACGCCGTTGTTGGCGAAGACGGTATACGCTCCCGCCATGTCGATGGGGGTTGCGTTGTAAGTTCCAATTGCGACCGAAGGCGTGCCTCTTGCGTTGACGACGCCTGCCGTTCGCGCCAGCGCCGCGACGTTCTCATAGCCAACCTGCTCGGCCAAGCCGATGGTGGCAATGTTCAATGAGTGGGCGATGGCCTGGGCGGCCGTGACCATGCCCGGGTACTCGCCCTTGTCGAAGTTGCCGGGATCATACGGTTTGCCGTCGAACATAAACGTGTGCGGATCGTCATCCAGCTTGGTCAGCGCGGTAAAGATGCCGTTGCCGCCCAGGTCCATCCCGTTGAGGCTGGTGTTGTACGCCGTTGCGTAGACAAATGGCTTGAAGATAGATCCAGTCGGTCGCTCGGCGGTGGCGTGGTTCAGCTGCGAGACTCCGTAGTTGCGCCCTCCGATCAGCGCCAGGATCTGCCCTGTGTGCGGGTTCAGCGCCACCAGCGCCACCTGCGGATAGAGAATGTTGGCGGCGCTCTTCTTATGCAGCTTGCGCACCAGGTCGTCGACGTTCTTCATCCCGGCCTCGACTGCCTCGGAGGCGGCGCGCTGTAGTTCGGGGTCCAGGGAGGTGTAGATGCGCAGAGCGTCGTGGCCCAACTCCTGGTCACCGACGCGCTGTGCAAGCTGGTCGTGCACCAGGTCGACGAAGTAGGGCGCCTCGGCCGCATCGATGTTGGGAGCCGCCAGGCGCAGCGGCTCCGCCTTGGCCCGATCAGCCTCCGATTGGGCGATGGTCCCGGTCTCCACCATGGAGTCCAGCACCAGATTGCGCCGCTCCATGGCGCGGTCGGGATGGCGGTAGGGATTGCGCCAGCTGGGGTTCTGAATGAGTCCGGCGAGCAGGGCGCACTCCGCCAGATCGAGCTGTCGCATGTCCTTGCCAAAGAACGACTCAGCGGCCTCGCCGAAGCCGTTAATTTCGAAGCTGCCGCGCCGCCCAATGTTCACCTGGTTGGCGTACATCTCAAAGATCTGCTGCTTGTTGAAGCGGGCTTCCAACTGCAGCGTGATCATTAGCTCGGCGACCTTGCGCGTGATGGTCTTGTCCGGCGTCAGGAAGAAGTTCTTGGCCAGCTGCTGGGTCAGTGTGGAACCGCCGCAGTCCTTGCGTCCTACCATAAGGTCATGCACAACGCATTCAATGGTGCGGCCGTAGTTGATGCCGCCATGCTCAAAGAAGCGGCGGTCCTCGATGGCCAGCACTGCCTGCACCATGTTGGACGGAATCTCCTGGTAAGTCACCAGGCGGCGCTTGCTGCGGTTCTCCCCGGAGAGCGCAGTGATCAGCTCCGGTTCCAGTTGGTAGGCCGCCAGTTGCGCGCCATTCTCTGCCGTAATGGACTGCACGAGTGGACCCGTGCCCGCATCGCTTCCCTGGCCGGTAGTAATGGTGGCCCCGTCCGTGGAGTGGTAGCTCTGTGGGCCGGGCTTGATCTGGATGCTGTTGCCGCTTAGCGTGAAGGCACCCAATTGCGGATTGCTGTTGTAGCCTGCGCGGCGCAGCTCCTGCGCGATAAACGAGACCGTGAGCCGCTGGCCCACGCGCACCTCGCGCGGCGCTGCGTATATCTGCGCCACGTTGGCAAAGATGGGGCCGGAGGCCAGCCGCTCGTCCACGATGGACTGGTACTTGAAGTAGAAGATGCCAAGCACGCACGCGCCCAGCAGCAGGCAGGCCAGTCCGCCAATCAGCAGCCAGCGCAGCACGCGATGCTTCAGGCCGGGCCGGCTGGCGGCGGAGTTGCCCTTGTTGCCGAGTTTGAGTTTGATGGCCATGTGGACAGTGATAAGTGGTCGGCGGTAAGTGGTCAGCGAATGACTGAGCAAGTCTCTGCCTTGCTTAAGGGCACGGCTTCAGCCGTGCCGAAAGGGATGCATTTGCAATGCGGCTTTAGCCGCTGAGGTGCGCCTTTCGTCCGCCCTACAACATTTTCTATATCCTCTTTCGTCCTTGAGGGAATGTCTAACGATTGTTCAAGCTTTCCTTAGAGAATGCCAGCGCAGTTTGTAAATGTTGGACGGATTGATCAACGGGAATATCGTTCGTGTGGTTGGTGAGGCGGTTGAGTAGTTCGACCTTGCCTTCGGCAAGTTTTTTGCCCACGGCGATGCGGAAGGGCACGCCGATCAGTTCGGCGTCCTTGAACTTCACTCCGGCTCGTTCGTCGCGGTCATCCAGCAGCACATCGATGCCCGCGGCGGTAAGGTCTGCGGCGATCTTCTCGCCTGCGGCCAGCAGCTCAGCCTCGCGCACGTTGGTGATAGTGACCACAACCTGGAAGGGAGCAATGCTGGGTGGGAGGGCATAGCTCTCCGTCGCCTTCGGATCATTCGCCTGATGCGCTGCAAACTTCGCCGCCGACTGCTCGATCGCCGCAGTCAATATGCGCTCGATGCCGATCCCGTAGCTGCCCATGATCGGGGTGGTCTCCTTGCCGTCGCGGTTCAGCACCGACGCGCCCATCGACTTGGAGTACTTGTACCCCAGCTTGAAGATGTGGCCTATCTCCACTGCCTTGGCGATGTGCAACGGCTGCCCGCCAACAGGATCAAGCTCACCCGCGTTGACGCTGCGCACATCTGCCACTAATGTCGGTTTGAAGTCGCGCATCGGCGTCACGTTGCGCAGGTGGTACTCCTCTTTGTTCGCGCCGGCGATGAGGTTCGTACGGCCCTCGAGAGCTGCGTCTAAGATGACCAGCGTTCCCGGCTTCTTTGGGTGTGGAGCAGCCACCAGGCCGATGGGTCCAAGGTATCCGGCGGGCGCGTTGAATGTTGCAACAATCTCTTCCGCTTGCATCGGGCGTAGTTCTCCGCCAGCGATGCCCGCCAACTTGGTCTCGTTGATCTGATGGTCGCCGCGCAGAAAGACAACTACAGCACGCGTCTTGCCCACGGTCTTGATTTGCTTCTCGTCGCTGTCTGGATGCTCCACCATATACGCCATCGTCTTCATCTGGTGTACGCGCTCGACGCCCAGGAACGCGCCAACCTCGTCGATGGTCTTCTGACCGGGCGTATGCACCAGCTCCGGCAATCCATCGCCGGTGGGCGCGAGGTCCGCGACCGGCGTGAGCTTCGAGGTTGCCTTCTCCACGTTCGCCGCATAGCCAGATGCCGAGCTAGCGATCAAATCCTCTCCCGCCTCGGTCGACACCATGAACTCCTGCGAGCCTGTTCCTCCCATTGCCCCGGAGTCGGCCTCCACCACCAGGAACTCCAGCCCGCAGCGCGTGAAGATGCGCCGGTAGACCGCCTCATGTTTGGCGTAGCTCGCGTCCAGCCCAGCCTCGTCGATGTCGAACGAGTACGCATCCTTCATCAGGAACTGGCGCACGCGCAGCAGCCCGGCTTTCGGCCTCGGCTCGTCGCGGAACTTGGTCTGGATCTGGTACCAGATCTGCGGCAACTGTTTGTAGCTGCGCAGCTCAGAGCGCGCAATCGTGGTCATCACCTCTTCGTGGGTCATGGCCAGGCACAGCTCCGCTCCCCGGCGGTCCTTCAGGCGGAACATGTTGTCGCCCATACTGGCCCAGCGTCCGCTCTCGGTCCATACATCCATCGGGTTCAGGGCCGGGAGAAGGAACTCCTGGCCGATGGTGTCCATCTCTTCGCGCACGATGGCGACAATCTTGTTGATTGCCCGGTTGCCCAGGAAGAGATAGCTGTAGATGCCCGCGCCAAGCTGGCGGATATAGCCCGCGCGCAGCAGCAGTTTGTGGCTTGCGACCTCGGCGTCGGCGGGCGCCTCGCGGAGGGTGGGGATGAAGAGTTGCGACCAGCGATGCATGAGCTGTGGGAGAACGCTTTCCGGCGAGATCTGGCGTCGCGGCCTGCCGTGTAGTCGAGGCGCGTACGTGTTGGGGCCAAAATCCATTCTAAACCGGCGAGGGCGAAGGTATGTCAGCGCACGCCGCTCGATCAGCGAATTGTGACGTCGCCAGACCCGGTGGTGACACGGACGGTGGGGCCGCCGCCGTTCACGGTGCCGACAACGTGCTGTTTGTCGCGCGAGCCTTGCGACAGCAGGGGCTGTTCAACTTGGATGGAGCCGCTGCCGGTCTCGGCGTTCAGGGTGAATTTGGCTGCGCTTCCCAGGTTGACGCGGATGCTGCCCGAGCCGCACTCCAGCCTCCACTCCAAGGTTGGGAGGCCCGTGACCTCGATGTTTCCTGAACCAGCGTCGGCGCGCAGTCCGCCGCTGACGCCGTGGATATGGATGGAGCCGCTACCGGTCTGCGCCTTGACGTCGCCTGCCCCGCTGAGATCGAGGTCGAGATCGCCCGATCCGGTCTGGAGTGTCGCGGCACCGTGTACATTGACGGCATGGATGGACCCGGAGCCGGCTTCGAGTTTGGCATTGGCGCCGATATTGTCTATATGCATCTCTCCTGAACCAGTCTCCGCAGTCACAGTGCCTTCGATTCCGCCAATCTCCAGGTCACCGCTTCCACTCTCGGCTTTCAGGGTGGTGCCGCTCGGCGCGGTGATCTCGTAGTCGATGGAGACGTTATTGAAGACAGAGGAATCGCTGCGGTCGGCTCCGATGGTGATCGTATTGCCAAATTGTTTGATAGGCGGATCGGACACAATCTGCCGGAGCTTGGCCTCCGCATCGCCGCCAAGCAGACTGGCCCGGACGTGGACGCGTCCGATGATGTGGACCTGGCTGCCGGAGCCGGAGTAGACATGCACGTAGCCGGAGCCAGTAGTAACTGTGACGTTCGGCGCACCGCCCACAGCCAGCGTCTTCTCGAAGTTTCCCTCGGCGGCGAAGGCGGCGGTTGCAGTCAGGGTAAGGGCGGCGAACAGAATGGCAGTGCGATTCATGGCGACTCCACTATGGTGCGATGCGTAGGTCTATCGAGGGTTACGCAGAAGGAGTTGCGGCGGTTCCATCAAAAATGTTCAAGCGTATTTACGCAGGATACCCAGCACTTTGCCCTGGATGCTGACGTTGGCGGCGGGCGCGAAGATTGGCGCCATCTCCCTGTTCGAGGGCTGCAGGCGAATCATGCCACCCTCGCGGTAAAAGCGTTTCAGCGTCGCGTCGTAACCGTCCACCAGCGCAACAATGATCTCGCCCTCGCGCGCGGTTGCGGTGCGCTCCACCAACACATAGTCGCCGCTGACGATGTGCTCGTCGCGCATGGAGTCGCCGCGCACCTCCAGTGCGAAGACCTCGCGGTTGCCGATGATGTCGCCCAGCGAAATGCTCTCCGCCATCTCGATGGCCTCTATCGGGCTGCCCGCGGCGATCCGCCCCAGCAACGGCAGGCGTTCAAATCCCTTTTTGCTGGAGCGCGCAGGCAGCACGTCAATCGACCGGCTACGGTTGTGCGCCCGCTGCAGCAGACCCTTGTTCTGCAGGTTGGTGACGTGTTTATGCACGGTCGCCAGCGAGGTCAGGCCCAGTCCGTGCGCAATCTCCTCATAGGAGGGCGAGTAACCGTTCTTCTGCGTGAAGTTGGTGAGAAAGTCAATGACTTCCTTTTGCCGCCGTGTAATAGCCATGCGCCGATTGTAGCGAATAAACGGCGAATTTTACGAGGATTTAAAAAAATACTTCGGTTATCCAACTCGGTTCGCCGGCCGCCTCTGTGAGTTGGCTGAACGCTTTGGAGAACTGGGCAAAAAAAATCGGCCGCGCCTTGTAAGGGCGGCAGGGGAGATTCGCATGGGGGAGCGAAGGGTGGTGCGCCCGGAGAGATTCGAACTCCCGACCCTTTGGTTCGAAGCCAAATGCTCTATCCAGCTGAGCTACGGGCGCACATTGCGGAGAAGGACGATGCACAAATTGATTTTACAGGGCCTGGTTCGTCAGCCATTTTATCCCCGGGCAGCATCCGCGATCTCTTTCGGTTGCGCGACGTCAGCAACTGGTTCCAGGATATCCAGTCCGGCGCGGCGCAGCAGCTGATGGATGACGGCGCTATTCAGCCGGCTTGCGTCGTACTCCACTCGCACGGTCTTGTCGGCTTCTCGCATCTCCACGAGGCGTACTCCGTAAACATCCCTGACTTTCGAGAGCGCGAACAGAACCTGCTCGCTGGGAGCAGCGCCGTAGCTGTAGAGAACATCGAGCTGTGTCATGCGTTGATTCTAGAGCATTTTCACAGCTTCTGCGATTTAGCAACAACCACGCATGAGTTACAATTTGACTATGAGTGTTGCTCAAGTGCCGTTGTCTGCCGCCGACCGGGCCCCTTCGGATGTGGATGGGCCGTCCAAATACACACGCAACAATCCCTACAATTCCAGCGTCGCGATCAACCGCTGTCTGAACGGCGCGAGCTGCGACAAAGAGACGCGGCACATTGCGTTTTCACTGGAAGCGGGTATGACCTATACGCCGGGCGACTCCCTCGGCTTGCTTCCGGACTACCGTACGGAAGCCGTGGAGGAGGTGCTGGCGGCGCTCGGGTTCACGGGCGAAGAGCGCGTGCTGAATCATTATAAGCAGGAGATCAGCTTCGAGCATGCGTTGCGCTCCTGGCTCACCATCGGTAAATTGACCCGCGGTACTGTGGGCCAGTATGCCAAACTGGCCGGTGCTGCAAATGTGGGCGGGCTAGGATACGAGGCGCTCAAGCAGTTGTGCGGGCCGGACAACAAAGCGCGTGCCGAGGAGTACTGCTGGGGCCGCGAGTTCATCGACCTCATTACGGACTTTCCCGGCGCGGTGGCGACTCCGCAGGAGCTGTTCAACGTGTTGCCACGGCTGGCAGCGCGGTTGTATTCCATTGCCTCCAGCCAGCTTATACATCGCGATACCGCGGAGACGACGGTGCGCATAGTACTCTACAACACGCATGGACGCAGCCGGCAGGGAGTGGCCAGTGGACAGTTGGGAGCGCGCGCCGATGTGGGCGCGATTCTTCCGGTCTTCCTCCATTCCAACCAAAATTTTCGCCTGCCACAGGACGGCTCGGCCCCAGTGATTATGGTCGGACCGGGGACAGGAGTCGCACCCTTTCGCGCCTTTCTGGAGGAGCGGCAGGCCAAAGGTGAGCCGGGCAAGAATTGGCTCTTCTTCGGCGACCAGCACCGCGCATCAGACTTTCTCTACGAGGAGCAGTGGGCCCAGATGCTGGCCGACGGCACGCTGACACGGCTGGATACCGCATTCTCGCGCGACCAGGCCCACAAGATATACGTCCAGGACCGCATGAGGGAGAATGCTGCCGAGCTGTATGCCTGGCTAGAGAACGGCGCCTACTTCTACGTCTGCGGCGATGCGGTGAATATGGCGAAGGCGGTGGAGCTGGAGTTGCTGAACGCGATTGCCCTGGGATCGAACTGCAGCCCCGAGCGCGCGGCAGAGTATCTTGCTGCAATGAAGCAGCAGAAGCGCTATCAGCGCGACATCTACTAGGCGCCTGAGCGAAGCTGTCTCTGTCTTGATGGGACGGCACTTTAGTACCGCCCTAAGCGCAGTGGGATCGCGGGGCTTACGCCCCCAGGGGAATATCGAACCTTTGTTCACGCATGCCGCTAGACGCGGAAGGTGTCTGGTCGCCAGTTGACGATGGCTTCCTTGATCTGGTTCCGGGTAAGGTTTTCCTTGAGGGCGCGTGCTGCTAACGCCGGCAGTTCACTGTCAGAGGCGAAGCGCAGGCCGATGAGCTGGTCTTCCGTCAGCGCATGGCTGCGGGCCAGATCGTCCGCCGACAGCAGCGCCGCAAGCCGTAGCCGCTCTTCCAGCCGGATAATACGGTCCTGTGCCTTCAGCGCGTACATGCGGGACTTCAATATGGCCATAAACAGGACAATCGATAGAACGACCCACCAGCCGAATACGATGTGATGATTGTTCTCCAGGCGCCAGTCATGCACCAGTTTGTATGCGGCAAAGACGATGTTGAGCATCAGTACCGGGACCATAAAAAAATGCCATGCTGGATCCCAGCGAACGTGGTTCTTGTAATTTTGAGTTGTGGGCATCGGTTACGTCCTTTCTGCTTCGCGAACTCGCAGGGTATTAGCCGAACGAGTAGAGTCAGAACTGCTGACAGAGTGATGATACACATGCAGATTGATTATGCGTTGATGTTTCTTATAAGGTAGCCTCGAAGACATGACGGAAAGCGGCAAAGCGCGACGGATAGGGGTGCATCTGAGCACCACCGGCGGAAGCTGGACGGCGGTCGATCGAGCGGTTGAGATCGGTGCCAATACCTTTCAGATATTCTCCGCTAGCCCACGCATGTGGCGCGCTTCACCGGTAAAACCAGCCGACGCGAAGAAGATGCGCGAGCTGCGTGCCCAACACGGCGTAGGCCCGGTGGCCATCCATGCCAGCTATTTGATCAATGTGTGCAGCCAGACAGAAACCGTGCGCACAAACTCCGTAGCGGCTCTTCGCGGCGAGGTGGAGCGGGCGCTGGCGCTTGGCGCGGAGTTCCTGGTGCTGCACCCGGGCAGTTGGAAGGGGCTGACCCGCGAGGAGGGTCTGCGCCTGGCGGCTGAATCCATCGAGAGCGCGGTCGCAGGGATCGACTTTGCGGGGAAGGGCTTCCACATCCTGATTGAGAATACGGCGGGTGCGGAGTTCTCCCTCGGCGGCAAGCTGGAGCAGGTGGCCGAGCTGGTGGAGCGACTGCAGCCGTGCGCGCCAGTCGCCGTCTGCCTCGACACCTGCCATATCCACGTCGCCGGCTACGACATCGTCACCGATGCGGGCTATGCCGATACCATGCAGCAGGTGGGCGCGACACTGGGCTTCGACACGGTGAAGGTGTGGCACTGTAACGACGCCAAGGCCGCCTTCGGCTCCAAGCTGGACCGCCACCAGCACATCGGCGAGGGAACCATCGGCGCCGTGCCCTTCCGCCGACTGCTGCACGACG
Organism: Acidobacteriaceae bacterium; assembly: GCA_035510935.1. Taxonomy (GTDB): domain Bacteria; phylum Acidobacteriota; class Terriglobia; order Terriglobales; family Acidobacteriaceae; genus Edaphobacter. The sequence continues at coordinate 10,600 of DATKGA010000063.1, forward strand.
CGCGCTTTGCCCACTGCGCCTTCATCGCCGAAACCCCCGTCGACGAACCCGGAGATGAGGCGCGCAACGTTGCGATGCTGAAGGAACTGGCGACGGAGTGAGGCTAAGGTGACAGGATTAGGATTCTTGCGCTGGCTTGGGTGTGGGGGATAATGGTGTCGCAAGTTATGGAGGATATGATGCATCTACGGATAATGGTAGGAGTGGTCCTGCTGGCGGCGCTGCCTGTATCAGCACAGAGTACTCCAGGCCAAGTGGTGACCGATGTGTTGTCTCCGCAGTTGGCCACAGTGATGAACGTGATGCTGGAGCCGGTGGTGAAGGGCGAGCCGTACACTGCGACGCGGGTGATAACGACGGAGCAGAAGCTACAGGACGGCACGACGATGTCGCAAAAAGGGCAACGAATCCTCATGCGCGATAGCGAGGGACGCATACGGCAGCAGCAATGGCTGGTGAAGGCAAAGGACGATGATCCCGGTGTGAAGATTGTGTACGTCAAGGATCCGGTGACGAATACGCTGACGACGTGGTCGGAGGGCGCCAAGGTCAAGAAAGAAGCCATCCAGATAAAGCTGCCGGATAAGACGAATACGGCCAAGGCAAAGGATGCAGTGTCTGCGACGAACCGAAAGAGCGGGACGGTGGAAGAGTTGGGGCAGCAATCAATAGAAGGGGTACTCGTAACTGGGGATCGGATTACGCATGTGATTCCGGCTGGAGGGGCGGGAAACGATCAGCCCATTACGAGGACGAACGAGATATGGACGGCCGCGGATCTACAGTTGGTGGTTCGGGAGATCTACACCGATCCGCGGACGGGCGTGAGGACCAGTGAGCTGAAGGATCTTTCGCGGGAGAATCCGCCGATCACGATGTTTCAACCGCCAGATGGTTACACGATCAAGACCAACGCACAGGCGATGAAGGAGATGCAGGACAAGATGGCTGCGCAGCAAAGCCAATAGCGAAGCGGCGCAGGCATTTACAATCGAAGCATCATGACTTCGAGCGAAATGAACGGGCAGTGCGGGAAGACAGCCGCCGGCAATCATGAAAATACTGAACGGAATGCAGCGCGCGAAGCGGTAGAGGACGCGCAGCGTTATAACCCGGCGGAGATTGAACCGAAGTGGCAGGCGCGGTGGGACGCCGATGCGTCGCTCTATGCGGCCGAAGGGCATGATTCGGCCAAGCCCAAGTTCTATTGCCTTGAGATGCTGCCCTATCCCAGCGGTCAGTTGCACATGGGCCATGTGCGCAACTACGCCATCGGCGATGCGCTGGCGCGCTTCATGTGGATGCGCGGCTATAACGTGCTGCACCCCATGGGCTGGGACGCTTTCGGACTGCCTGCGGAGAACGCCGCACTCAAGAACAATACTCCGCCCGCCGAGTGGACGCTGGCCAATATTGGTGCCATGCGTCAGCAGATGCGGCGCATGGGCCTCAGCTACGACTGGGCGACCGAGGTCACCACCTGTTTGCCGGAGTACTACCGCTGGAACCAGTGGTTCTTCCTGAAGATGTTCGAGCGCGGATTGGCGTACCGGAAAAAGAGCAACGTTAACTGGTGTCCCGAGTGTCAGACCGTGCTGGCCAACGAGCAAGTGGTCGATGGCCGCTGTTGGCGCCACGAAGATACCATTGTCGAGCAGCGCGACCTCACCCAGTGGTTCCTGCGCATCACAAGATATGCGGACGAATTGCTCAACGGCCTCGACAAAATGGACGGCTGGCCGGAGAAGGTCCGCACCATGCAGCGCAATTGGATTGGGCGCAGCGAAGGCGCGCTCATTGACTTCGCCGTTAGCGATTCGGCTGAAAAGATTACCGTCTTCACCACACGCGTCGACACCATCTTCGGCGCCACCAGCGTGCAGCTTGCGCCGGAGCATCCGGTGGCACAGAATTTTGCCGTGAAGGATGCTGTCCTGGCTAGCCAGATCGACATAATACTGGCGCAGCAGAAGGCCGCGCGCGAGGCGGGCGACCTGGGCGCAATTGAAAAGCATGGCGTTGACACAGGGAAATTTGCCGTCAATCCTTTTAATGGAAAATTTGTTCCTATATGGGTTGCAAATTATATTCTGGCCGACTACGGCACTGGCGCCATCATGAGCGTGCCTGCCCACGATGAGCGAGACTTCGAGTTTGCCGCCAAATATGGTCTTTCCCTGCGGCGCGTCATTGTGCCTAATCAAGTTGCAAATGATTTGCAGCAACTGCCGTATCTCGCCGAAGACGACTCGTCGCTGGTTGATTCCGGCCAGTGGACGGGACAATCGTGTGTCGATGCACAGCAAAAGATGGCCCAATATGCAAAAGAAAACGGATTTGGCACGTCTACAGTTACCTATCGCCTGAAAGACTGGGGCGTCAGCCGCCAGCGCTACTGGGGTACGCCGATTCCCATGGTATATTGCGCCAACGGGCATACGGGGATTGAGCCGGGCGGAGTGGTCCCGCTGCCCGAGAGCGCGCTGCCGGTGTTGCTGCCCGCGCAGGTGGAGATCACCCAGCAGGGCGGTTCTCCCCTGGGCCGCGTCGCGGACTTCGTCAATACCACCTGCCCAATCTGTGGCGGCCCGGCCCTACGAGAGACCGACACCATGGACACATTCGTCGATTCCAGTTGGTACTTCTACCGTTACACTGACGCGCAGAATGCCTCCGCTCCCTTCGATTCGGCGAAAGCAAACTACTGGTTTCCCATCGACCAGTACATCGGTGGCGTGGAGCACGCGATCCTGCACCTGATCTATTCGCGCTTCTGGACGCGGGTGATGCGCGACCTCGGCATGATCCAAAACGACGAGCCCGCGACGCGCCTGTTTACCCAGGGAATGGTGATCAAGGACGGCGCCAAGATGTCGAAGTCGAAGGGCAACGTCGTTTCGCCCGACCTGATGATCGAGCGCTACGGCGCGGACGCCACGCGAATGTACGCGCTGTTCGCCGCCCCACCGGACCGCGACCTGGACTGGCAGGAGGATGGCGTGGCCGGCATAAGCCGCTTTTTGAGCCGTGTCTACCGGTTGACGATGAAGTTCAGCCAGCAGATAAGCCAGCCTGACAGTCAGTCGGCTTCGATCATTGCATACGGCCCAGCCGCGCAGGCATTGTTACGCAAGCTGCACCAGACGATTGCCAAAATCACGCTGGACTTCAGCGGTCGTTGGCACTTCAACACATGCATCGCGGCCATCATGGAGTTAGTGAATACGATCGTTGCAAATGAAGCGGCGATGGATTCGGGAGAGATTTCTTCGCCGGTTATCTCTGAGGTATTTCGCAACATGGTGCTGATGCTTGCGCCCTTCGCGCCGTTTCTGGCGGCGGAGTTGTGGGAGCAGCTCGGCGGCCAGGGCGCGGTCTTTCGCATTGCATGGCCTGTGGCCGATGCGGAACTTGCGCGCGAGGCCGAGCTCGAAATTCCTGTCCAGGTTAACGGAAAGCTGGTAAACGTTGTGACTGTTCCCGCGGGCAGCGATGAGGCGACGATCCGGGCCGCGGCGCAATCCGACGCCAAAGTTTCGGCGCGAATGGCAGGCAAGACCGTGCTGAAGGTGATCGTTGTGCCGGGCAAGCTTGTAAACATCGTGGTGAAGTAGATGACCTTCGAGCGTGACGCGCCGGTTCGTGGAACACAGTCGTTTGTGCACACCCTCGCGGCTTGCTGGAAGCGGCCTTCGCTGACTGCGTTGGAGGTGTTATGGCGCTGGGCGTTTGGCGTGCCTGCATTGGCATTGATAGCCTACGAAGCGCCAGGGGTGTGGTGTCAGGCACAGCTCGACACAACGGCACTGCGGCAGATATCGCTGCTCGACCCAATGATCGCTGCCACGACACTGGCTCAGACGGCGACTGTGCTGATGCCGCCGGTTCTGCGCGTGGCCGAGTGGCTGGTGCCGCTGCTTCTGGTTGTATGGGTGATTGTCTCTTCGTTTGGCCGCGTTGCTGTGCTGCGGTACGCGGATGCGCAACTGCATGCGCGGCCGGGTACGCTGATGCTGCTACAGACGGCGCGCATGACGGCCCTGCTGGGTAGCTTTGTGTTGTGGTTCGAATCGCTTCATGCTGCCACGGAGATTGCGGTGAACTTGCCCATCGCCACACAACACGATCCGAACCTGGTGCTCTACTGCACACTTGTCATTATTGCCACGCTGGGAATGTTTACCCTGTGGGCAGTTGTCAGTTGGGTGTTCTCAATCGCCCCGCTGCTGGCGATGCTCGGCAATCTGGGCGCTGGTGCAAGCCTGGCTGCAGCGTTTCGGCTTGGGAAGCTGCGCTCCAGGCTGGTTGAGATCAACCTGGTGATGGGCATCGTCAAGATTGCGCTGATCGTGCTGGCAATGGTGTTCTCAGCGACTCCTCTGCCCTTCGATAGCGTGGTCACAGCGCAGTTCATGGCCTGGTGGTATGCCGGGGTCACCGTTCTCTATCTGGTTGCCTCGGATTTCTTCCACGTCGTCCGTTTAGTGGCGTATCTGAAACTTTGGAAGTCGTTCAACCATGAGAGTCTGCAAACTCATCCCTGCTGAAGCCTCCCCGCAGGCACATTTCCAACCATCTATCGGCTCTGCTAGCATGGCGGGCACTATGAGAACCTTTGATTCCGCCCGCCGCGATCTTTTGAGACTCAGCAGCATGGGTCTTGCCGCCTCCGCCGTCTCCGCGATTCCCGCGCTGGGTGCAGCCAAGAAGCCCGCTGCGCCGCCTCTCTCTCCCATGCAGTTTGACGTGCGCACCTTCGGCGCAACCGGCGACGGCAAGACGCTCGATTCACCCGCCATCAACAAAGCCATTGAAGCGGCCGCGGCAGCTGGTGGAGGCACTGTCCTATTTCCCGCGGGGAACTATCTTACGTTCTCGATCAGGCTCAAGAGTCATGTCGATCTATATCTCACGCAGGGCTGCACCATCATTGCGGCGGATTCGCCCCTTCCCGGCCAGACCACCGGCTATATGGGAGGCACCTATGATGCCGCAGAGCCGAATACCGCCTGGAACGCCTATCAGGACTACGGCCATAACCACTGGCACAACTCGCTGCTGTGGGGCGACGGCATCAGCGACTTTTCGATCACCGGGCCGGGGCTGATCTGGGGCCGTGGGCTGAGCTTTGGGGCTGGTGCGCCTCGTCCTCCAGCAGCCGCGGCTGCTGCTGGCTCCGGGGCAGCAAACGCCACACCACCCGGCATCATCGCTGCACCGCCAGCGCCCACCTCACCCTCCACACCGGCGGCGGCAGAAGCGACCGTGCCCGCCCGCGGAGCACGCGGCAACTACCTTATGTTCCGCGCCGAGCAGGCGGGAGTTGGCAATAAGACCTTCGGTCTCAAGAACTGCCGCAATGTTGTCCTACGCGACTTCTCCATCCTCAAGGGTGGACACTTCGCAATCCTGGTCACCGGCGTCGATAACCTCACCATCGATAACCTCAAGATCGACACCGACCGCGATGGCATGGACATCGACTGCTGCAAGAACGTGCGTGTCTCCAACACTACCGTCAACTCGCCGTGGGATGACGCCATTGTCCCCAAGTCCAGCTACGCGCTCGGCTACGCCCGTTCGTGCGAAAACATCGCCATTACCAACTGCTATGTTGCTGGTTGCTGGGAACTGGGCAGCGTACTGGACGGCACCTGGAAGCGGAGGGCAGGGGGCGGAGGCACCGGACGCATAAAGTTCGGTACTGAGTCCAACGGCGGATTTATCAACATCGCCATCTCAAACTGCGTCTTCGAAGGCTGCCAGGGACTGGCCATGGAGACCGTCGACGGCGCGCTGCTGCAAGACATTACGGTCACCAACATCACCATGCGCGACATCATCAGTTGCCCTATCTACCTGCGTCTTGGTGCCCGCCTGCGCGGGCCGAAGGCCAAGGCCACGGGCGATCCGAACACCGTGACCGGCTCGCTGAAGCGCGTGCTGATCAACAACATCAACTGCTTCAACACGGCGTCCAGATACGGCTCCAACATCACCGGCATTCCCGGTTACCCGGTTGAAGACCTCAAGATCTCCGATGTCTACATTCAGTGCGCCGGCGGAGGCACCGCTGATCAGGCCAAGATCGTGGTGCCGGAGAAAGAAGACGCCTACCCCGAGCCGGGAATGCTGGGCACTCTCCCTGCCTACGGCTTCTACTTCCGCCACGTCAACCGGCTGGAGATGAGCCACGTTGAGATCGCGCCCGTCACTCCCGACGCCCGCCCCGCCTTTTATCTTGACGACGTACATCGCGCGGACTTCTTTGCCATCACCGCGCCGAGTTCGCCGCCCGCCTTCTCCATCAACAAGTCCACCGACGTGCGCATCCTGATGAGCCGTGCCGCGCCGGATTCCACCACGCCGTAATTCGTCGCGTTCACTGCATGGCCTGTTAACATAGCCGTGTATACAGAGCGCACGGCCAGGACGGCTTACGCTCAAAAGGCAGGCGCGGATTGCTCTATTGGCTGCTCTATCAGAAGCTGTTTCCGTATTTCAGGGTCTTCCGGATATTCCGGTATCTGACCTTTCGCACGGTCTTTGCCAGCCTCACGGCGCTGCTGATCGGCATGCTGATCGGGCCCTACGTCATCGACCGCCTGCGCGAGTTCCAGATCGGCCAGTATGTGCGCGACGACGGCCCGCAGACCCACCTCAAAAAGGGTGGAACGCCCACCATGGGCGGCGTACTCATCTGCATCTCGATTCTGGTTCCCACGCTGCTGTGGGCCGACCTCTCCAACCCGTACGTATGGGTGGTGGTGCTCTCCACGCTGGCTTTCGGCGGCATCGGTTTTGCCGACGACTACATCAAGGTTGTGCGCAAACGGAGTAAGGGACTCACCTTCTGGCAGAAGATTAGCCTGCAGTTCGCGGCCAGCGCCGCGGTGGCTGCCACACTGGTGCGTCTCGATATACGCGGAAGCTACTCCACCAAGCTGATGGTTCCCTTCGCCAAGAACTTCCGCCCAGACCTGGTGTGGCAGTGGATGGGCCACATCCCGCACGCGCACTGGCTGGCCTATCTGCCCTTTGTGTTCTTTGTCATGCTGGTCATCACGCTCACCAGCAACGCGGTCAACCTCACCGACGGCCTGGACGGCTTGGCCATCGGATGCACCATCATCGCCGCTGCCGCGCTGGCCGTGCTCACCTACGTCTCCGGTCATGTCGTCTTCGCGGACTACCTCGAGCTACAGCGCATGCCCATGGTCAGTGAGCTGACGGTCTTCTGTGGCGCCATGGTGGGCGCCAGCATCGGCTTCCTCTGGTACAACGCACACCCGGCCGAGATATTCATGGGCGACGTCGGATCGCTCGCCCTGGGCGGGGCGATTGGGACGGTCGCCGTCATCATCAAGCAGGAGCTGCTGCTGCCCTTCATCGGCGGCGTCTTCATTCTGGAAGCCGCCAGCGTCATCCTCCAGGTGGGTAGCTACAAGCTGCGCGGCGGCAAGCGCATCTTCCGGATGGCCCCGCTCCACCACCACTTCGAGCTGCTCGGCTGGAGCGAGTCCAAGGTGATCGTGCGCTTCTGGATCATGGCCCTCGTCTTCGCGCTCTTCGCACTGACCACGCTTAAACTACGATGAAGGATTCAGCGTTACTGAATGATTGCGATGACGGCATTGCGAACACTCGTGAGCATTTCGGGCTTGAGCGTTCCAACCACCGTCGCGATCAGGGATTCGTGGGCCGTGAACACTTTACCGGGGCGCACATAACTGACGTGCTGTAACATTCCGGACGAGAAGTCCGACGGCGCGAGAGGGAAGGAATGGTTATCGCCATAGGGATTGCTGGTGATCTGGCATACGATCCAGTCCTCGCGGCTAGCGCCTGCGAGAAGAACGGCGGGACGGAGCTTGTTACGGCTCAGATCGGAGAACGGGAATGGAAGGAGCGCTACTTGGCCTGCTGCAAATACGCCCATGCTTCTTCCTCTTCGGGGCGAAGCCAATCGGCAAGCGCCTTTTCCGACATGAGAGCCGGATAGAGTTCTGCGCTTTCAGGCCAGGCCAGGACGGCCCTACCCGGCGGCAGCTTGAGGGTCGGGTCGAGTGGGTGAATAGCGCCCGCTTCGTCGATCTCGACTTCAATGGTCCGCGTCATGGTTTACTCCCGCCATTCCTGTTGAGATGATACCAGTAGAGCGTTTGTGTTTGCGCTAACGACGTTGAAGCTGAGGTGACGGAACATGACTAAGTCGTGGCGTATGACCGCAGCATCTATAGATCTCTTAGTTGGAGTCGCGTGGGCATCAGGCGTCACGTTTATGTTCCTAGAACTGGCCGGGATATCTACCCCGATATCGAATTTGGCTGTAGCCAAGTCACTGGCGCTTTGGTTTGCAGGACCTCTCTGCCTCGTCGCTGCGAGCGTTTCGATCTTACTCGGGAAGCTTCCGAGGGCATCTCTCATCATTTCGGCCATGGCTGCTGCGGTTTTGACCGGGATTGTCGGAAATACAATTTGGGACGTGTTGCACCCACAGCCACTGGAGGCGCCTCCCGCATATGGTTTCAACTGTGTATTAGTCGGGGCTACAGTTCTCTGTGACCTATGCATCGTTGTTCTCGCCGCAGACTACAGGAGAAGCAACAGGACTATTGGAGTAATCCCAAGTGGAGCTGAAGAATAAGCGCGTGCTGGTGGTTGGCCTGGGCAAGTCAGGAAAGTCCGCGGCGATGTTTCTACGCGACCGCGGAGCGCAGGTGACGGTTTCGGACTCGCGTAGCGCGGAGGCATTGGCCAGCGAGATCCCCGCGCTGCTCGATGCGGGTGTCATGGTGGAAACCGGTGGCCACGGCCTTCTCACCTTCCGCCGCCAGGACTTGATCGTGGTCTCGCCCGGCGTACCCTACGACACGCCGGAGCTGCAGCAGGTGCGCGCCTTCGGCGTGCCCATAATCGGCGAACTAGAGCTGGCAAGCCGCTTCCTGCAGGGCCAGATTGTTGCCATCACCGGCTCCAACGGCAAGACAACCACGACCGCCCTGCTGGGCAAGATCTTCGCCGACGCGGGCGGCCCTACGCTGATCGGCGGCAACATTGGCACGCCGGTGATCGACCTGATCGCGCAGAGTACGCCACAGACAACCAGCGTCCTCGAGGTCTCCAGCTTCCAGTTGGAGACAGTGGTCGAGTTCCGTCCTCACATCGCCGTGGTGCTGAACATCACGCCCGACCACCTCGACCGCCATGGCACCTTTGAAAACTACGCCGCCATGAAGGCCCGCATCACAGCGCGGCAGACTGCTGAAGACCTCTTAGTTCTCAATGCCGAAGACAAGCCAACCCAGATGATTGCTGCGCGGACCAAAGCGCAGATCTTCTGGTTCAGCGGTTGCAGGCCGATCAAGCAGGGAGCGTTTGCGCATGGCGAAAGCGTGATCTACCTGCCGCGCGAGGGAGCCAGGCCAGAGCCAGTGATGCCACTGGCAGAGATCCCCCTCAAAGGCGCGCACAATGTGGAGAATGTTCTTGCAGCGGTGTGCGCCGCCCGGCTGGGCGGAGTTTCGTCCCAGAGCATTCGCGCTTCGGTCGCCAGCTTCAAAGCGGTCGAGCATCGCCTGGAATTTGTAGCCAACGTGCGTGGCGTCGCCTTCTACAACGACTCCAAGGCTACCAACGTGGACGCGACCAAGAAGGCGCTGGAGGCCTTCGCCAGCGGCGTGCATCTGATTCTCGGCGGCAAAGACAAGAACTCCGACTACACCGAGCTGGCCGATCTGCTCCGCACCCGGGTCAAGATTGTTTACACAATTGGTTCGGCGGCAGAGAAGATCGAGCGCCAACTGGCGGGAGTCGTCAAGATAGTCTCAGCGGGCACGCTCGAAGCGGCTGTGCGCGAGGCCGCGCGGCTTGCCGTCGTGGACGATGTGGTGTTGCTTGCGCCGGCCTGCGCGAGCTTCGACCAGTTCACCAGTTACGAGCATCGCGGCCGCGTCTTCAAGGATCTGGTCAAGGGCCTGGCGAGCGGTCCAGTTTAAGCAGGGAAGCGGGCGGAATGGCAAAGCGCGTTGGGGTCGACAAATGGCTGTTCGGCACCGTGCTGCTGCTGGTGCTGTTCGGGCTGGTGATGGTCTTCTCGGCTTCGGCCGTCATGTCGCAGGCGGAGTCGGGTTCGCCGTATAAATACGTCGCCAAGCAGGGCATGTACGCTCTCTTTGGGATGATTGCGCTCTTCGCTTTGATGCGCGTGGACTACCGGCGCTATAACAGCTATCCCATTGTCGGTTCCGCGGTCGCGCTTACCACCATGCTTCTGGTGGCTGTCTTCGCCATGCCCCCGTTGAACCACACCCACCGCTGGTTCCGGCTGGGCAGCTTCTTCACCTTTCAGCCGTCGGAGCTGGCAAAGCCCGTAGTGGTGCTCTTTCTCGCGTACTTCCTGCAGACCCGCATCCACACCATGGACGACTGGAAGGGCACGATTCTGCGCGCCGCACTGCCTCCGTTGGTCTTCATTGGTCTCATCCTGAAGGAGCCGGACCTGGGCACCGCGCTGGTCTGCGCCGCGGTCACCATGGCCATGCTCTATCTCGCCGGAATGCAGATCAAATGGATCGGCGTCGGCCTGCTTGCGTCCTCGCCGGTGATGTACTACATGCTCTGGATGGTGCCCTTCCGCCGCGCGCGCATGGAGATATTCTTCCATCCCGAGCTTGACCCGCTGGGCAAGGGCTTTCACATCACGCAGTCGCTGATCGCAGTCGGCACCGGTGGACTTAGCGGACTGGGCCTGATGGAGGGCCGGCAGAAGCTCTACTTCCTGCCAGAGGCCTGGACGGACTTCATCTTCGCAAATATCTCCGAAGAGCTGGGCCTGCTGGGCGCGCTACTCCTGGTCACACTTTTCTGCGTCCTGGGATATCGCGGGCTGCGAGCCGCATTTTTATCCACGGACCCCTTTGCGCGCTTTCTGGCCTTTGGGCTCACCAGCGCCGTACTTATCCAGGCCTTCTTCAACATCAGCGTTGCCATCGCGCTGGTGCCCACCAAGGGAATTACGCTGCCGTTCATCTCCTTCGGTGGCACCTCGCTCTTCTTTACCCTGGCTGGAATGGGTGTGTTGTTGAACATTACGCGTGAGATCGATTGATGGAGGGAACAGGGAACAGGGAACAGGGAAGAGCAGGCCGGCTGCGCGTTTTGATCGCAGGCGGAGGCACCGGCGGCCATGTGATTCCCGCACTCGCCATTGCGCGTGAGTTGCGCGACACGCAGGACGCGGAGGTGCGCTTTGTGGGTACAGCGCGCGGGCTGGAGACGCGTCTGGTGCCTGAAGCGGGCTTCCCTCTAAATCTGGTGCGCTCGGGCCAGTTGAAAAATGTAAACCTGACTACGCGCTTGCGCACGGCGATCGATCTTCCGCTGGGCGTCGTAGAGTGCGTGCGTTTGCTGCGCGAGTTTCGCCCGCAGGTGGTCGTCGGCGTCGGGGGATATGCCAGCGGTCCCGCTATGCTGGCTGCGCTTCTGCGGCGCATTCCCACGCTGGCGTTTGAGCCCAACGCTGTTCCCGGCCTTGCAAACCGTCTGGTCGGACGATGGGTGAGCGCTGCAGCGGTGAACTTCGAGCAGACCCAGCGCTACTTCCACAATGCTCGTGTCACCGGGATTCCTGTGCGGGCTGATTTTTTTTCGATTGCGCAAAAATCCGCGGATGCGCCACCGCGGCTTCTGGTCTTTGGCGGCAGCCAGGGTGCGCGCGTCCTGAATGAGGCAATGCCGAAGATCGCGCAGCGTCTGCTCGAGCAATTTGCTGACCTGGAGATTGTGCATCAGGCGGGCGCGCGCCACGCGCCGTCAACGACCGAGGCCTACGCTCGTGCTGGTTTGGCTAGCCAGCAACAGGTGCGCGTGCAACCGTATCTGGACCAGATGCCGCGAGAGTTTGCCGCCGCCGATCTGCTCCTCTGCCGCAGCGGCGCCAGCACCATGGCGGAGCTTGGCGCGGCGGGCAGGGCCTCGCTGCTGGTGCCGTTTGCCATGGCTGCGGACGACCACCAGCGCCGCAACGCAGAGGTCTTCCTGCGGGCAGGCGCGGCGCGGATGCTGACCGAGGCGGAGTTGGCCGATCCCGAGCGTCTACTGGGCGAGATTTCACAGATGCTTGCAGATCCGGCGGAGCTGCGAGCAATGGGAAAACGCGCTCGCACACTGGCACGGCCCGATGCGGTACGGCAGATCGCATCGATGGTTGTGGACCTTGCGCGCAGAGGTTGAAGGGTCAGGTTGATCGTCGCGTTGATTGCTGCGAGTGAGCGATGTTCAATAACAGACAAGGGCCGAGGATTTTTCCCCTCAGCCCTTCGTCCCTTCACTTCTATTCGGTTCTGTTGTTTATCGATGTCCACCGCCGCCAGCGTGTCCACCGCCGCCGCTGGCACGAGCGCCGCCGCCGGAGAAGCTGCGCGTGCCTCCACCGTAGCTGCCTCCGCTGGAGTAACTGCGTGCAGCCGGCGCGCTGCCATAACTGCGTGCTCCGCTGTTATAGGTAGCGCGGGGCGCTGCTGAGGTCCCGCGGTTGGCGAAGCTGTTGCCGTTAATGCCTGCTCCGCGATTCTCCACGACCGCGCCGCGATTCAATCCTGCCGCGCCGACGCGGGCGAAGGCTGCTCCGCCGGGCCGCCCGTCGAATCCGGCTACCGGGTGGTTGTAGACCGAGCCGTCGTGGAAGCCGATGTGGTTGTATGCGCCGTTATACATGAACCGTCCACCGTGCCAGTAGCCGCCCCAGTATCCGGTACCGAAGTAGCCGAAACCGTAGTTGATGCCACCGTAGTAGCCTACCCTGCGGCCCCAGTAGCCGGCGTTCCATAAGTAGACGCCGCCACCCCAACCCCAGTAACCGGGCGTCCATAGCGCGCCCTCGCAGGGTGGGTATACCCATGCGCCGTCCACCCAGTAGTAGCCTTGATCGCCGTAGGCCCAGTAGCCGGGCGTCCAGAGGTATCCGTAGCCGGGCGCGATGGGCTGGGCGTAGACCGGAATCACCGGAGGAGCGAAGCCGACCGAGACGAACACCCGCGCGTTGGCCGCAGCCGGTGTGAACAACAGGGATCCGGCGATTGCCACCGCCAGAATCGTGTTCAGCAAAACTCGTGTGATCTTCATGGTTTTTTCCTCGTGCTGCCGGTCCTTCGATTGCCCGATATAGCTTTCAAACGGCGGGTTGCGCGGACAGCAGCCGTTCAAATATCCTGCCCGCTGCATCACCCTGATTCAGTGGGCCTATGAACTTCTATTGGATTAGACCCAAGATACTCCATTTGGTTGCGCCGCGTAAGCGCCGAATGTATGCTGCGCCACGAGCCCGAGCAGCGGTATCTCAACCTCACTTATCTATGTGCGCCCCGCCCCTGCTTGGTAGAGTAAAGAAATGAACGACGATGCGGAGTTGACGGTGCCCCTGCTGCCGTCCGGGTTCCAGTGGGGCGCAGTGCGCGCGGGAATCAAAGCCAGCGGCAATCTGGACCTGGCCGTTGCAGTTGTGCGCGGCGCGGGTGCTGCGGTTGGCGCGGCCATGTTTACCACCAACCAAGTGGTTGCGGCCCCGGTGACGGTTGGGCGGCGGCATCTTGAGGTCACTGGCGGACGCGTCGCGGCGGTGCTGGTCAACTCCGGCAACGCCAACTGCGCCAACGGTGCGCTGGGCATCGAGGGCTGCGTGGCCACCTGCGTGGCCGCGGCAGAGAGCTTCGGCTGCATCTTCGACGAGGTCTTTCCCTCGTCTACCGGAATCATCGGCGTGCCCTTTCCCACGGATAAAGTGATTGCCGCTATGCCTGATCTGAAGGCCTCGGTTGGCAACACCCAGCAGCACGCAGAGGACTTTGTGCGCGCCATCATGACCACCGACACGCGTATCAAGACGGCCCGTGCAGTTGTCCCGGTTGTATCGGTTGATCCGGAGCTGTACGCCGACAAAGCCAGCGAAGTACGCATCTGGGGCGCGGCCAAAGGTGCGGGGATGATCCATCCGCGGCTGGGCGCTCCTGTGGGCGCTCCGGTCGGGCCTGCGCATGCCACCATGCTGGTGTATCTCTTCACGGACGTGGTGGCGGAGGCGGCGGAGTTGAACTCGGCGCTGGCATCGGCGGTTGAACCCAGCTTCAACTCGATCTCCATCGACGGCGACACCTCGACCAACGACACGGTGCTGCTGCTGGCCAGTGGTGCCAGTGGTGTGCGCCTCAGCCGCGAACTGTCTCCGGCCTTTGACGCGGCCCTGGGCGAGGTCTGCCGCTCGCTGGCTCGCCAGATCGTCGCCGACGGCGAGGGCGTTAGCCATGTGGTGACCCTCGATGTACGCGGCGCGGCAACTGCGGCTGAGGCGCGCCTGGTGGCAAAGGCCATCGCACACAGCCCGCTGTGCAAGACGGCCTGGTCCAGCGCGGACCCCAACTGGGGCCGTCTGCTGGCAGCGGCGGGCTACAGCGGTGCCAGCTTCGATCCCGAGCGCGTGCGGATCTGGATAGGCGACCAGATGGTATTCGAGTACGGTGCGCGTGCGGAGGGCTTCGACGAGGCTGCCGCACACCACGCGATGTCGCAGCCTGAGTACACCATCGCGATCGATCTGGGCGAAGGCAAGGGCGAGTGCCTCTTCCTCACCTGCGACCTCACCGTGGAGTATGTGCGCATCAACGCCGACTACTCAACGTAAGTGCGCGGAATAGTGCGCGCACCGACAAAGAGCAGCACCGTCGCGATGATCAGCGTAACCAGCGTGAGTCCAAGCCCAGTGCTCAGTGTCGTGCGGTCGCTGACCATGCCGATCAGGCGCGGCGAGGGCGTATCACCCAGCGCGTGGATCAGGAACAGCTCAATAGCAATGGCCGTTGCGCGAACAGTGGCCGGCACGGCGTTCACAATCGCCGCATTCAGCGGGCCCGTCCCCAGGAAAATTGTGAACATGGCCAGCGCCAGCGCGGGCAGCATGGTTGCGCGCGGGCCGAAGAAGCAGATCACTCCAAAGGGCACCGTGACCAGCGCCGACCACGCTGACACGAGGTAGAGCGCGCGATGGTTGGTGCGCAGCCAGCGTTGCGCGATCCATCCGCCGATGGCTGTACCACCGAGGCCGGCGCCGGCTGTGATGCCGCCCAAAGTGAGGCCGACTGTGTTGGGCGAGAAGCCCGCGCGCTGCAGAAAGCTGGGCATCCAGGCCGAGATGCCGCCCATGGAGAAGGTGGTCATCGCCATGCCCAGCGTGGCGTAGAGGTATGGCGCATTGCGCGCGAGCGAGATGGCATGCGCCCTGTGCTGACGCCCGGTTGGCTTCGCGTCGGACGCGCCGCGAGCCGGTTCACGCAGAAAAATCCATATCAACACGGCGATTAGCAGCCCCGGCACGGCAGAGACATAAAACGGCATGCGCCAGCCCCAGCGCGCGCCCACCATCTCGGCGATGAGGTAGCCAAGCGCCGCGCCCACCGGGATTGCAGTGTAAAAAATGGTGAGGATGCGGTTGCGGTCTTCTTCAGGGTAGAAGTCGGCGAGCAGCGCGGGCGCGTAGATGCCCAGGCTGGCCTCGCCAATGCCTAAAATGGCGTGGCGCAGAAGCAGCGAGTCGAAGGCATGAACTGTTCCCGTCAGCACATTCACCGCCGAGATCATCAGCGCGCAGAGGACGATCAGCGGCTTGCGCGGGAACCGGTCGCCCAGCCATCCGGTCAGCGGCGCGGCGCACATATAGGTGAGGAAGAACCAGAAGGTGAGCGAGCCCAGAGCCGCGTCCGAGACGTGGAACTCGTGCTTCACCTGTTCCTGCACTCCGGGCAGGATGTAACGGTCGATGTAGTTGACGAAGTTGAGCGCGGTGAGCAGCGCCAGCGCGGTTGCGGCTCCGGCGACCGAGGGCAGGCGGCGCGTAGTGTGCGTCAGATTGGGCGGCGCAGGCATCTCTGGCGAGAATAGCAGGGAGCCGTGCGAATGGCTCAGTTTTGCGCTACTACTTCACCCTTGGCCTGGGGTAACTGGCTTCGATGAGGGTGGAGATGCCGCCGCGGGGGCGGAAGTCGCCGGTGACCTTGGCCCAGACCGGGTTGCAGGCCTTCACCACGTCGTCCAGCACCTGGTTGACGATGTTCTCCTGGAAGATGCCCAGGTTGCGGTAGGTAAAGAGATACTCCTTCAGGCTCTTCAGCTCCAGGCAGAGCTTGCGCGGCATGTAGCGGATGGTGAGGTGGCCGAAGTCGGGCAGGCCGGTCTTGGGGCAGACCGAGGTGAACTCCGGGTCGTCGACCAGGATCTCGTATCCGCGAAACTGGTTGGCCCAGGTGTCTATTGCGGGGAATTTGGCGTCCAGCCCGGCGGCGGCGTGGGTGTCGGTGTAGCCGGTCTTCTGCGTACGCATGTTCTCTATTCTAGCCGGAAGCTAGTTGCGGCGGCCAAGGGTGGGGGTGTCGCTGCCGTCCGTGGTGGAGGTGCCGCTGGTGGAGTTGGGGTCGTTGTTGGTGCCACCGACGCGTCGCAGGGTGGGTGCGTTGCCGTTGCCCTTATCGTTGAGCTTGCGCTTGTTCTCGATGCGCGCGAGGCGTGCCTTGACATCGTCGAACTCGCTGGTGGTGACGACGTAGTCCGGCCGCGCGGGCATGATGGTAGCGATCTCATCCTCGGAGTGGGCGATGCGGTCGGGGGTCTGGGGATGGTCGGCGAAGACCTTGGCCAGAGTGCCCGGCTTGTGCTTCTCCAGCGCGTCGATCTTTTCAAAGAACTGGATGAAGGCCTGCGGATCGTAGCCCGCCTTGTACATGTATTGCAAGCCGAGATAGTCTGCCTCCGCCTCGTACTCGCGGGAGAACTCGAGGAAGCTGATGGGGATGGCGAGCTGCGACGCCTCATAGATGCCATAGCCGGTCCAACTGCCCTGAGTGAAGATGATGAGCGGGATGGAGCCGATCTCGGCATAGTTCATCTTGGTCATCTCGCGCGCGGCGTGGTGGGCGCAGACGTGGGCGGTCTCGTGGGCCATGACGCCGGCCAGTTCGGCCTCCTCGTCGGCGGCCATGATGAGGCCGGAGTTGACGTAGAAGAAGCCGCCGGGCAGTGCCATGGCGTTGATCTCGTCGGAGTCGATGACCTTGATGGTGAAGGGGACCTTGCAGTCAGAGTTCTTGACGATGTTCTGTCCAATGCGGTTGACGTACTCCACAACCACCGGATCGGTGACCAGGTGGGCGGACTTCTCGATCTCCATGGAGTACTGCTTGCCGGTGCCGATCTCCCAGTTGGTGGAGTACCAGTTACCCAGGCCTCGCGCGCCGATGTTGCGCGTGCCGACGGCGTCTACGTCGTCCTCGCTGCCCTTCTTGATGTGCGGGTCGAGGGCCTCGCCGGGGGAGGGAATGGCGTCGGTCTCGGCGGTGGTCTTGGCGGCGGGCGGCTTGGAGGACGTGTCGGCCTCAGCTTTGCTGTCTGACTTGCTGTCTGTTTTGGCGCTGGTGTCGTTGGGAACGCCAAATTTTGGCCGGTCGGGGCTATTGGCCGAAGGCGCGGATTGGTCTCCGGCGGAGTTTGCGGCGGAGGAGGCTGGCTGGGCAGACGGGGCAGGCTGCGCGGTGGCCGGGGAGGTGGACGCCGGCTGCGCGGTAGTGGAGGACGCTGGGGTGGTGGAGGAGGTGGAGGCAGGCTGTGCGTCGGCCACGGCCAGCAGGGCGGCACCAAGCATGGCGGCAAGACCGAATCGGGTTGCAGGACGCATAGGTTTTCTCCGGTGGGCACGCGCGCCTGCGGACGGGCGCGGCTCCGCACTGTATTAGACGTAGTATGCGCCAATTTGTTGTGGTACGCGAGTGGATGGCCAGCGAACGGGACCTCTGTACGGGCTGCCAGGGATGCGGGAGCATGCCTCGGGCGCGCTCCTGCTACCAGGTATTGTAGGAGGTGCCGTCGGTTGCGGAGAGTTGCGCGCCAGAGTGTACATCGTCGATGCCGCCGGAGTCGGTCTGGTCAACCGAGCCAAGGGTGTCGGACTGGCTGGTGATCCAGGTATCGGTACGCCCGGTAATGGGGTCCTTGGGGACGGCCTTGAGGTAGCCTCCGGTGACCAGATCTTCGAGCGATTGGGGCGCTTTCTGCTTGTCGACGGTGTAGGAGCCGATGGCGGTGCGCATGACCTGCAGGTCCTCGCGCAGCACAGCCTCCTTGGCGGCGACCACGTTGCGTGTGAAGGAGGGGATAGCCATGGCGGCCAACGTGGCGATGATGGCCATCACGATCATCAGCTCCAGCAGGGTGAAGCCGGATTCAGGTTCGAGGTTCGAGCTTCGAGCTTCGAGGCCACACAGGCAACCGGCATGGGTTGTCTTGAACCTCGAACCTTGAACCTCGAACCTTGGGAGCGAGGATCGGGAGCCGAATTGTCTAATTCTCACCATGTACTGTACTTTGTACCGTCCAGTGCGGTGTCCTGACTCTTAGTGTAAACATCGAAGATGTTCTGGCCGCCCCAGGCGTCGGCGTCGGCGTCGTCCTGGTTGGAGCGCATGCCCCACTCGGTGGATTTGGTCATGGGGTCCATGGGGATAGCGCGCAGGAAGCGGACCTTCTTCTCCTTCACGTCGACGCCATCCACCAGCGTCTGCAGATCCGGTGGATAGCCCATGCTGTCGACCTTGATGATGATGCCTCCGCGGTCGGCGGCGTCCTTGTACTTGTCGATGGCGTCGCGCATCTCCCATAGGTCGCGGCGCAGTTCGCGCTCCTTTTGGCGCTTCACCTGGAAGCGCGCCACCGGCAACGCGGCGGTGGCCAGAATGGCAACGATTGTGACACAGATGATGAGTTCGACGAGGGTAAGGCCGGAGTCAGGAGACCAGGTTCGAGGTTCGAGGTTATGTGCTGGGTTCGATATTTGGAGTTCGAGAGACACACCGCGAAGACGGCAGCGCCTTCCCGGTCCCTCGAACCTCGAACCTTGAACCTTGAACCTCATACTCCACCTCACTTCACATGGACGACGGATTGCTGCGAGCCGACTGCGGGCAGGCTGGCCTGAAGGCTGTTCCTTGCGCCCACCTTGACCAACTGGATATTGGAATCTCCGGCGGCGATGGCCTTGAAGGTGAGGATGCATACCTGGCCCTCTCCATTGACTCCGGGGACGCCCGGCGGGCGGGAGGCTGAGATGGTGACCATGCCGTTGCCTTCGTCGCGATGGACCAGGGCTACCGGCTGACCGTCACCGCCCAACAGACCTCCCGTATCCACGTTGACCAGTTGCAGAATCTTGGGATCGAACTGGATCTCCACGGGTACGGTGAAGACATCGCGCGCTCCGGTGAGATAGACCGAGGTCTGGAAGGTGCTGCCCACGGTCTGCGTGGAATTGGCCGGAACCATCATCAGGGTGACTGGCGGGCCGGTGACGGCGGCGCTGGAGGTTGTCCTTGCAGGCTGCGGAGTTCCGGGAGTGGGTGGCATGGCCTGCTGCTGCATCTGCTGCACCATGGCGGCGGCAACATTGGCGGCGGTGGTGGTGGAGGCCGCCGGCTCCTGGCTGGACGGGGTGGCGCTGAGCGTGGCAAGCTCGGAGGCCGGTGCGCGGCGAATTTCGACGTCGCTGCTTGTGCCGGTGTCGATGGCGCGCGTGTTCAGTTGGGTGAGTACGGATTCGCGCACGATATGGGGGATCAGAATGAAGACGATCTCGTCATCCTGTATCTCCTTGTTGACGGTGCCGAAGAGATATTTGATGAGGGGAATGTCAGAGAGGCCGGGCGTGCCGCTGTTGCTGTAGTTGTCCTGCTTGCTAAGGATGCCGGCCAGCAGGCAGGGCTCGCCGTCCTTGAGTTGGATGACCGTCTTGTCCGAGCGCTGCCCGATGATGGGCTCGGTGACGCCCTCGATGGTGACCGAGCCGGCTTCGGTCGAGACCTCCACGGAGAGCTTGAGAGCGACCTCGCGATCCAGATGGATGGTGGGGGTCATGTCGATGTTGACCCCGATGTCAATGTAGGTGAACTGGGTCTGCACGCCGATGCCGGCGGTGATGCCGGTAGCGGCGCCGGCCGAGTACGATCCAGTGGCGACCGGGATTCTGGAGCCGATCTTCATGGTGGCGGTCTGGCCGTCGGAGGCGCGGATGCTGGGGTTCTGCAGGACCTTTGTGTCGGTGTCGCTGAGCAGCGCGTTCAGGGTGCCACCGCCGATGGTGATGGCGAAGTTGGTGGCGTTCATATTGGCCAGAGTGTTGAGGGTGAAGGCCGAGTTGCTGGTGGTGCCGGCGGTGGTGCTGGTGCCGGTGGTGCTGGAGGTGGTTGTGGTGCTGTTGCTGGCCTGCGGTGTGATGCCGAAGGACTGCGGCAGGGTGATGCCGAGGTTGCGGATCTTGTCGCGGTTCACCTCCAGAATGGCGACGTCGACGACCACTTCCGCCTTGGTGCGGTCCAGGTCGTTCAGCAGCTTCTCAGCCAGCACAAGATGGTCCGGCGGAGCGCGCACGACAATAGCGTTCTGCGAGGCCACAAGGAAGACCTTGTCGTCGGCAGGCAACACGTTGCGAATAGCGGTGACGATTTCGTTGGCATCGGCCTGCAGGCTGGCGTTGGTGAGGTAGAAGGTCTGCACCGCCTGATCGTCCAGATCGCGGTGCTTGGTGGAATTGTTCTGGGCGACAAAGATGGTGTCTGAGGTGACGGGCTTGTAGAAGGTACCGGCGATGTCGCCGACGATGCGCAGTGCGTCGCTGAGGGTGACGTTGGTCAGGTCGACCGGTATGCGCTTGGTGACGTAGTCGGGATCGAAGAGGACGTTAAGGCCGGCCAGCTTGCCGATGGCCTGGTAGATGTTCTTGCTGTCCTCCACCATGTGCAGGGTGATGGGGTCGTTGGAGACGGGCTTCAGTTGGAGCGGTGCGGAGATGCTTGCAATATCGCGGAGCTCTGCGCTGGTATTGCTGTATCCGGCGGGCGCGTTGGAGGCGGCCGGCGTCTGGTCCTGGCTGCGCGTGATCTGAATCTCCTGCGCTGCAGCCTCGTTGCCGGGATCGATCTGCAAGGCACGTGTGAACTGGTTGAGCGCTCCGCCGATGTCTCCGCTCTGGCGCAGCACGCGGCCACGGTCGACGTGCATGGCGGCAGCCTGGAAGCGCATGCGGTCCAGCCGCTCCTGGAAGCGCAGGTCGCCGGTGTTCTTCTGGTGGGCCTTCAGGTAGTCCTCGTAGGCCGTGTCGTAGTCCTGACGGAGCTCGGCTGCCTGCCCGCGCTTCTCCCATCCGCCCGCTGTCTGGGCGTGCGCGGAGGGGACCAGGGAGAACGCCGCCAGCAGGGCCAGCAGCGCAGCGAAGCATCCGCGATGGACGAAGAAGGAGAGCCGGAAGAGCAAGAATGGGTGCCTGCGTGTCATGCCGATGCTGGTTGCTTCCTTTGCGCCGAAGTTCAAATCGAGGTCGAGAATCTGAGATGGCTTGCGCGAACCATGCGTGGATGCGGATGGGATTGTGCCGCGCGCAACCGTGACGACTGCCGGACAGGCGCACTGCCGTGACTCCTGGGACTCTGCCGAGTATAGCATTCGGAACGTGTTCGGCCTTTTGAAGTTATGCGCCATATTACCTGTCTGTAACCCTATTCCCCCGCACAAAAAAAACGTGCTGCGACTGCCGGGTGTAGGTTAGACGTTGCCAGTGCCGACAGGTGAGTCGGGTTGCGTTGCATGTTAAACTGAGATGCTTCCAACCGCGCCGCAGCCGCTGGGCCTGGCACCGACCTCATGCCCCGATCGCTCTCCAACCCGACCGTTGCCGCGCAGCCCAAGCCGACAGTGAAGCAGAAGGAGCGCGACCCGGTGGCTTCCGGCCTGCGCGACGCCGCATTCAACCGCTCAGCCAGCTTCCACTACGCGCTGTTCGACCGCTTCGAGGCGGGAGTGGCGCTGCGCGGCACCGAGGTGAAGAGCATCCGCGAGGGCAAGGCCAATCTGAAGGACGCCTATGGTCTGCTGAAGGACGGGGAATGTTTCCTGCTGAACGCGCACATCGGCCCCTTCTCCCATGGCAACGCCATGAACCATGAGTCGCTGCGCACACGCAAGCTGCTGCTGCATAAAAACGAGGTGCGCAAGCTGGAAGCCGCGACCCGGCAGAAGGGATTTACCCTGATCCCCACGCGACTCTACTTTCGCCACGGGCGGGTAAAGTGTGAGCTGGCGCTGGCCAAGGGCAAACAGGAGTGGGACAAGCGCGCCACTGAACGCAAGCGCGAGGCCGACAACGAGGCCAAAGCAGCGATTGCGCGCAGCCAGAGACGATAGGGCGGCTGGTTAGGGAAGCGTAGAAGCTGGCTGAGGCGAATCCGTGGCCAGGGCCGCAGGCGTGGTTGCAGCCGCGGGCAAATCGGTTGCCAGAGCGGCTGGCGTGGCAGACGCGGGGGGTTCCGTGGCCAAGGCCGCAGGAGCAGGGGCTGCCGCAGGCGAAGGCAGAGGAGTCCTGTCTGGGTTGGTATTGGTGGCGTTGGTGTTGGTTGCCTGCGTCGGCGTGGGCGCTCCCGGCTCCATCTCGTTATCGTTCACATTGAAGACCAGTGCATTCTTGGGTAGCTTCATTCTGCCATCGACCATGTATGCCACCACCAGCCCACCGGTCAGTTCCGGGGTCAGTATGGTCATGGGGATCAGGTACTTCTTGCTTTTCACCAGTGACTGGGCCACGCCATCCACCGGCTTGCTGCGCTTGATCGCACCCGGCACCTGGGGAATCAAGAACGCACTCATCTCGACTTCGGGATGCTTCTGTCCATATTCGACCAGGGACCGCGCCACCTGCTTCGGGGTAGTGATTCCCACGTCCGCCACAAAGCTGCGATGGATTGCATGGGGCAGGTAAATGTCCATCACCACGCGCGAGAAATCCGCGCAGTTGTGAAAGAGAATATTGAAGTGGCCGGAGTTGCGGCGGTCGTTGAAGAGCGCGATGAATCGCTGATCCTGCTCAGCAGTGCTGACAATCTCAAAGCCATGGATGGTGCGGAGGTAGGACTCTCCGACCAACTCCGTCCACTCACCCTTGGGCGCCCGCCCCTGCGCGTCGTCCGGGGCCAGGCTCTGTAGATACTTCTTGCGATAGGCATCGCGCAGCGCGTACGCATGGGCATTGTCCACGGACTGCGGAACCTGGCTCACGTCCTCCACCGCATATAGATACGGGATCAGAGGGATGGCGACCCAGTCCAGTTTGTCGATCTTGTGATAGCGGCTGATGACGACGCCGGACTCACCGGGACGGCAGACGCGCAGCTCGGTGGGCGAGGCCGCGCAGATGTGGTTCAGATACACCGCTGAATGGCCCGTCGGATTCATGGCGCCGAAGTCCCCGTAGGGCTCTTCCATCAGCAGCGCCACGGATGCATGGGCAAACCCAGCCTGGGCCAGCAACAGCGCCAGCAGCACAACCGCCGCGCGGCCCAGTATGTTGCCCAAAGCAGCACCCGTCCGCCTGCTCTTATGCTTCCGGTTCATGAACACCTCAAATTTCTCTGTCAGAATGAATGCCGCGTGGCCCTTCTGATATTTGACCCGCGCGAACGCTATCGGGTTACGGCCTTCGCCGGTAAAATCACTCGCTGGATGTCTCGTTTTCTTGCCTGCTGACCTTCTCTTTAATTGGATGCACCTTTTGCCTGCCGCGACCGTCGCTCAGCGGCAGGACCATTTACGATTGCGATCGGGAAAAATGTTCACCAGCGAACCAGGAGAGATCTGTCCGGCTGGGGGCCGGTCGAAATACTATCATTCCCGCATGTTGCACAAAGCAAGTCGCTCCGCACAAGGGACGCAGGAGATTTTCCGCTCTAGGGTAGCTGCGATTCCATTTGCTGCATCTGCTGATAGATCTGCTGCGGCGTCATGACGCCGTTGGGCGACTGCGGGTTGTTGGTGGGTGGCGGTGCGGCATTGGCAGCGCCCGGGCCATATCTGGGAACGATACCGGGTTCACTGATCAACCCCGGCAGATTTTGCTGGGTCTGCGAGGTTGGCGATTGCTGAGCTGCCTGCGCGGGCTGGCTGGGGGAGACAGACTGCCAGTTGGTCTGTTGGCCGCTGGTCGCGGCCTGATCGTCCGAAGCCGAGGCGCTGGGGCTGGGCGGCGTGGGGCCACCATTGCGCGGAGTCAGAATCAGCTCCTCGGGTGCATGCGCGGGGCTCTCGCGCAGCAGCATATTGCTGTCGGTCCCCTCCAGCAGGCGGGCCAATATCCCGGCGGGCGGACCGGGGCCATACTTGCCGAATACTCGCTGATCGGCCACTCCACCAGTGATCTTCATGCCGGTCTGCTGAGCAATGTCGCGCAGGATCTGGTTCAGGCTGGAGTTATCAGCTACGACCTGAAGCTGGCCCTGCGCATAGACAATCAGCGCGCGATGAACGGCGGGCTGCGCGGGAACGGGCGCGGTGGTGGGCGCGGTTGCGGGTGCGGTTGCTGGTGCGGTTGCTGGAGGCTGGGCCGCAGGCTGCTGGGAGGCGGTGGGCTGCGACGCAGGCAGGGGCGGAGGAGATTGGGCGAACCCCAGCCCACCCCCCATACTGAGGAGCAGGGCGACGCGACAGATTCTAGCGATGCAATTCATTCTCTACTAAGGTATAGGACGCAGCCACCGAGCGAAGGTTTTGTTTCCAGGGTCAATGGGTCGATTACTATTTGAAACTCCCCGGCATCCAATGGTCCAGGGTCCGACTTCAAGTCCGATCACCTTCTTTATGCGGGAGGTCTGGCTGGGATGCTATCTTGGGAGTCGTTTGTTGTTGCACAGGAGCTGGCGGCCAGGCAGAGTTCGAGAAAGCGGCCGGAACGAGAAAGAGCGATGACGGCGAAGACAGCGAAGCATGAGAAGACATTGAGCCAGGCGATCCGCGAGCGGCGCGCGACGCCCAGCTTCGACGGCACGCCCATACCAGCCGAAGACCTGTGCAGGATCATCGAGGCCGGGCTGAGCGCTCCCAGCGGCTATAACATGCAGCCCTGGCGCTTCATCGTGGTGCAGAAGGAAGAGCAGAAGAAGCGCCTGCGCTCCGCCTCCTACAACCAGGGAAAGGTGGAGGAGGCATCGGCCGTGATTGTGGCCTGCGGTGACGCGGATGGTTGGCGCAAGGACCTCGACCTGATGCTCTACCAGGGGCGCGAGGGCGGTATGCCGGAGGGCTATGCCGCTCAGGCGCGCAACAGCGTTCCCAACTACCTTTCGCACTTCTCCACCGACGAGATGCACGGATGGTTGAACAAGATGGTGATGATCGCCACCACCCACATGATGCTGATGGCCGAGGTGATGGGCTACGATACCGCACCCATGGAGGGCTTCGAGCAGGAGAAGGTGCACGAGGTGCTCCGCCTTCCGCTGAGCTACTGGGTGGTTGCGCTGCTGGCCATCGGGCACCTGAAGGGGCCGGACAAGTTCGACGGCGGACGCTTCGACCTGCGCCATACGGTCTTTGGCGAGGAGTTCGGCAAGACGCTGAAGTGAGCCGCGTGACAACATCTGGTTGCATCAGCCGAACGCTTAAGGGTACAGATGTGTTCGATTTTGCTTGAGGAAACTACGAATTCTATAAGGGGATATATCATTTTGGTACACTTAGTTCATGGCCTCCCACCTTTGTGTGCTATTCATTTGCCACGGTTGGGCTAGATGCTGTACAAGTAGGCGCAGGTTTCAGCGCCTATCATGAATGAGCTTGAATCCGTTCAACCACGAAATACGTCTAACAATAGGCGTTACAGACGAGGAGTCTCACATGCCGACACTCGAATCGACTGATTACGAACGCTTCAGTATCGACGAAGCCAATAATCCGGCTATGACGCTTGAAGAAGCCGTAAAAAAAGCGCGCGAGATGCGAGTCGCTGACTCATCCAGTTTTTATAGAGTAGAGGCCATTGACCAGAACATGAATTCGTTCCGCGTCGAAAAAGTACCCTTTGTTGCCGCATACGCTGACTTCATTTCACGGATTGCGAGAACAGCGTTTCGGTACTCTAGACCACTACGAAGGCAATAAAAATGGGCGATGAGCATGATATTGTAAAGACCGGAGAGCCAACAACCATCGCGGCAGAAAAGCTGCCCATCGAGATCGAGAAACTGCCTGCCGAAATGCGGACAATGGTATCGGTAATGGCTGGATTTTTCCGAAGTACCTCCGGCCCAGATCCCGAAACAGCAAAGGTTCTGGCTAAAACTGAAATGCATGAAGAGAGCTGCAAATTGCAAGGGTTTACAGAATCTCTAAAGATTCGCGACCAACAAAACGAACGCGACCACGAATTCCGTAAGAAGCGTATGAATCACGAAACAGCCAAAAGCTTAATCGTGATGGTTGTATGCTTGGGTGGCATCATATGCGGTCTCTACCTGATTGTCGCGAAGCAGGATAGTGCTGTTGGGACTCCCTTACTGATTGCTGGTTTCATGGCCATGTTAGGCGGAAAATCCATCCTACCTAAAGATAAAGATTAGTCGTTACTCCATACATCATTCACTTAGAGCAAGCCATGCTTCGTGTGGGCGGAGGCGCGGGCGATGAGCACGGCGGTGTAGGCAGCGCCGAATCCATTGTCGATGTTGACCACGGTGACGTTGGGGCTGCAGGAGTTGAGCATTCCGAGAAGCGCGGTGGTACCACCGAAGGATGCGCCGTAGCCCACCGAGGTTGGCACGGCGATTACTGGCACCGCAACCAGACCACCCACCACCGAGGGCAGCGCTCCCTCCATACCCGCGCAGACGATAATGGCGTGGGCGGATTTGAGGTCGTCGCGCACGGCCAGAAGACGGTGCAGCCCTGCGACGCCGACGTCGTAGAGGCGTGTGACGCGCGCGCCGAATGTCTCGGCGGTAACAGCCGCCTCCTCCGCCACGGGAAGATCGCTGGTGCCCGCGCAGATGACCGCGACGTGGCCTTGGCCCCCGGGCGCGTTGGGTGACTGGCGCAGCGCGACGGTGCGTGCCACTTCGTTGTAGACCGCTGCCGGATGGCGCTGCAGAATGGCCCGCGCGGTGGCTGGAGTGGCTCGCGTGGCCAACACATCCACTCCGTCGCCGGCCAGACTGGTGAAGATCGCCACCGTCTGCTCCGCCGTCTTGCCGGCAGCGAAAACCACCTCAGGCAGTCCCACGCGAAGGCTGCGGTGATGGTCTACCCGCGCGTGTCCGAGGTCTTCAAAGGGCATGGTGGCAAGGCGCTCGGCAGCGGCCCGCGGCGTCAGCGCGCCGCGCTCCACCTCGCCCAGTAGTTTGAGCAGGTCAGAGGAGGTCATACGGTTCCCGTTCCGTCTTGCTGCGCGGTGCGTGGACGCAGGTACGCAGCGATGGCGGCCTGCTGCACCTGCTTGATGGCGACGTGATGTTTGGCAGCTGCGGCGCGGCAGTCCTCATACTCCGGCGCGGCGTTCATCTGCTCGCCGTCCAGCGAACCCACCTTGATGCGAATCTCACCGTATTCCGTCGCCACGGGAATATGTTTACGTTCAAGGCACGACCGCCGTTCCTGGCGGATGCGAACACCCAGGGTGCTGGTCTGGGAGAGGATCAACCGCTCCAGCGCCGCGCTGTCGGCGGGATTGCAGAGCACGGTCAGCACCGTGCCGGGCCGTCCCTTCTTCATGATGACCTGGGTCAGCATGACGTCCAGCGCGCCCCGCGCCAGCGCGGTTTCGGCGACGTGGGCCAGCACCTGCGGCGACAGATCGTCCAGGGCCGTCTCCATCACTGTGACTGTATCGCTGTGGGTGGAGTGGCAGGTTGCGGCGACGGCAACGGCATCGCTGCTCTCGCCCACGCTGAGGCGGAGGACGTTGGGAAAGTTCTTGGAGCTGCGTGTGCCCGCGCCGTAGCCGATCCGCTCCACGCGCATGGCAGGTTGCGGCCCGAATACTGGATCGATGGCGCGCAGCAGCGCTGCCCCGGTGGGCGTCACCAGCTCCTGCTGCAGATGCGCCGAGTAGGTAGGCAGACCGCGCAGCAGGTCGGCGGTGGCCGGCGCGGGTACCGGGAAGGTTCCATGCGCGCAGACCACGGTCCCGCCTCCCACGTTGATGGGCGAGCAGTGCCAGGCGCCCACGTTCAGATGGTGAATCCCGGCGCTGGCCGCGACAATGTCTACGATCGCGTCTACCGCGCCCACCTCGTGGAAGTGGATCTCCTCCACAGGAACATTGTGGATCCTGGCCTCGGAGTGGCCCAGCAACTCGAAGGCGCGGATCGCGGTCTTCTTGACCGGCTCGGGCAATGCAGCGTCATGGATCAGCCTGCGGATGGCCGTCAGGGAACGCCCGTGAACATGGGGGTGCACATGATCGTGGTGGGAGTGCTCCTCGTGATCGTGCGAGTGCGCGTCGCCCTCTGCGTGGGAATGTTCGTGGGTGTGCGGGTGCCCGGCCTTGTGCAGGTGCTGTGTTTTGGGCTGATGGGTGTGGGCGGCAGCCTTCAGAGGCTGCTGTTCGGTCGGCTGCGCAGTCTCAGCGGGAGCGTCCGCCAGATGGTCGCCCTCGAAGACATGGACCTTGGTGCATGTGATGCCGCTGCGGTCCACCCGTTCGATGCGAAGAGTTGCACCCAGCCCCAGCGCGGCTGTCGCGTCTTCCAATACCTTCGCCGGAACCCCGGCATCGATCAGGGCGCCCAGAAACATATCGCCCGCGATCCCGGCAAAGCAGTCAAGGTAGGCAACGCGCATAAAAACTCTCTCCTGGAACTTTATCGTGTCTCTATATCGTTTCTCTAGGGGCTGCGCGCGGCGCCCCTATCGCGCCGAGCCGATGGCTGAGACAGGCAGCACGTCGTTCATCGATCCCGAGCGGTATCCCTGGGTGTCCAGGGTGACATAGACGAAGCCCAGTGGACGCAACGCCTGGGTGATGCGGTCGAGCATGGGCAGGCTGAGCGCGCGCGGCAGGTCCTGACGTGCAATCTCCACGCGGGCCAACTCGCCGTGGTGGCGCACCCGCACATGGAGGAAGCCCAGCGCGTGCAATGCCTCTTCGGCGCGCTCGACCTGGCTCAGGTTTTCGGCGGTCACCGTGCGCCCATACTCGATGCGCGAGGAGAGGCAAGCGCTGGCGGGCTTGTCTGCCACCTGCAATCCCGCCTCGCGCGCCAGGGTACGGATCTCAAGCTTGGTGAGCCTGGCAGCAGCCAGCGGGGCCAGGGCGTTGTGCATAGCAGCCGCCCTCTGCCCGGGCCGCAGATCGCCATCGTCGTCCAGGTTCCTGCCGTAGGCGATATGGGCGAAGCCAAGCGTGGCGCGCGCCGCCTCCATCTGGGTGAAGAGCTCGTCCTTGCAGTGGAAGCAGCGGTCAACATCGTTGCGCGCGTAGTTGGGGTCGTCCAGCTCGCGGGTCTGCAGGATATGCACCGGAATGCCGTGCCGGGCGGCAAAGTCCAGCGCGGCGGCCAGCTCGCCACGGGGCAGCGACGGCGAGTCGGCGATCACGGCCAGCATCCGCTCGCCCAGCAACCGGTGCGCCTCGTACGACAGATAGGCAGAGTCCGTGCCGCCGGAGTAGGCCACCATCAGCGAGTCCAGCTTGCCCAGCGCGCTGCGCAGTTGCTCGAGTTTCTCTCGTAGGTCCATCGAATCCAATCCAGAATAGCAACTATACCCCACGAGGTGTGTGCCAACCGTCACAAGGAAACGACGGTCGCCCTCTATACTGAAGGCTCGGGGGCCATGTGCCGGCAGCAGCAGACAACAGCTCGATTCGACTGATCGCAATCGACATGGACGGTACCCTGCTGGGCGACGATGGACGAGTAAGCCCGCGCAACCTAGCTGCCCTGCACGCCATGGAGGCACGCGGCATACAACTGGTGATCGCCACCGGACGTCGCCACAGCTACGCCATGCGCGTTCTGCGCCCGCTGGATCTGCGTCACAAATCCATCCTCATCAGTTCCAACGGCACGGTGACCCGCACCCTGGGGGCCTGTGCAACCAGTTGGCGGCACGACGGAGGTTCCGGGGAAGCCATCCCCTCCCAGCTTCTTGCGCGCAACTACCTTCCCCACGCTACGGCCCTATGGCTGTGTGAAGCTCTCCGCGGCGAGGGAGAGCAGGACTTCCGCAATGCCTTCGTGCTGACCTTCGACCGCACCCGGCCCGATGGGGAAGACTCGCGCGGCGCTCTGGTGGCGGAGCACCTGGACCATCTGACCGCCAGCATCAGCCGCTGGATGGCGGCCAACGAGCCGTACCTCGCCCAGGTGACGCCGATAGAAGACGCCCTCGCCGATCCCGACGACCCTCCCATTCAGGCCATGCTTTGCGGCACCCTGGAGCGCATGGCGCGGGCCGAGGCACGACTGCTGAAGTATCCCGGCGTCGCCGTCTCCGGCCATGAATCCGAGTCAGCGCCGCACCAGCTTACCCTCCACCGTACGGAGTATCCCGCGCGCGACCTCAGCATCCTCGACATACTTCCAGCGGGCTGCTCCAAGGGCGCTGCCCTGCTGACCCTGGCCCACGCTCGCGGCATCGATGCGGCTGAGATTCTCGCCATCGGCGACAACTGGAACGACGTCTCCATGCTGCAGGCCGCTGGCCAGGCGGTGCTGATGGACAACGCTCCGGAGGAATTGAAAAATATCGCACGAAGCAGCGGATGGAGCATTGCCCGATCCAACCGCGACGATGGAGTGGCCGACGCCATCGAATCCACACTACACGCCATTGTTGGTTAGCCCAGCTTCGCAATCGCCTGCGGCAGCTTCTGGTAGATTCCGCCGAAGCCGCCGTTGGATAGGATTGCCACCACATCGCCCGCGCGCATCTCCGGCGCAATTGCTGCAACGATTGCGTCCGCGTCCGCATAGAGCGCCGACTCCAGCCCGCGCGCGCGCAACGCCGCAACCACATTCTCCGGATGCAGCCGCTCGCCAGCGGGAATTGCCTCCGATTTGAAGACTGCTGCCAGCACGCTGCGATCAGCCAAGGCGAGGCTCTCCACCAGCGCCTGCTCGAAGACATTACGGCGCAGGGTGTTCGAACGCGGTTCAAGCACCGCCCACAAACGCCTGCCGGCATAGGCCGTGCGAAGAGCACGCAGCGTCTCGCGGATCGCCGTGGGATGATGCGCGAAATCGTCGATGACGGTGATGCCATGAAGCTCTGCGCGCACCTCCAGCCGCCGCTTCACTGACCGGAAGCTCGCCAGCGCCTGCACGATGGCCTCCACCGGAACGCCCTGCCCTGCGGCCAGCGCTGCCGCAGCCGTCGCATTCAGCGCATTATGTTCGCCAGCCATGGGTAGTTGCAGCTCGGCGAACAATGTACCGCCGCGCAGCAGATTCCAGCGCGAGAGCGTTCCCGTTTGTCGCAGATCGGTCAGCCGCCAGTGCGAGTCCGGCTGAAAGCCATAGCGCTCCACCGCGCAGAAGGCACGCGCCACACACTCACTGACGTTCTCGCTGCCATCGAACGCGATCACACGCCCGCGCCGTGGAATGAGATTCACCAGCCGCATGAAGGCTGTCTTCACCGCCGCGAGGTCGACATAAATATCTGCGTGGTCAAACTCCACATGGGTCAGGATGGCCGCGTCGGGAAAGTAGTGCAGGAACTTCGGGCCCTTGTCGAAGAAGGCCGTGTCATACTCATCGCCTTCGAGGAGGAAGGGCTGGCGGACTCCCTCTGCGAGGGGCCGCACCATAAAGCTGGTGCCGAAGTTCTCCGCGACGCCGCCGATGAGGAAGGACGGCGCCAACTCCGGTCGCGTGCGCGATGCGGCCTCCCCGAGCGAGGCGTATCCACCTCGCGAAGCTGTTTCATAGATCCAGGCCAACATGCTGGTGGTGGTTGTCTTGCCATGCGTGCCGGCGACGACCAGCGACTCGCGTCCTGGCAGGAACTCGTCGTGCAGCACAGCGGCCATCGAGGTAAGCGGAATGTGCGTGTCAAGCACATACTCCAACTCGACGTTGCCGCGCGAGATGGCGTTGCCCACGATGACGAGGTCTGGCCGTGGCGTCAGATTTGTCTCGGAATAAGGCTGGTGCAGGGGAATCCCCAACTCAGCCAGCACGTCGCTCATGGGCGGATAGGCCGCCGCGTCCGAGCCCGTGATCCGGTGTCCGCGCGCCTGTAGCATCCCCGCCAGCGAGGCCATCGCCGTCCCGCATATCCCAATCAGATGAATGTGCTTTGAACTTTGCATAAACTCCGTCAGACACAACACGTATCCGTTAGCAAGAAGCTAAGAACCGGTGGCTGCTTCGAGAAACTCTAACCGCGGATTCCCCGCCGCGCCCAGGTCCAGCCGCACGCGCACACCGAGCGGCAGGGTAAGATTTGCTCCATCGACATGAGCGGACCGCAGACCGATGGCGATGGGCCCGGAAAAATCCGCGAGTGCATGAAGGATTGCAGCCTCCAGCAGAGCTTCCTCCTGCGCCGCGACACACTGCCGCATGTCGCCGAAGACGATCCCGCAGACATGCTGCAGAAGGCCCGCGTAGCGCAGATGCAGCAGCATCCTGTCCCATTGGTAGGGCTTGGTGCCAATGTCCTCGAGGAACAAGATTCGCGGCTGCTCCGCACTCGCCGGCAGCGCGGCGTAGGGTGTGCCCAGCGACTCGGCGAGGATCGAGAGGCATCCACCGGTCAGAGTGCCTTCGGCAACTCCGGGGCGCAGTACGCGCAACCCATCGCCCTGGGTCAGCGACCAAAACGAATCGCCGCCGATGGCATGGTCCCAGCTGGCGCGGTCGAAGCCATCTGTTCGCGCAAAGTCCGCAGCCACCATCGGCCCATAGAAGGTGACCAGCGCAGCCTCGCGGGCCAGCCAAATGTGCAGCGAAGTGTGATCGCTGTATCCCACAAAAACCTTCGGGTTGGCGCGGACCAGACCCGCATCCAGATGCGGCAGCAGCTCGGCCGAACCCCATCCACCACGCGTACAGACGATGCCATCGATGGCCGCATCGGCGAAGGCCGCGTGCAGGTCCGCGACCCGCTGCTCCACTGTTCCCGCGTAGTAGAGCGGCCCGCGATCCAGCGCGTGCGGCAGCAGCACAGTCTGGTAGCCAAGTCCGTGCAGGCAATCCATCCCCGCCTGCACCAGATTTGGCTTGGGAGTGCTGGCCGGTGACAGCACAGCCAGCGTCGCGCCGGGCCGCAGCGCGGCAGGCTTTGCCTTGGCGCGCGCCACGCTCAAATTGCCACCGCCGCACGCTTTTTCGCAGCCGCCGGCTCCAGTAGAAACGCCTCGCCCTGGCAGACGATCTCCGCCGGCCCGGTCAGGCGCATCACGGCGTCATTCGCGGGCCAGGAGGTGTGCTGCGATCCGCCTTCGGCCACTGCGGTCAGCTCGCGAGCCGCTCCGCGCAGAGACATCGCGGCGGCTGAAGACGCGCAGCTCCCGGTGCCTGAAGACATCGTCGGGCCGCATCCGCGCTCATAGATGCGAAATGCAATCTCGCTGGCTGACCGCACTTGTACAAACTCCACGTTCGTGCCGTGCGGAAAATGAGGACTGGCGCTGATCTTCGCGCCCAGCTCCTGCCAGGTCATCCCGTGCGCGCCAAAGTCCCCATCTTCGTGTGTGCGATCCACAAACAGAACGAAGTGAGGATTGCCCACGTCGACCATAGCCCCATTCACGGCGCCTACGCCGGGAATCTCAATCGTCCGTGCCTCTACCCGAGGCACGCCCATCTCGCTCTCGATCAGGTACAAGGGACCCTTCGCTTCCATCACGCGGCAACTCCGCACACCACCCAGCGTGCCCAGCGCAACCTCGCGCAAGCCCTCGCTGTGCGCGAGCCACGCCGCCACGCAGCGCGTTCCATTGCCGGAGAGTTCCGCCTCGCTGCCATCCGCGTTGAAGAGGCGCAGAAAGAAGTCCTGGCTTGATCTTCGATCGAGAAACTCAATTCCATCCGCGCCAATACTGGTGTTGCGCGCGCACAACATGCGCGCCAGCGCCGCATGAGAGCCGCCCGCAACCGGCTCCTCCAGAATCAGGAAGTCGTTGCCGCAGGCATGCGCCTTGACAAACGGGATCGTCGCCAGCTCCGTCGACTTGATCTCAATCCTCCTCTTCATCGTCGAACGAAACCACCTTGTCGGTGGCGTCGCTCGCCACCAGTTCGGCCAGCAATCGCTTATGCCTTGCGCTGCTGGCGGAGAGGGTGAACGTCACCCGCGCCATCTCTCCCACCGTGTCCCGTTCCACAATGTTCAGCCGCAGATGCTCGCGGTCCAGCACCGCCAGAATCGCTTCGTACATCGTCTTCTGATCGTTGCCGCGCACCTCATACAGCATGGGGAACCTCTTCCATCCTGACCGCGCCTCCAGCAGACCAATGAAGCGCAGCGCAATCAGTACAATTGCGGTGGAGATGGCCGCCTCCAGATAAAGGCCCGCGCCGCAGGCCATCCCAATGGACGCGACAACAAATACCGTGGCTGCGCTGGTGAGCCCCAACACCCGGCTACGCGTATGCAGGATCAATCCCGCGCCGAGGAACCCGATGCCCTGCACAATGTTGGACGCCACACGGCTCTTGTCCGCCGTTTCCGGCCCGGCCAGTACGCCGGAGAGCACCGTAAACAGAGCGCACCCCATGCACAGCAGCATGTTGGTTCGCAGGCCCGATGCCTTGTGCCGCCACTCGCGTTCCACGCCAACCAGGCCGCCCATGGCGCACGCCATCAGCAGGCGCGTGGTGGTGCCTTGAGTGAACGACATCTGCTCAAACGTGCTGAAGTGAATCGGCAAGGTCGCAATCATAGGCATTTTCTCTTCGCTGCGATGGTAGCACCCTTATTATCTGTCTCCGGTCGAACTCGATGGGGCAAAATGTTCCGACTGATAGATCCGCGCGCAGGGCTGGCCCGTACTGCACAGAATCGTCAACTCCTGCAAACCCTCGGGGTGTTTCTCCACCGCCTTCGCTACTGCGTCGCCCTCCATCGCCACGACGAAAGCGGCATGGTCCGCCGGCGACTGAAGGGCGGCGTGCCAACTGTCGTAATCGTTCTCGTTGATTGTCTGGCGCAGAGGAATGCCAGCGTCCTGCAAGGCGCCGACGTGGTCCGATTGCTGCATCAGGATAGACGAGCCGGTGGGAAGGGCCTCCAGCGCCAGCGCCAGGTTCCGCTCAAAGGGAACGCGCGTGGTCGAGTTCACCAGTGCCTCCTTCAGCACCAGCGGCGGGCTGTAGTTCGCCAGCAAATTGCTTGGGCGGCGCTCGATCCACTGCGCGCATTGCTGCACCAGCGCTGTTCCGTAGACCATTGCCAGCGGATTCACCAGCACCAGCACAAGTGCCGTCAGATATAGCGGCCGCACTGAAATCCCGGCACCGGCATTGGTTGAAGCGGAGTCCGCCGAAGCTGCGCGTGGCCTGGTAAAGTGCCGCTCCAGCGCCGCCGCCGCCACGCAGGCAAACAGCACCAGCGCAGGCAACAGCTCCAAACCGTAGCGCGCGTTGTAGTAGGAGTGGGGATATAGCTGGGGAATAAAGATTGGCACTGAACCGTAGGCAACCGAATAAACATAGAACGGCAGTGGCAGCCACAGCAGCAGAGAAACGGGCGCGATCTTCCGGCGCACCACCCTCCATAACCCGGCCAACGCCGCCGCCATCACGGCAAAGCCGCTCTCCCACGCAGCCGCCACCACCTGCGCGGTACGCGTGTAGAACAGCAGGGCCCAGCCCACGCTGTGCCATCCGCGATAGTGCTTCGATCCCGGCGGCGAGGTCCTCTTCTCGATTGCAGGAGCCGAGTAGGGTCCGCGCATAAAGTCCAGCGGGTCGTGGCTGAAGTGCTGGTTGTAGAAGAGCCATAGCAGCGGCCCGGCGACCGCAAGCAGGGTGAAGGCCGCGAATGCGGGGGCCACGCGACGGGCGAATCCCTGGGTGCGCCACAGTTGCCAGGCCACCACGCACCACACCGCCGCGCCCAGCACCCATCCGTCGTAGCGCGTGAACACCGCAGCAAAGATCAGCAGTCCGAGTAAAATCATCCGCCGGGCAACTCGCGATGGCTGGTCCGCATGGATTGCGTCGACGCACTGAGTCGTGACCAGCACAATCCATATCAGCAGGGCGAGAAACAGCGGCTCCGTCATCGCGGTGGTGGAAAGATACAGCAGGTTGGGATTGAGCGCGTAGAACGCGGCTGCAAGTAGCGCCCAGCGGGGCACAAGCATGCGGCGGCAGAGCTGAAAAAAACCCGCCACACCAAGCACATAACACAGCAGCGACGGCCACGCGCCTGCCAATCCGCTCTGCCACCAGTCCATCTTCTGCACAAACGGCAGCATCAGAAGATGCGGCAGCGGAAGCCACACGCCGCCCAATTGCACCAGTCCGGGATTGCGCGAGTCAAAGATCCGGCGCGCGATGCCCAGGTGGGCCACCGCATCGCCATACAACAACAGGTATCCGTGCGAGAAGCAGAAGATGAGCGCCATGAATGCGAACAACACCGCTCCCATCACCACCTGATAGATCTCTTCGCGCGCCGGCGGATGGACCTCGTCGGCACTGAAGATGGGAAGCGCACTGATTGTGCCGGCCCGTGGAAGTCGCAGGCCCTGTGCGCCGCGCGGCGCGGTGATGGTTCGTTCCGATTTAGATCGCCGCGGAGTCAAGATGCGAGATCTCCCGGAAGATTTCGAAGCGCGCGTCAATCTCCTTGCGGGTGACTCCCTGCAGGCGCTCCGTGCCGAAGCGTTCGCAGGCAAAGGACCCCATGACCCCGCCGTAGAACATTGCCCGGCGAAAGACCGCCGGCGTCAGTTGCGGCTGCGATGCGATGTAGCCGTAGAATCCGCCCGCGAAGGAATCGCCCGCTCCTGTAGGATCGATCACCTCGGCCAGTGGCAAGGCTGGCGCGCGAAATGGCTTCGGCGGCGGTGCCTCACCCGGAAAGGAATGTGCTCCGAAGAACGCCGTCGCACCGTACTCGCCATGCTTCATCACCAGGGACTTTGGCCCCATCGCCAGCACATTCTCAGCCGCGCGCACGGAATTTTGCTCTCCGGATAGCATCCGCGCCTCGCCATCGTTAATCAGCAGCACATCCAGGTCGCGCAGCACCTTGGCGAGGTTCTCCGCATGGGCGGAGATCCAGTAGTTCATGGTGTCGCCGCAGACCATACGCACCTTCGGCATGTGGCTACGCACCCGCGCCTGCAGCACAGGGTCGATATTGGCCAGAAACAGGTATTCACTATCGGTGTAAGCTTCGGGAATTTTTGGCTCGAAGCGCTCGAAGACGTTAAGGTCGGTGCCCAGTGTCTGCGCCTCGCTCATCGTGCCTGCGTAGGCTCCCGTCCAGTGAAAGCTCAACCCCGGCGCGTGCTCGATTCCTCGTATGTCGATGCCTCGCGCCTTGAACACAGCCTCATGGCTGGGCAGAAAATCCTCTCCGACTACCGCGATCACGCGCACATCGGTGAAGTAGCTCGCGGCCAGCGAAAAGTGCGTCGCCGCGCCACCCAGACAATGGTCCACGTTGCCATGAGGCGTCTCAATGCTGTCGAAAGCCACCGATCCAACAACCAGAATTGCCATGCTCCCGCTTTCTAGAAACAAGTACGCAACTAATTTTGTAATAACGTTGTTAATATGTAACTTTTTAATAAGCAATTTATGCAGTCAGGGTTATTTCTGAAACAGAAATAGTTACAAGTACTTCTCCAGCAGTAATCCAAGCCTCTCCCGGGTTTCCTGTGGAATTGCCGCGCGGTCAGTCATTACGGCATACTTCAATGCGCTGGCGCATGCGCAGCCTCGCTCCCTAGGCATGCATGCCACTGCCGCCCGGACAACCTTCGCGGCATTGTCCGCGTTTTGGTGGATTACCGCGACCACCTGCTCGACCGTTACATTGTCGTGGCCCGCGCGCCAGCAGTCGTAGTCCGTCACCATGGCCATGGTGGCGTAGCAGATCTCGGCTTCGCGGGCGAGCTTGGCCTCCTGCAGGTTGGTCATCCCAATCACGTCGGCGCCCCAACTGCGATAAAGGTTCGACTCAGCGCGGGTGGAGAACTGCGGTCCCTCCATGCACACATACGTTCCGCCGCGCTTGCCCACCACGCCAACCTGCGCGCATGCCTGCTGAATCGCCGAACATACGGTCGCGCACACCGGATCGCCGAACCCGACGTGTGCCACCACCCCTTGACCGAAGAATGTCCCGACGCGGGCAAACGTGCGATCGATGAACTGGTCTGGAATCACAAAGTCGGTCGGCTTGTGCTCTTCCTTCAGCGATCCCACGGCCGATACGGAAAGAATTCTCTCCACGCCCAGCGACTTCAGGGCATAGATGTTTGCGCGAAAGTTCAGTTCGCTGGGCAGAATTCTGTGGCCGCGCCCATGGCGAGCCAAAAACGCCACTCTGCGCCCATCCAACTCGCCCAGGATGAATGCGTCCGATGGGTCTCCGAAGGGCGTCTCCACCACATGTTCGCGCACTCCCGTAAGTCCAGGCATGGCGTACAGGCCGCTGCCTCCGATGATGCCAATCTCCGCCGTCTGCAAGTTGTTCGCTCCTCATCTGGCAGCGCCGCAGCGCCGCATCCAGCTAAAGGATGGTTGCCGGAACCATCCGCAACGTCTCTATCGCTGCACCAAAGTATATCGTCCCAGGGCTGAGCCCTCCGAGCCTATCGCTGCCTTCATCACCCCCGCCGAAGAAAGCATCCGCACTAGCGACAGCCCCGGATCCAAGGCGCCGGAGTGGTGCTCTCCTGTTACGCCCGCCAACTGCAGCGGCCCCTCTGACTGCACGCTGGCAATCCTGTCGCGCAGCTTGCGTGCAAGCTCCAGGGGAAACCCTTCGCTGATGAAGACGCCCGACCCATCGATGGACAGCAGCACATCGCCTTCGTTGGTGGAATAGATCTGTTCGCTGTCGTCCTCTTCATCCTTGGCCCGACGCACCAGCCCGGAGTACTTACGAGGCAACTCGCCCGCATAGACCTGGAGGAAGGCACGCGCCGCGTTGCGGTCTCTCCACTTGGACTCATACAGCAGAGCAATGGACGCGGTTGACTCTTTCTCCGCATTGGTCACCGCGGAACGCTTCTGTGCCGCGTAGTAGATACCGCCGTTCCACTCCGGCGTCAGCGCCGCGGCAGCTGCATCTCCGCCAAACAGCTCGGTCAAAATCTGCACATCAAACTCTCCCATCACACCCACATCGTAGGGCGTGTACTGGGCGTCGATCAGCGGATGAATGTCCGGCAGGCGCAGCACGGGGACTGGCACATGGGCCATATAGGCCGCGGGATGCATGATCTCGAAGGTGGAGCCGGGAGGGTTCGCCAGCACCGCCCCAAAGGCAGCGTCTTTTCCGGCCTTCACCAGGATCGCGTCCTCAAAGCCGGTGCCTTCGTTGTAGGGAAACATCAGCGATTTCTGCAGCAGCAGCGGCGCGCGGGCCAGGATGGGAGATCCGCTGGTGTCCGACAGCACGTTGTTGAATTGATCCATCATCTGCGGCGAGTTCTTCAGGGTCTTGCCGGTGGAGCGCATCGAGTAGTCGAAGTAGACCACCATGGCCTGCCCCTCCGTCACCGCGTCACGCGCATCGTCTGCCTCGTCGGTCTGGATGTGCTGGTTGTCTTCCTGTACGTTGCCGGCAATCGCATCGGAACCTACCTCCGACCACTTGGTCAGGCCAACCGCCTGGTCCTGCAGCGCATGGGTGAGCTCGTGCGCCAGCACTGGCTCCTGCTCGTCCGGCTCGATCCAATCCAGCAGGTTCACGGTCTTCGTTTTGTCGTCGTAAAAACCCGCCACCTGCTCGGTGAGCAGCGAGACCATGAAGGGCCGCAGGTGGAAGTCGTGGTCCAGCAGGCCGAACTTCTTCAGCACAATCTCCTCTCGCGCCAGCCGCTTTGCTCCCGCATCTTCGTCGAACTTACCGTTCAGGTATTTGTTGACCTCGTCGCGCGTAATCAGCTTGCGCTTGACGCTATGCACAATCGGCAGGCCGGTTTCCGTACTCGCAAAGGAGAGGATCTTGTCGACCCGGCTGAACAGGTCCTTTGCCTGGTCCTTCGTCAGCGGAGGATGGGTCGCATCGCTCGGCGCATTTGGCTGGGGTTTCTGCGCGGTTGCGGCGCTTGCTGCCGAATTCGGCTGTGGCGACCTCTGCGCATGGCCTGGGATGAAGCACAGCACAAGTACGGCCAGCGTCAGCACACCTGGTGCGGTCCCGCGTCCAGCAACTCGCTTCAATCCAGCCTGAAACCACAGCAAACCCGCCATCCGGCCTCCGCGCAACCGGCCCATGCGGTCGCGATCAGCATTTTCACGGTGGGGGGTAAGGGAGAAGTATGGACACGACGTGGTTTTCTAGCAAGGAAAACCACATTGCAATATCTTTCCAATGCCACGGTGCTGTGAAAATGCTCTAATTAACAGTGTACGCAGATTCGCGCGACCTCTGAAATGACCACAGACCTGCAATCCGTCGATGTACAGCCTGCCCCTCCAGTTGCTGCGGCACAGCTGACCGCGCTGCTGCGTGCGGCAGGCGTATCTACGCTAGACGGCACCGGCTGGATTCGCATCACCGGCTCCGACCGTGTCCGCTGGCTCAACGGCATGGTCACCAACTCCATCGCGCAACTCGCACCCGGCGAGGGTTGCTACAACTTCGTGCTCAACGCGCAGGGCCGCATCCAGGGCGACCTGACCGCCTTCCTGCTTGAAGGTTCCATCCTCCTCGAAACCAGCCGCGATCAACTGCCCGCACTCATCGCCCACTTCAACCGCTTCATCATCATGGACGACGTCGAGCTGACCGAGATCAGCGACCAGCGTAGCGGACTCA
The DNA here is from genome assembly GCA_035510935.1 of Acidobacteriaceae bacterium. Taxonomy (GTDB): domain Bacteria; phylum Acidobacteriota; class Terriglobia; order Terriglobales; family Acidobacteriaceae; genus Edaphobacter. Next base: position 51,403 of record DATKGA010000063.1, read on the forward strand.
GCCTCGCGGGGCCGATGGCTGCCGCCTTACTCCACCAGATCGGCCTGGCCGGAACATCGCTCGCCCCCATGCACCTACAGACCGCGGACTGGAGAGGATCGTCCGTCGTGACGCTGCACGCCCATAGCCCACTCTTTCCGCGCTTTGAACTCTGGGCCGACTCGACAACCATTGCCGCGCTCCACGCCGAGTTGATCGCGGCCGGAGCGATACAAGTCACCCCCGAAGCACTGGAGCAATTGCGCATCCTGGAGGGAACGCCACGCTACGGCATCGACATTCGTGACTCAGCAACAGTCCACGACCTGCCACAGGAGACCGGCCAAACCCGCGCGCTGCACTTCACCAAGGGCTGCTACCTGGGGCAGGAGATCGTGGAGCGTATCCACTCGCGCGGAGCTGTTCACCGCACGTTTTCGGGCTTTGTGCTGACTGGCCCTCTTCCCGCACCCGGCACACTTCTGCAAGCGGAAGGCAAGCCTGTCGCGGAGCTGACCAGCGTTGCATCCATCCAGCTTGGCGAATCCAGTTCGACTGGCGCGCGTACTGCGTCCGCTCCGGCGCAGCTTGCCCTCGGAATCATCCGCCGCGATGCGCTGGACCGCAAACTCACCCTGACCTATCCCGGAGGCACCGCTGCACCGATCGCGTTGCCCTACGCAATCCCCTAGTTAAAAAAGTCGTTCTTGTGGCTTTCAGGAAGTCGCAAGCTCGAGACTCAGCATCTCATCGTAGCCAGACCGCAGAATACGAACCAACGGAAAGAGTGTTCATTATGTCCGAAGCAAACAAGCCATTTGTCGTCACCGACCGCCGCAAGTTCACCCTGGACGGGACCCCGCGCCCCGACGCCGATCCATCCCCCGAGCCGGAGGCCCGCGAAGTCCCCGCCGCCTCTGCCGCGCCGGCCACACCCGCCCCACCGATCGAGTTCAAGTCCACTCAAGCCGCACCCGAGCAGCCCGCGGCGGAACCCTCCACGGACGTGCCGTTGCCGCCCCCGCCGACCGCCAGCGAGATGGAGCAGGCCAACACCGCCTATCAACAGACCGCCGACCACCTGGATACTGCCGTGCGCGCCGCCAACCCCGGCATGGAACATCCGCCCGCGATGAGCTTCGAGCAGATCGTCCACTCGATCTACATGACTGCCATTGTGCAGCTTGGCGGCGCCACCAAGCCGGGCGATCAGCCCAAGATCGACCTGCTGGGCGCGCGCCAGAGCATCGACATGCTTGCCATCCTGGGTGAAAAGACCAAGGGCAACCTCACTCCCGCCGAGTCGCAGCTGATGGACAACGCCCTGTTCGAGATTCGCATGGGCTTTCTCGAAGTCACCCAGGCCCTGGCGCGCTCCTCCGCCAACCGCCAGCCTCCGCCCCCACCGGGCGCACCCGGTCGTCCCACCATCGTCCGTTAAACACAATGCAGGCTACCCTGACATTCCTCGGCAGCGGCACCTCGATGGGCGTCCCCACGCTCGGCTGCGACTGCGCCGTCTGCGCCTCCGCGGTGGCGCCTGGCCCCGGCCAGCTCGCGTCGTCGCCGCGCAACCGCCGCACCCGCCCGTCCGTCCTCGTCAGTTGGGAAGGCCACAACGTCGTCATCGATACCGGCCCCGACTTCCATGCCCAGGCCATTGCCGCCGGAATCCACCGCCTGGACGCAGTCCTCTACACTCACGGCCACGCCGACCATGTACTCGGCATGGACGACCTGCGTCCCCTGAGCTTCCACACGGTCGGCAACCTGCCGCTCTACGCCGACGAGCAGACCGCGCTCACCATCGAGCGCATCTTCAACTACACCTTCAATCCCGATCACAAGTACCCCACCAGGGCTCGCGTCATCATGCACCGCATCCCCTCCATACCTGGCGCGGAGGTCGAGCTATTTGGAGTCAAATTTCGGCGAGTCCCCGTCACCCACGGCCGCCAGACCATCACCGGCTTTCGCTTCGGCTCCGCAGCCTACCTCACCGACCTAAGCGACCTCGACCCCGAGAGTATCCCTCTGCTGGCTGGTCTCGACATCCTCATCCTCGACGCGCTGCGTCGCGAGCCGCACCCCACGCATTCGCATCTGGAAAAATCCATCGCCCTGGTCGAACAACTCGCTCCCCGCCGCGCCTTCTTCACCCACATCTCCCACGGCCTCGACCACGACGCCACCAACGCGACACTGCCACAGCACATACGCCTGGCACACGACGGCCTGCAACTCACCTTCGACATCGGTCCGGAGTCAACGAAGAACTGACCCTTTATCCACTCATGCGCATCTACCGTCAACTCGATGAACTACCCGCCGCGAACGCCCCGGTTGTCGCCACCATCGGCAACTTCGACGGCGTGCATCTGGGTCATCAAGCAGTGATTGACGAGGTCATTGCTCGCGCACGCTTTCTCGGCGGCCAATCCCTCGCCATTACCTTCGACCCCCATCCCTCGCGCGTTCTTCGTCCGGAGCAGCCGCGCCCTCTGATTACTCCACTCGCGCGCAAGCTGGAACTACTTACGGACACAGGCATCGACGCCACCCTTGTTCTTCCTTTCACCGAAGCGCTTGGCCGCAACTCCGCCCGCGACTTCGTCACCCAGGTTCTGGTCAACGCCGTCCATGCCACCGAGGTCCACGAGGGCGCGAACTTCCGCTTCGGCCACCAGGCCGAGGCAGGCGTCACGGGGCCAAATGGCCTGCAGGCGCTGGGCCGAGAACTCGGCTTCACCGTCACCACCTATGAGCCGCTCAGCCTGCGCGGGGCCCCGGTCTCCTCCAGCCGCATCCGCTCCCTGATTGCCGCCGGAGACGTCAGCCAAGCGCGCGCGCTGCTTGGCGTCCCATTCTGTGTTGACAGCACGCCAGCCTCCGGCCGAGGATTCGGCGCCCGCTACGCAGTTCCCACCATCAACCTTGCGCACTACAACGAGCTTCTCCCGGCCAACGGTGTGTACATCACTACCCTCACCATCGGCAGCGGCACTGACGCGGAGACCTTCCAGGCTGTCACCAACCTCGGCGTCCGCCCCACTTTCGGCGAACCGTCCTTTGCGGTGGAGTCGTACCTGCTGGACTTCCACCCGATTGAGCTTACGGAGAAAACCGCGCTGCGGCTGACATTTCTGCGCCGCCTGCGCGCTGAAGAGCGCTTCGCCAACCCGGAAGCTCTGCGCGCCCAGATCGCCCGCGACGTTGCCCGTGCGCGAAGATACTTCAGCCTATGCAAGCTGCTTGCCTGATTCTACTGAGGCGCCGGCTCTGCTGGTGCGCTTGCCGGAGGCGTCGCCGGAGCCGCATTGTCGTCCGGCTCGATGGCGTCGGGGTCGGTCTCGATAGGCGCCTTGGGAAGCTGCTTCACCACGGGTGAGTCCGGCGGAGTCAACGGCAACTCAAGCTCCTTCTTCGGTTCATTGCCTATCGGGAATGCTTCATTTGGTTTGCCGGCAATCGCAGCACGCATGAAGTCCATCCACATGGGCAGCGCCGCCTTTGCGCCGGTCTCCTTCTCGCCCAGGGTCTGGCGGTCGTCGAAGCCGATCCAGGTTCCGCAGGTCACCGACGGCGAAAACCCGATGAACCACGCGTCGGTAAAGTCGTTGGTTGTCCCGGTCTTGCCGCCCAGCGGATGCTTCAGCGTAGCCGCTTGCGCGCCGGTGCCTATCCGCGTCACGGCCAGCAGGAACTGCATCATGGTCCGCGCCGTCTCCACCGAGATCACCTCGGTGACCTGCGGCGGGGGCTCGTCCATCGGCAGTCCGTCCGCCCGCATTACCTTGCGAATGGAGTGAGGCTCAATGCGGATGCCGTCGTTGGGAAAGACGCTGTAGGCCCCCACCTGCTCCACCAGGGAGATGTCCGCCGCGCCGATGGCCACCGGCAGAAACTCCGGAATATTGCTGGTCACGCCAAAGCGATGCGCTGTTTCGATCACCGAGCGGATACCTACCTTATCAGCCAGCTTCAACGCGGGAATATTGCGCGACTCGGCAAAGGCATTAAGCAGGGTCATGCTGCCCTTGTAGTCGCCCTCGTAGTTGTGTGGGGTATACGTCCCGCTGGCGGTCGAAAAGCTTACCGGGCCGTCCACAATCAGGTCCGTCGGTTTGGCCCCCGCCTCCACCGCAGTGGTGTAGACATAGGGTTTGAAGGACGAACCCACCTCACGCTCCGACTGGGTCGCGCGGTTGAACTGCGACAGCGCAAAGTCCCGCCCCCCCACCATGGCCAGCACCTCGCCGTTGGAGTTATCCACTGCCATCATGGACGCCTGCACACCGGTGTCCTGCTCCAGTTGCGCATGTTGCACACCGTCCGCCGAGCTCTCTCCCAGCCGCACATAGACCACGTCCCCGACAGCGAGAAAGCTGTCTCCAGCCTTCTTCTGCGTCCACGCCCAATCCGCGGGAGTCATGACCGCGCGCAGCTTCCCGATCTTCACCATGACCCGCTCCGGCGCTACCTCGGTGACCAGCCCGTGATAGTACCCGCCTGGCTCGATCGAAGAATCCCAGTCAGGATGCTTGTAGGTCTCAAGGCCGTTTCCCGGTGCCGCGATATTCAGCAGATGCCCCTTCCATCCATGGCGTCGCTCATACGCCGCGGTTCCGTCCAGAATCGCCTTGTTAGCTACCTTCTGCAGGTCCAGGTCCAGCGTGGTATATACCTTCAGCCCCGCGCCCTGCACCAGATCGGCGCCGTACTCCCTCTCCAGTTGCTGGCGTACCTCCTCCACAAAGTAGGGCGCAACGGAGTTGGGCGGCGGTTCTATATTGAGCCCCAGCGGCATGGCCTCGGCGGCTTGTTCCTGCTGGCGGCTGATCTTCTTGTCCGCCAGCATCTCGCTCAGCACCAGGTTGCGCCGACGCAAGGCGCGCTCCGGATGATTGATGGGCGAGTAGTACTCCGCTCCTTTGGGCAGCGCGGCCAGCAGAGCCGCCTCAGGCAGTGTGAGATCGCCCACATGCTTGCTGAAGTAGAACTCCGACGCCGCCTCGAATCCATACGTTCCATGCCCCAGATAGATCTGGTTGGCGTACATCTGGAAGATCTGGTCCTTGGTAAACACACGCTCGATCTGCATGGAGAGCAGAATCTCCTGCAGCTTCCTGCCATAGGTCTTTTCATTGGACAAGAAGAGGTTCCGCGCCAGTTGCATGGTGAGCGTCGACGAGCCCTGCGCCCTGCTGCGCGAATGGATGTCGCGCCATGCCGCGCCCACCGCGCGCACCAGGTTCACCCCCCAGTTCCTCTCGAAGGTCTTGTCCTCGATCGACAGCAACGCCTGGCGCAGCACTGGCGGAAACGCCGTATAGGGCAGCACCACCCGACGCTCCAGCGCGAAGGAGCCAATCTGGCGCCCATGGATGTCCAGCAGCTCGGTAGTGGTATCGGGTCGATAGCGTTGCAGCTCGTCGATCTGCGGCAGGTCGATGGAGTAGACCAGCATGAGTCCGCCCATCACGCCAAACAGTGACGACAGCCCAAGCAGCACAAGAAACGTCGCCCGCGCCGCGAGATGCTTCGGCCCATGGAGCACATAAGGCCGTAGCAGCCCGCGCCACCACCCCCGCTTCTCCGGCTCCGGGAACTTCTGCTCGTCAGTGAATGAACTGGGCACCGCATCTTCACCTTAGCATGGCGAACCGGTGCGTTCCCCCTGCAAATCCAGCAGGGTAACCGCGCTTGATCGTGAGCCGGATCCTGTTTCCCGGCACTCGATTCAGACCGCTCCGATTGACGACTGGTTTAGTCCTATATACAATCGACGGAGATGCTCCTTCCGCATTTTCTATGTGCTGGATAGGTTTAGACTCATGAGTCCACAGACGATTCCGCTCTCCGATCTCGCCGTTGGCACCCACGCCCTCATATCGAAAATGGGGGACGATCCGCATCTCTGTTATCTGCGCTGCATGGGATTCTGTCCTGGAGCGCATGTGGAACTGATCCGGCGGGTCTCCGGCGGCGCGCTCTCGATCTACCGCGTGGACGACGCCGATGTCGCCCTGCGTAAGGCGACGGCGGCCAAGATATCCGTCAGGATGGAAGGCTGATTGCCAGGATTCCGTACAGTCGCGATTATTGGGCCCCCCAATGTAGGCAAATCCACGGTGTTCAACCGGCTTACAGGACTGCGCCAGAAGGTGGGTAACTACTCCGGCGTCACCGTGGAGCAGCACGAGGGACAGATCAAGGGGACCCGTACCCGGCTGCTGGACCTACCCGGCGTATGGAGCCTGGAAGGCGACGAATCCGACCTGACGTCGGAAGACCAGTGCATCGCGGTGCGCGCGCTGCGAGGCGAGATTGAGGGCCAGCCTCGTCCCGAGGCCGTTTTGCTGGTTCTGGATGCCACCCAACTGCATCGCCAGATGACGCTGGCGCGCCAGGTGATCGCCCACAAACTGCCCACACTGGTCGTGGTGAACATGTCCGATCTTCTGGCCGCTCGCGAAGGCTATCTGGACCCCCTCTCGCTGGCCCAGACCCTGAACTCGCCGGTTGCCATGGTGAGTGCAGGAACCGGCGGCGGGATGGATGCCATCCAACGATTTGTCGGCGTGAAGAACTCCGCGGCCAAAGCGCCGTTGCTGCCTGTAATGCAGCCCCATGTTGAACCGCGACAGATCGGCTGCCCCCGCGGCATGTCAGAGATTGAGAACGAGGGCCTCTATCGCCGCCCTCTGCCATCGGAGTGGTCGCGCCGCATCGACCATGTGGCCCTGCATCCTGTCTTTGGCCCGGCTCTGTTCTTCCTCATTACCCTGGGTGTCTTCCAGACCATCTTTCGCGCCGCCGCGCCGGCCAGCGCTCTCTTCCAGAAGCTGCTGACCGGGTTCGGCGTGTGGTTCGGCGCGTTCCTTCCCAACGGCTTCGTGCATTCTCTGGTGATCGACGGCCTGTGGACGGGCGTCGTCTCGGTGCTTACCTATCTGCCGCTGATCCTGCTTCTGTTCCTGGTCATCGCGCTGTTGGAAGACTCCGGCTACATGGCGCGCGCCGCGGTGATCGCGGACCGTATGATGTACCGCTTCGGCCTCAGCGGACGGTCTTTCCTGCCGCTGCTGTCGGCCTACGCGTGTGCCGTGCCCGCCATCATGGCCACACGCACCATCTCTTCTCGCCGCGACCGCCTGACCACTATCCTTGTCGCCCCGTTCATGACCTGCTCCGCGCGGCTGCCGCTCTACACCATGATCATCGCCGCCTTCATTCCGGACCGGCCCGTGGTGGGCCAGTTCCTTGGCTTGCGGGCCTGCGCCATGATGGGTCTCTACGGCATTGGGATGGCTGCCGCGCTCATCACATCGCGCCTGCTGCATCTCTCCCTGCTGCGCAAGGATGACTCGGCCTTCGCCATCGAGCTGCCGGAGTTTCGTCTTCCTCTCTGGCGTTCGCTGGGCATCAACCTGCTCGACCGCGCTCGCATCTTTGTGAAACAGGTGGGCACCATCATCCTGGCCACCAGCCTCGCCGTCTGGGTGCTGGCCAACTTCCCCCTGCATCACGGTCAGCTCAGTCCCATTGGGCAAAGCTACCTCGGTTCCATCGGCAACGCGATGGAGCCGGCGCTGCGCCCGCTTGGCCTGGACCGCAACGTCGGCGTTGCCCTGCTTACTGCGTTCGTGGCGCGCGAGACCGTGGTCAGTACCCTGGGCACGCTCTACCAGACACCCCAGGTGGGCGTTGCTCTGCGCCATTCCATCGGACTGGCGGGCGCTTTGTCGCTGCTGGTCTTCTTTGCCCTGGCCATGCAATGCACCTCCACCCTGGCCACCGTCAAGCGCGAGACCAACAGTTGGCGCTGGCCCCTCTTCCAGTTCGCCTACATGAGCGTCATCGCCTACACCATGGCCTGGCTCACTTTCCGCATCAGTAGCTGGCTGCTGTAGCCCGTCTTCGCGAAAATGCTGGCGCGACAAAATCTCTGCGCGACGCGTGCCCTGCTCGCGTGGCACACTGGTACATCATGGACACGCGGGACAAGGAACACCTGATCGAGGCGCTGACCAACAACTGGCAGGTGGAGATGCGCGGCTACCACACCTACAACGCGCTCTCGCGTCAGGCCACCGATCCGCAGCAGTGCCGTTCGCTGCACTCGCTGGCTCTGGCAGAGCAGCATCATGCCGACCTCTGGGCCAGCCGCCTGACTGCTCTCGGCGAGCCTGTTCCCGAGTATAACGGCCCGCCATCCGGTGAGGCCGATTCGCTCTCCAACCGCATCGGCGGCCTCGACCTCGCACTGCGCCGCCTGGAACTGGATGAGAGCCGGGACATCGCCCGCTACGGCCATCAGATCGAGCAGTTCGGCGATGAGGCAACCATCACCGTTCTCAAGGAAGTGATCGAGGATGAGCGCGACCACTACATCATGCTGGGCAACCTCATCCGCCACCATCTGCCTCCCACCCAGCTCGACCCGGAGCAGGCCAAGCAGGCGCTGGAGCAGTTGGTGGCCGCGCGCGCCAAGGGCCAGCCACAGGCCGCAAGCTGGATCGGCGACGCGATCTACGGAGTTAACGACGGCCTCGGCGCCATCTTCGGCATCGTCTCTGGAGTGGCCGGGGCCACCGAGAAGAGCCCCAGCGGCGCTCACTACGTCCTGATCGCGGGACTGGCCGGGATGATTGCCTCCGCGCTCTCCATGGGCTCCGGAGCATACCTGGCTGCTAAAAGCGAACGCGAGATCTACGAGGCCGAGTACGATCGCGAACGCGAGGCCGTGGAGTACAACGAGTCCGAGGCGCGCGAGCTGCTGTCGCTGACCTACCAGATGCGCGGGCTCACCGCCGAGGACGCCGACCACTTTGTAGGACACATCGCCCAGAAGAAGGGCCAGCTTGTCGAGGCACTCGCCCGCGAGCGCCTGCATACCACCCAGGAGGGCCTGAGCAAGCCCTGGATCTCGGCCACCACCGCCGCGCTCTCCACTGCCGTCGGAGCATTCATCCCGGTGGTTCCGTTCTTCTTCATGGCGGGGATTCCGGCCATCGTGGTCGCTGCCATCATCTCGCTGATCGCTCACTTCGCGGTGGGCGCGGCCAAATCGCTCATCACCATCCGCTCCTGGTGGTCCAGCGGCCTGGAGATGACCGCCGTCGGAGCGCTGGAAGGCGCCGTGACCTATGTCATCGGCATCGGCATCGGCCACCTCGCCGGTTCGTAAACCACGCCACAATCCATTCAAAGCAAGATGCCACTGTTTTTAATCGTAGCAGCGGCATCAAGGGGTTTGCGCCTTGTCAACTTCGACGGCGAAGATGAAGGGCGGCCCAAAAATGTTGGAGTTGAAGATAACCAGCTTGTTGTCCGGGCTGAAACGGACGTTCGGTTCTAACGTATAGACCTGTTTCGCCATATTGACCAGATGCTCGGCCTTGAGGAATCCCGACTGCACCAGGCCGGTCTGGTCGCTATCTGGCTCCACAGGACTTTGCCTTGGACTGAATAGTTCGATCCACTGGCCGTTCTTCGACTTCGCAACCTGGGCATAATCCCCGCCATCGCCGGCGAATATGCTGTCGTCGGAGGCAGCGTTGAAGTGGATGGACCACGCATCGCGTTCCACGGCATACCACTCCCGCGCTGCGGTGTCGGTGTTGTAGCTGGCCAAGTAGAAGTTCTGCCCGCGCGGAACCTGGAGGTCGTACCAGATGGTCTTACCGTCCGGGTCCCAAAACTCGTGTCCGGCGATCTCGTAGTTTATGGTGCGCTTGTGAACGAGCTGGTTGTGGGAGCCGTCGGTATGGATGGTCCAGATGCGATCCACCTTCCACCATAGCCCCTCGTGGCAATACATCAACAGATAGGGGACCTTGGGTGAAAACTGCACATGACTGATCCAGTCGGTGCTGTGCAGAACCGGTCTGATCTCGGCAGTCTTTAGGTTGAAAGTAAACAACACCATCGGCAGATGCTGCGCCAGCCTCTCATCCATCACGTTAGCTTTAACCGAACTGGGCTTCAGATTTGGGTCTATGGGTAACTTAGGTACTTCGCCTTCAACGTATGTCCCCGCAATCAGAGTTTCGTCGGCGTTGAGAGTGGAAATCGTCGCGTTCTTGGGTAACACAGCAATTTCCCTTACCTGGGCTGAAACGACATCCATCGCATAAAGACCGTTGTCGTTCACTTTCATAAAATAGATGGTTGGGGTCAGCTTGCCGACGATAAGGCAGCTTATCGGGTCCACCTCCAGCTTCCGCGACTTATACGTTGTCATATCGAGCGCATAGATATTCCGGCCCACTGTATAGATCATCTGCGTTCCGCCCGAGGTGAATGCGTTTTCGTTGAAGTAGAGACCTTCGGAGCCTGGCTCGGCGGTCAGGCGCATCACTCGATGCCCGGTATCTTTATCCACCCAGGAGAACGCAGCCCCCGTTAGAGAGGTAGCTGGAGATACGGGAGCTTGCGCTGCAATACTCAGCGGAGAGAGCAATAGGGTTGCCAATGCGGTGCATAGGATGCTTCGCGCCGGGACTAAGACTAGATGAGTTCGCATATCAGTTGCTCCTGATTCGATTGTGAATGTTTGTGGGCGCTGCTGCGGCTAATACCCCGATGTGGAACAAACTCCGTAGGTGTCATACTCTGGACTCCCAACACTGATGGAACCATCGGAGTAGTAGTAGGTTGTCTGTTCAATGTCATACCCGTTAGACCCACCATCATCGGAATAATCAATCGTAGTGGTGGTTGTGTAAAGCAGGTAGACGCTTCCGTCACCACCGCCGCCACCACCGCCGCTGCCGCCAACCCCCCCGCCGGTTCCACTGCCCGTTCCTGGCGATGGTGGTGGCGGAGGAGGAGGAGGGGGCTGCGGGCAGCCACAAGTGCCACCCGTGACTTGGGATACGGCTGTTTGGTCGCAAGGGCCGGGTGCCACAAGCGTGTTAAGTGGGTTTGTGACTGAATTTGCGCAATTGGCAGTGCAATCCAGAAAATTGAATAGAGCAATGCCCAACTCATGGGTATCCAAAGGCTCAAGCAAGTTGGGGTCTTGCCACATTGGTTGCCCGTTTCCGTTTGGGTTCAATATATTCGGATCGATAATGGTAAGCGAATTCGTAATTACGCCGTTGCCATCGGTTGTTACTTTAGTACAAGCCCAAGTGGGAGTAGATGTGCCTGGAATTGTTGCCGGACATATACCGGTGAAATCTCCCAAGCCTATTGCGTACACTGGGTCAATCGCAGTTCCGCCCATATTACCTGGATTGTTGATTATATTCTGCGGCAATTCCCCGCCTACAGTAGTCTGGTAGGGAGTCTGATTGCTGCCAGGCAACGATGTCCATCCTTGAACTGCTTGGTTTATTGCAGCAACCGCAGTTGTGTTCAGCCCCATCTGGCCATATATCATAATGCTGATGAATGCTCCTTGGGCCATTGGCTGAGGTACGGTCGGCGTTGGTCCGAGACCCGTTACAGTTCCGACCGTATATTGCTGCGGGCATCCGCCAGAAGGTGGTGACGGGCACTGGGTGAGTGCCGGCATGTCCAATAGGCCCGCAGCGAGGACTGCTAAAACCAATGGACGCACCATTATTTTGGTCCTTTCTGAATGGACTGGTCGATGAGTGCTTGAAATCGCGGAACGATCGTCGATGAAGGTGTTCCGGCGATACTTGAATTTCCGCTTGCCGCAAATTGAACATCTGCGTTATCCACGGGTTGAACAACGCCGCTGGTCAGGTCCCACGACCTCCCATAGAAATAAAAGTCTCCTCCCGCGCAGGCGAATAACTGCTGACAAGGGATAACTTCCGTGAGGTAAGTATGGCCTGGCTGCATGTGCGGAAAATAATCCTGGTTGAGGTCGGATTCAGACCGATTGCTGTTGTTGATGGCCGCGCCGCCAGCAATGGGTAGGTCGATCAGTTGTCCTTCGGCAAGTCCTGGAAGGGGATGCCTGTCGAACACATGCTGCACTCGAACATTCATCTCCGTGTAGAGACCACCGCCGCCGCTGGTCGCGTATACATGGAAGGACTCAAAGCGACCTACGATCCAGATAGATGTATCAATCCCCTCTAACTCCTTCGGTGGGCCGGTGTGTGTGGGGCCTGCGCTCCCGTTGGACGTTGCCCATCCTCCCGGCCCCGTATGTACCGGGTATCTCCGGTTCCAGTATGCGTCGCGTGCTTTACGGACCTCCGGTGATACGGTATCCCCTTCGGTGGCAAGATCTTTTGCCTCCGACCTCCAACTGTTTTCCGGCGGAACATGCCGCTGCACGATCACCGAGGGAGTTGCAGGCTGGTTGCTTTGCGCACCAATTGCGCAAACGCAGCAGGCAAGTAGCGCTATCGGAAGTAAATGGATTCGCATGGTCGGATCGTCTCCTCGTCCTTAAATCGGTATGAAGTGTGTGAACCGTCGCCACTTCTAGCGACTCATTTAGTGTTGGCTATCGGATGATGGCCGAATAGTCTGACGATCTTTCTCTGGAGTAGCGCCTATTCTATGGCCAATGGTTCAGAGGGGAGATTTGGTTGCAGCACAATTTTCAGCGCTACAACGCTCCATAAAACAATTTTACGATGCGGTGAAGCTATTCCCCTCCTCGGTAGGTGTCAAGGATTATTTCCAACAATCTGTCTGTATACATAGTTTGGTGGTCCAGCGGCCTGGAGATGACCGCCGTCGGAGCGCTGGAAGGCGCCGTGACCTATGTCATCGGCATCGGCATCGGCCACCTCGCCGGTTCGTAAGGGGCTATCCGCGCCGTACTCTGCCAGAGCTGCGCGGAGTGTGATATGTGTATCGGGAGGGAATTTTCGACCACAACACACCTATGAATATCAGCCGCCGCAACTTCATCGCATCGCTCTCGCTTCTTCCAGCCGTTCTGGCGCGCGCCCAAAGCCAAATACCCGCCAACAAGAACATCAAGTGGGCCGTGTCTTCCAACCTGTGGGGCTACTTCCCGGGGTCGAAGTTCACGGACATGTTCGATGTGATGTCGGCGACGGGCTTCCCCGGGATTCGGCTGGCCAACTTTCCCGGTTGCCTGAACAAGTTCGGCATGACGGCCGCGCAACTGCAGACCGAGATGTCGAAGCGCAAACTGAACGTGGTCACCATCTCGTGGAACAGCCTTTCGGTGGACCCGGCCATGCGACAGCAGACGCTGGACAGCGCGCGCGAGGCGATGAAGTTTCTGGCCGATTTCGGGGCCAGCCATCTGGTGGTCTTCTCGCCGGGATTGAATCGGGGCGGGACGGCCGCGCCGGGAGCGTTTGAGGAGATGTGCAAGCGCTGCAACGAGATTGGCGAGCTGGCCGGAACGATGGGATTCACCGCCGGCGTGCACAACCACATGGGGCAGATGGTGCAGACGCGGGAGGAGATTGACCGCTTCATGTCGCTGGTCGACCCCAAGCTGTTCGGCTTTTCGCCAGACACCGCGCACCTGGATCTGGCGGGATGCGACGTGGTGGGAACCATCGAAAAATACAAGGACCGCATCAAGTTCCTGGACTACAAGGACGCCAAGCGACCGGCGCCAGCGGCGGCTGCGCCAGCGCCGGCACCAGCTGCACCAGCCGACGGGACGGCGGCGGCTACGAGGCCCGCGGGCGGCGGAGGCGGAGGATTCATCCAGAACATCTACGACCTGGGCGACGGCGAGGTCGATTTCCCCGGCTGCCACCGCATCCTGAAGGGGATGAAGTACAAGGGATGGATATGCGTCGATCTGGATATCGCGCGGCTTAAGCCGATGGCAGATTACGTGCGCTGCGGCACCTACGTGGTCAACAAGCTGGAGCCGATCTATCTGTGACGGAAGTACGACGTTATAGCGTGACGCCGGCGGATTTGTAGACGGCTTCCAGGGCGAGCAGGTCGGCCAGGCCGTCTTCGCCGGGGGTGTTGGGCACGCGGTCGTGCAGGATGCAGTCGGAGAAGTGGTCGACCTGGCGGGTGAACTGCATGGGGTCCTTCTCTGTGCTGGCGATGTCGACCTCAACCCAGGGCGCGCCAAGGACGGGTTGGGATGCGTAGTGGCCGGTGAGATGCTGTCCCTGGTAGGTGAGGGAGGTCATCTGCAGCCAACCCCATGGGCCGTGAGCGCGCCAGTAACCGCCCAGTTCCACACCATAGCTGGCCGTGCCCGAGGCGAGCGCGCCGGAAGGAAAGCGGCTGAGCCACTGGACAGTTTCTTCCACCTCGGTGAAGCGAGCATCGCGGTCTGGAGTGGAGATCATGGCCTGGTGGGCGATGGGTTCCTGGCCAGTGAGCATACGAAAGATGTTGAGCGGATAGACGCCGTGGTCGAACATGGGGCCTCCACCGCCGAGCGCCTTGGTCAGTCGCCACTCGCCGGCGCGGATGTTGCCGCCATGGTTGGCGTCGAGGGAGCCGAGGGTGCCGAGCTTGCCGGAGCGAATGAGTTCGAGCGCCTGCAGGTGGGTTGGCTCGTAGTGCAGGCGGTAGGCGATCATCAGCTTGACGTGCGCGGCCTTGCAGGCGTCGATCATGCGGACGCATTGCGCGGAGCTGACGTCCATGGGCTTCTCACACAGGACGTGCTTGCCGGCCTTGGCCGCGCGCAGGGTGAACTCCGCGTGCATGCTGTTGGGCAGTGCGACGTAGACTGCGTCCACGGCCGGGTTGGCGGCGATGCGGTCGAAGTTTTCATAGTCGTAGATGGAGGTGGTGGGCACGCCGTACTGGGCGGCGATGCGCTCTGCCTTGTCGCGGTGGCCGCTCACCAGGGCAGTGATGCTGGATTGCGCGGAGATCTTTGTGCCCGCCAGAAAATGGTTGGCGATGCTACCGAGGCCAATGACAGCATAGCCGATGCGGCGACCGGAAGGTTGCATTGCCGCCGGTTGCATTGCGGTTGGCGCGGCGGCTGGTATTGCGGCGTCCTGCGCCAGGGCGTGCGGGGCCCACTGCGCGGCGAACCCCAATGCACCCATCTTTGCGAAATTACGTCGAGAGAGCGGCATCAGAGTCGTCCTCGGAGAGTTGAAGCATTTGCTGTTAGCCTGCCCCACTGGGAATCAATATACATTTCAACTAGCTTGCCAGTCGCTACCGCCAGTCGCTTACGCCGAACGGCGCGGCGGTTGAGGCTGTTGAAGAGGACGGCGAGGCACGGTTAGGGACTCGGCTGGTCCTCGGATAAAATCGGAGGGGTACAGAGGAGGAGATTGCGATGAGTTTGGCGACAGATCGGGAGTCTTGGGTAGATCGCTGGTGGCCACTGCTGTTGATACTGTTTGGAGCGATCTTTGTTTCGGTGCTGGTGACGTTTCATCCGACGATCTGAAGATGCTGGTCTGAGACAGAAGCGTGAAAATGGGGGGCAGCCGGCAACGCATGGGGCACACGGTACTCAAACAGCCAAGCCAGCGGCTAGTAGCTGGTGTTGAGGCGAAGGGCGAAACTTCGTCCGGGCGCAACTGCATTGCCGGAGAAGAGGCCACCGAAGTCGATAATGTTCAGACGATTGTTCAAGTTGTCCCCATCCGCCTGGAAGCGCGTGGTTACTCGTTCGCCCTTGTAAATGTCCGTACCTAGCGAGGCGTTGACGGCGAGCAGCGGCAGGATGCGGCCACGGGCGAAGTTGATGCGGCTAATCACCTGTTGGCCATATTCGGAGAGAGCGGTGGGTTCATCGCCCTGGTACTCGAAGGGCAGGCCCGACCCATAGGCAGCGCCCGCCGCAAACCAGAGGCGCGGCGCGAGCTGATAGCGGAAGCGCGTGCGCAGCGTGTTGCGCTGGTCCTGCGAGTCGGGAAAGTGGCCGGCGGTCTGATTGAGAGCGGCGATGGCGTCATCGCCGAGGAAGAGTCCGCCGGTGACTGGAAACCACGCCGCGCCCACCATATAGGAATAGCTTGCATAACCCGAGAGCTTGCCGAGACGAACCAGAGTGAGCTTTGCTTCCGCACCGTAGATCACAGACTTATCGAATGCGATGGGATAGCTGATGCCTGTGTTCAGTAGTTGGTCGTCGTCGGTGTAGTTCCTGACATCGCGGCGGTAGAGATTGACGTCGACACTCGCGCGATTTGCGATGGCCTGGGTAACGCCACCTTCGTAGTAGTTTCCCTTCGACGGCTGCACCGGCAGGTGCAGAACCGATGGGTCAATCTGGTCGATCCATTGCGAACTGGTGATAAGGATGTTCTCAAACGAAGGCGTCTGGAAGACGCGATCGAAGGACGCGTGCAGCAGCATGTTGAGCGATGGCACAGAGCGCCCGATGGAGAGGCGCGGGCTGAATGCGCTCTGGTTGAGCAGAAGCTGGTAGTGGTCCCAGCGCAGGCCGGCGCTGACGGTCCAGTTGCCAAGACGTACCAGGTCCTCGACAAAGGCAGACGGCTCCAGGTCGGTACCGGTCGCGAAAAAGGGAGGTGGGGATGTGGGCGTGCCGGGGTCAAACTGCGTGGGATCGGTAATGGAGTAGTTGAAGTTCTCATGCAAAAAAACGGTGTCCGATTCAATCCCCGCCCTAAACTCCTGAATGCCGTGGTGCAGCGAGTACGCGGCCTTGAAGTAGCCTTCGCGAAAATCGTTGTGTTGCGTAGCAATAATCGGGGTCGAGTTCTGGTTGGAGTACAAATCGTTGGCGTTGTCGCGTACCATTCCGGCAAGGGTAATCAGGCTGTCCGGCGACAGGATGTGTTGGTACCGGATTGTTCCCAGAGTCTCAAAGTTGTCGCCGGTCTGCAGTTGGTCTGCCTGTTCCTGCACCAGTTCATTGGGAATCTCGTAACGCGAAAGCTCATGGCGAACGCTCAGGCTTAGCCGGTCGCTCTGCGAAAAGTCGCGTTCGTAGTTGGCGGAGAAATCCCCCGCCGTTCCTCGGTTGGTGTAGTTCTCCGGCACTACCGGATTCAGATAGTGGGCGGACATGCTGCCCGACGCGCTCACTCCAAAGCTGTTCCTGCCCCACACATCCTGCACCTGGGCGTAGGAGGCAGCGGTATCGTAGCTGCCGCCGGAAAGGACCACCTGTCCATGCAACCCATCGCCTGTCTCCCGGCGTGTGTTCAGTTCCACCACACCGCCCATCTTGCGGCCGTACTCGGCGGGAATGCCAGCGGTATAGACGCTGATGGAGTCCACATCGTCGGCCTCGATCTCCGGGCCAAAGCTGGGCGAGCGGTTGTCGGTGAGCGGGATTCCGTCGATGACAAACTGTGTCTGGTACTCGGAACCGCGCGGATGCAGGACGGCGTTGCCCTCGTACAACCAGCCCGGCTGCGAGTTGACCAGGTCTTGCACCGACCTGCCGGGCAGCGATGCCACCCGCTCTTGAATCTGCTGGGAGCCAATCTGCATGACGGAGGAGGCGCGGTCCGGATCGAGCAGAGTATTGCCGGCGTTTACCTCCACGGATTGCTTTACCGTGGGCAGCTTTAGCTGGAGGGTGTGTTCGGCGGGAAGCGCCGATCGCACTTCCAATATCTCCGTGGTTGCCGCAAAGCCTGGCTTCTCCACGCTCACCCGATAGATGCCGAAGGCGAGAGTCTTGATGTCGACCTCGCCCGCGTCGCTGGTGGTGAACGCATTGCGAAATTGGTTTGCTTCGCTGGAGACGGTGACGGAGGCCTTGAGGCCCAACCCCACCGGGTCTGTCACCCGCAGGCGAAGCTCGCCGGTGTTGCTTTGGGCAAGGAGCGGCAGGGTAACAAAGAGCAGGAGTGCTGCGAATCTCTTCATGAAGGGTTAGGCCTCGTTCCGTTGGATAATGATCTGTGGCAAAGGTCGACAGACCCCCCATGCCGGGATCTTCCCCCGATGGTGTGGGTCACGCCTTTTGTACCCTGCCGTTCTGTATATTCCGTTTGCCGCCGTTTTGTTCAGTCTTTTTGACCGCATTGCTTTGCCAGGGAATAATGTCCTGCAATTACTTTAAACAGAAGCAACGGGAATGGAATATACAGATGTAAGAACCAACGCGGATGAATTCAACCGATTCAATCAGCAAGTTGCTATTCCCAGCCACGGCCAGCGCAGCTCCCGCAGCGGCGCCGTCGGAGATTGAACGCGAGGTTGTCGATCTCTTTGAGCAGTTTCGCGATCCGCTCTTGCGCTATGCACTCTCGTTTGGCATTCCTGTGCATGACGCGGAAGAAGTCGCCCAGGAAGTGTTCCTGTCCCTATTCAGGCACCTTCAGCTAGGCAGATCGCGGGCAAATCTTAGAGGCTGGATCTTTCGCGTCGCGCATAATCTCTCCCTTAAGCGGCGCTATGCGAACCAGAAATTTTGCGACTGGGCGGGTCACGGCGAAACGATCCTGAAGCGGCATTTCGACCCATCGCCGAATCCTGAAGAATATCTGCTGTCTGCTCAAAGACAACAACGCTTGCTGGCTATTGTTCATGCCCTGCCGGATATGGACCAGAGTTGCCTGCGGCTGCGCGCGGAGGGCCTCCGCTACCGGGAGATTGCGACGGTCCTCGGGATTTCTCTGGGAACCATATCGATTTCTCTGTCGCGATCCATCGCTCGATTGAGCTGTGCGGACAAGAGGTAACCCAATGCTGAGACAAGACCTGCACATCACGGACGAGGAACTCATGCTGGCCGCGGACGGCGAACTCACTCGTCGTCACGCCGCGCAAGTTCAGGCCCACCTTGCCGCCTGCTGGGGATGTCGCGCGCGGATGGCGGATTTCGAAGGCAGCATTGTCGATTTCACTCGCCTTCACCGGCAAATATTCGATCCAGTATTGCCACCGATCAACGGGCCACGTTCGTTATTGCGCGCCCAATTGGCTGAGCTGCCAAGCAAGCCCAAAGCCGATACCCGGCAGTGGCTTGTCCGGTTCACATTGGGCACGCGCGTTGCAGCTTTATGCGTGGCATTCTTGATTAGCGCAGCGGCTGGTTGGCTTCTGCTGCAGCACGCTCGTTTGCAAGGACCAAACGCCGTCGATTCTCCGTTGGAGCGCGGAGATGTTCCCAATCCGCGCCTTACTCCAGGCACCACACGGGAAGCTACGATCAGCGACCTCTGCATGGCGGCGCATGAAGAAGTAGTTGGACAGGTGACGGCGCCGTTGCGTCAGCAGGTTCTCGATGCCTACGGAATCCAGAGTTCCCGCGCCGATGACTATGAGATCGATTACCTGATCGCCCCGGGATTGGGCGGCGCGGAAAATATCCATAACCTATGGCCGGAACCGTACACAAGCCGGACATGGAACGCATATGTCAAAGACGATCTGGAAGAACGCCTTCACGAAATGGTCTGTGCCCGTCAACTCGATCTGCATACAGCTCAGCGCGATATCTCCACGGATTGGGTTGCAGCCTATAAGAAATACTTCAAAACAGACAGACCTTTGCATTCCGTCACCGACTCAGTGGCCCGTCTGGTATTGCCCGCAACTGACTAGAGATCACTTCAAACCAAATAAGTCTGCTTAGCCCATCCGGATTTCACTCGGCTGTTTAAATAATCTATGCAACACCTATAGCATGGAGACAACGAATGCAACAGGAACGGTTGAGGTATCGGCTTGGTTTCCGGATAAAATCGGAGATGGGAAGAGGAGGAGAGTGCGATGAGTTTGGCGACGGAACGGGAGTCCTGGTTGGATCGGTGGTGGCCGCTGCTGTTGATCGTGTTTGGTGCGATCTTTGTGTCAGTGCTGGTGACGTTTCATCCGGTGATATGAGGGGGCGCGCAGGATTTCCTATCGCCAGACGGACCAGCCGCGGCGGTTGAGGCTGGTGAAGAGGATGGCGAGGAGCGCGGCGCTGAGGGTGAGCAGGGCGACGCCGGCAGCGCCGCGGCCGAAGAGCAAGTCGCCGACGCCGAAGAGCATCGCGTAGACCAGCGTGAAGCCCAGCACCCAGTGGAAGAAGTTGTAGGCAAGCGTGGGATCGCGTTGCGCGGCGAGTGAGTCTGGGTCGGATGTATTGATCCCAGCCTGCGCGAAGCGGCGCCAGCCGAGGGCGGCGGGGCGGACGCGGTCGAAGAAGGCCTGCAGTGTCGCCTCTGTCTCGGGCTGGGTGGCCAGCGTCACGGCGAGCCAGATGGCCGTGGTGAGCAGGGTAGTCGTCAACATGAGCCAGGCGAAGGCGTGCGGGTCGTCCTGATTGAGGGGCGCGAGGACGAGCGCGGGGTCGATGCGGTGCAGCGCGCGGACGATGGGCATGCCGAGGCTGCTTTCCAGAGACAGCGAGATGGTGGCGGCGGCGGTCATGGCGGCGATCTCGCTCCACGCATTGATGCGCCACCAGTACCAGCGCAGGATGAAGACCAGACCCGCGCCCGCGCCGAGAGCGAGCAGAAACTTCCAGGCTGTCGCGATGGACGCGCCGTGGGTGAGCATATAGCCGGTGGCGCAGGCGCTCATAACTGCGACAAGGATGGTGGCAATACGGCTGGCGGCGACGTAGTGGCGGGCGGATTTATCCGGCGCAAGGAAGCGCTTGTAGAGGTCGTTGACCATGTACGACGCGCCCAAATTCAGGTGCGTCCCGATGGTGGACATGTACGCTGCCGCAAATCCGGCCAGCATCAACCCGCGCAGGCTGGGCGGCAGATAATGCACCATCACCCAGACGTACGCGCCCTCCATGCCACCCTGCGCGGCGGTGGGATTGGGCAGCAGGACGAGCGCGACCAATGCGGTGAGGATCCAGGGCCAGGGGCGAAGAGCGTAGTGGGCAATGTTGAACCAGAGGGTTGCGCCGAGGGAGTGCTTCTCGTTCTTCGCGGAAAAAATACGCTGCGCGATGTAGCCTCCGCCGCCGGGCTCGGCCCCCGGATACCAGCTTGCCCACCAGTTGAGCGAGAGCAGGACGAGGAAGCTGAGGAAGAAGGGCGACGCGGACGACGGGATAAAGGCGAGCGTGTCACGCGCATGTCCGTTGACCGCATGCGTCGCATCGAAGGCGTGGACCTGCGTTGCGAGCGAGTGCATTCCGCCGACGGCGTGCACAGCAAAATACGCCAGCAGAATGACCATGCTCATCTTGAGGATGAATTGAAGGAGGTCTGTCCAGAGCACGGCCCACAGGCCGGAGACGGCGTTGTAGGCGAGTGTGAGCGCAAGGCAGCAGAAGACCCCGGTGAGTTGCTGGCGCGTGCTGGTGAGGCCGAGAGTGAGGGCGAGAATTTTGGCCATGGCCAGGTTCACCCAACCCATGATGATGGTGTTGACGGGGAAGGCGAGGTAGACGGCTCGGAATCCGCGGAGGAAGGTGGCGGGTGGGCCGCTATAGCGCAGCTCGGCGAACTCCATATCCGTCAGGACCTTTGCGCGGCGCCATAACGGGGCGAAGAAGAAGACAGTGAGCATTCCGGAGAGGAGGAACGACCACCAGAGCCAGTTGCCGGCGATGCCCTGCGCGTAGATGAGGCCGGTGACCACCAGAGGCGTGTCCGCGGCAAAGGTGGTGGCCACCATCGACGTGCCGGCCAGCCACCAACTGACGTTGCGCCCGGAGAGGAAAAATTCTCCGATGTCGCCCGAGGCGCGCTTCATGTAGAAGAAGCCGATGGCGAGGTTAAGCGCGAAGTATGCGGCGATCACCAGCCAATCGAGCGGGGTCAGGATCATGAGGCCTCTTACTGGGAGTCTATCGCGGCCCGCGGCTGGTTACTGCCCCGCGGCTGGTTACTGCAATGCGAGGTCGAAGACCTTTTCCATGGGCGCCCAGCGGCGGACAGGGTCTGCGCCGGGCGGGACGGCCTGGAAGTTGGCCATCAACGCCTCCCACTCCTGCACCCTGGGGTTGGCGCGATCCATGGCGGCCTTCTTCTCCAGCGAGAAGCTGTCGTTGACGTCCATGATCATGAACATGCGCGTGCCGGAGAGATAGATCTCCATGGCGACGACGCCGGCGATGAGCAGGCTGTCGCGCACCTCGGGCCATATCTTTTCGTGGTGGCGCTTGTATTCGGCGATCTTCTTGGGGTCGTCCTGCAGGTCGAGCGTAAGACAGTACCTTGGCATTATTTCTCCGTGGATTCGGGTTGTGTGTTGCGGCGGTTGGATGCCGGATTCGAATTGCCCGGCAAGCCTGCGCTGTTCCCTGAGCAGCCTATCATCGTGCAAAGTGAGGGCGCAAAGTGAGGGAGCAAAGGTTGGGCACGGAATGTGCCGCGTGCTACCCTCAGAACTCAGCCGAATCGCGCAAGATCGAGCTGAATCGCGCATGGTGCGGAAGATGTTCGCGCCAGAACGTGCATCAAGTCAGAGCGAAGCGAATGGGGAAGCCGAGCTGTACCAACCCAGAGCGCGCAGCTACGCGTCCCTTTGCTCAGAGGCGAGGTGGAATTGCGCGCCTGTGCGCGGGATTGGGGTTGACGGCTTGTGCGGCGATTGGTTTGACGGCTTCGGCCTGCGCGCAGACCCAGGCCACGACGCTTCCGCTGCTGCTTCCTTCTGCTGCCGCCTTCGACGCACAGGGCAATCTCTACTTTGCGGAGACGGGAAACCACGTGGTGCGCAAGGTGACTCCCGACGGGGTGATTACCACGGTTGCGGGCAATGGGGTGCAGGGCTTTGCCGGCGACAATGGAGAGGCCACCGCGGCGGAGCTCGACTCGCCCACGGGACTTGCAGTGGATTCTGCCGGTGACATCTTTATTGCTGACAGCCACAACCATCGTGTGCGCGAGGTCTATGTCGCCAGCGGCATGATTGCCACGATTGCAGGCACAGGCGTTGCGGGCTACAGTGGCGATGGAGGCGCGGCCACGGCGGCGAGTCTGGACCTGCCAACCGCGCTTGTGCTGGATGCGGCTGGCGATGTAGTCATCGCGGATACAAAGAACCACCGCGTGCGACGGATTGCGGCTGCGACGGGTGCGATTACGACGGTTGCTGGCGATGGTGTAGAGGGCTATTCGGGAGATGGAGGCGCGGCGACTGCGGCCTCTATCGATTCGCCCAACGGACTGGCGCTGGATGAAGCGGGGAACCTGTATATCGCGGACACGCACAACGGACGTGTGCGCAAAGTGAGTACGACGACCGGCGTGATCTCCACCGTTGCGGGTGTGGCAATCTCAGGCGGCAACATGCAGGCATTTAGCGGCGATAATGGCCCGGCAACCGCGGCTGGTCTGGCCCTGCCGCGCGGGTTGACGATGGATGCGGCGGGCAATTTATATTTTGCGGACAGCGCGAACCATCGCATCCGGCGCATCTCGCCCACGGGCGTCATCACCACCGTTGCAGGGCAGGGAACCGAGGCGTTCGGGGGAGACAATGCCGCGGCGGTGACGGCCAGCCTCGACTCGCCGCAGTCGGTTGCGCTTTCACCCGCAGGACAACTTACGCTGGCCGACAGCGGCAATCAGCGGGTGCGCCAGCTCGACGCGCAGACGACGCCTGACATTCATACCATCGCCGGGCTGGGGACTGTCACACTGGGTGCGCTGACTCTGAACGGGCCGTCGGTGGTTGCCTATGGCAGCGGATCGGTGACGGCGACGCTGGCCACATCGACGAATGCAACTGGAAACGTTACATTCTTGGAGGACAGCGGGGGAACACTGATTACGCTGGGCGCCGCGGGGCTGAACTCGGACTCGGCGAGCTTCAATACGTCTGCGCTGGTAGCCGCGACGTACAGCCTGAGCGCGACCTACGCGGGTGATGCGAGCCACTCCGCGGCGCAGTCCGCAGTGTTGGTGATGACGGTGTCGCCGCTGGGCATTACGGCGGCGGTGAATCCCGCAGCCATCTTGTACGGCCAAGCCATTCCTGCGCTGAGCGGCACACTGACGGGCGTGCTGGCGCAGGATGCGGGGAAGGTTGCGGCGGTCTACACGACGACTGCGGCGGCCCTGTCTCCCGTGGGCGTTTATCCCATTGCGGCGATGCTGACGGGTAGCGCGGCTGGGAACTATTCGGTCAGCGTGACGCCGGCGGCCATCCTCAGCATTGCGCAGGCGCCGTCGCAGACCGGGTTGACGGCTTCGAGCAGCGCGCCTGGGTTGGGGCTTCCCGTAACGTTGACCGTACAGGCGACCAGCACAACAAGCGGCGTGCCCACGGGCAGGGTGACGCTGCTGGATGGCAGCAGTACGCTGGCAGTCGTTTCGCTGACGGCGGGCGCGGCGACGTTTACCACCAGCGGGCTGGCGCAGGGCGCGCATGATTTGAGCGCGGCGTATTCCGGCGATGCGGATTTTTTGCCCAGCAGCTCGGCGACGGCGGAGCTGGCGGTGGGTGCGGCTTCTGACTTTACGATGACGGCGACGGGTACGACTACGCAGACCATTCCAGCGGGCAGCGCGGCGACCTACAGCTTCTCTGTCGCGATGGTGGGCGCGGCGATGGCCAGCCCGATTTCGCTGGCGGTGCAGGGAGTGCCGACGGGAGCAATCCCGTCGATCAACCCGTCGTATATCCCGCCGGGCGGTGCGGTGACCAGCTTTACGATGACGATCCAGACGCCGCTGGCGGGGCTGGAGAGGAAGACGCGGCCGGGAAGTTGGGATGCTTCAGGGGAAGGCGTGCTTGCGATCCTGCTGCTGCCGGTGATTGCGTTCGCCAGACGACGCGGAAAAGTTGGGGGATTTATGGGGATCGCGTGCTGCGTATTTTTTGCAATGCTGGTTACGGGCTGCGGCAATCGCATCAACACGGACAACGCATCGATTCAATCGACGACCTACACGTTGACCGTGACAGGAACTGCGACCGGGCCGACGGGCAATGCGCTGTTGCACACAGCGGTTGTTACGCTGCAAGTGCTGCAGTAGAGCGGTCTATCCGGGGGCGAGCAGGCGCAGCAGGAAGAACATCGCCACGCCGGCGAAGAAGACCAGGGCCATGCGCACGCCGGGCTCGCGGTTGACCTCGGGGACGAGGTCGGTGGCGGCGACGTAGATGGTGACTCCGGCGGAGAGCGGGAGGCCGGCCTTGACCCATCCCGGCTCGAGGTTGATGGCGAGCACGCCAAGCACGGTGGTTGCGCCGAGGAAGAGCGCGGAGTTGAGCGCGGCCCGACGGCCCTGTCCGCCGGCGAGCATTACGGAGGCGACGGTGAAGCCTTCAGGAATCTTGTGCAGGAAGATAGCGATGAAGAGCACCCAGCCAAGCCACGCGGAGACAACAAAGCCGGAGCCGATGGCGACGCCGTCGAAGAAGGTGTGCGTGGCGAGGCCGAGCAGGACGGAGTAGCTGCTCCTCTTCGAGAGGAATTGGTGGTGGTGCGTTTCCTCGCCGAAGTGGAAGTGCGGCACCAGCGTGTGCTCCAACAGGTGGACACCGCAGTAGCCGGCGAGGATGAGCGGAGCGGCCCAGTGCATGTTGATGGTAAAGGCTTCGGGCATCATCTCCAGTAGGGCGGCGGAGAGCATAAAGCCCGCGCCGAGCGCCACGAAGTAGCGCAGCGCGCGCGCCGATGGCGAGCGGCGCACCAGCAGAAAGCCGCCGAGGTAATCTGCGAGTCCGGCGAAGAGGCCGAGCGCGAGCGCGAGCCAGAAGCGCGAGGCGGCGATGGTGGAGGAGATCATCGAAGGCTAACCGCTGTGGCGAATGTTCAGCACGTCGCCGTCTTTCACGGGATAGTCCTTGCCCTCGAGGCGCAGCGTTCCCTGCGCGCGCGCGGCGGCTTCGGAGCCGGCGGCAAGCAGCGTGTCCCAGTGGATCGTCTCGGCGCGGATGAAATGCTTTTCGAGGTCGGAGTGGATTGCGCCGGCGGCTTCCTGCGCGCGGCAGTTCATGGGGATGGTCCAGGCGCGCGTCTCCGGCTCGCCCACGGTGAAGAAGCTGGCGAGGCCGAGCAATTCGTAACTCTTTCGGATCAGGCGGACCAGGCCGCTCTCGGTGAGGCCGTAACCTTCGAGGAACTCGGCGGCTTCTTCGTCGTCCATCTCGGCCAGCTCGGCTTCGACCTTGCCGCAGATCGCGGTGGCGCCGGAGTTCGGCCGCGACGCCACTTCGGTGAGGCCATACCTGGCGACCGCGGCGTCGACGTCCCTGCCGAGAGTGGTGCTCTCGGAGATGTTGAGCACGTAGAGGATTGGTTTTTGCGAGAGAAACATGAAGCCGCGGATGAGCTTCTTCTCTTCGGCGGTCAACTCCATCTCGCGCAGCGGCTTCCCGGCTTCGGTCTGCTGCTTGCAGCGCAGCAGGAGCGCGTGTTCGCGTTCGCCCTCGGCGGTCTTGAGCTTCTTCATGTCCTTGACGACGCGCTCCAGCCGCTTCTCGATCTGGGTGAGGTCGCTGACGATGAGGTCGATCTCGACATTGCCGATGTCGCGCAGCGGATCGATGGGGCCGACGTGCGGGATGGTGTCGTCCTCAAACGCACGCAGCACGTGGATGATGGCATCGACGTTGCGCAGGCTCTGCAGGAAGGCTGTTTCCTTCAGGGCTTCTTCGCCAATGGCGGCGAGGTCGGCGTACTCGACGGTGGCGTAGACGGTGCGGCGCGTGTTGGCCTGGATGGCGAGCTTGTCGAGGCGGGCGTCGGGCACTTTGGCGACGCCGAGATGCGCCTCGCGCGGGTTGGAGTGGCCAAAGCTGTCCGTCTTTGCCTTGGTCAGGATTTTGAACAGGGAGGTCTTGCCGACCTGCGGCAGACCGATAATTCCAGTTTTCATGTCTCTACGATTCTAAGCGGTTTCAGATTTCGCTGTCGCGCTGGGGTCGGGGGAGCCGGATTCAAACGCCATCAGCACGACGACGCCGAGGCCGAGGAATAATGCGGCGCCCTCGACCTTTTCGGAGATCGGATGCAGGCGTTCGAAGTCAAGGCGTGCAGGGTTGTCCGGAGGTGCGGCATCGACGTCGCCGCCGGCCGCGATGCGGTCGCGCTCCATCGCCGGGATGATGCTGGCCTGGACAT